>NZ_JBNPVS010000141.1:0-1070 GCF_050434225.1 Paraburkholderia sp. GAS32 | reverse complement strand
CAGGTTAATCATTCGTCAGTACGTTGAGTGAGCGACCGGTTCTTAACTGAACCGAAAAACAGTAACAGGTTTGAACTGAAGAGTTTGATCCTGGCTCAGATTGAACGCTGGCGGCATGCCTTACACATGCAAGTCGAACGGCAGCACGGGGGCAACCCTGGTGGCGAGTGGCGAACGGGTGAGTAATACATCGGAACGTGTCCTGTAGTGGGGGATAGCCCGGCGAAAGCCGGATTAATACCGCATACGCTCTACGGAGGAAAGGGGGGGATCTTAGGACCTCCCGCTACAGGGGCGGCCGATGGCAGATTAGCTAGTTGGTGGGGTAAAGGCCTACCAAGGCGACGATCTGTAGCTGGTCTGAGAGGACGACCAGCCACACTGGGACTGAGACACGGCCCAGACTCCTACGGGAGGCAGCAGTGGGGAATTTTGGACAATGGGGGAAACCCTGATCCAGCAATGCCGCGTGTGTGAAGAAGGCCTTCGGGTTGTAAAGCACTTTTGTCCGGAAAGAAAACCTCTGGGTTAATACCCCGGGGGGATGACGGTACCGGAAGAATAAGCACCGGCTAACTACGTGCCAGCAGCCGCGGTAATACGTAGGGTGCAAGCGTTAATCGGAATTACTGGGCGTAAAGCGTGCGCAGGCGGTCCGCTAAGACAGATGTGAAATCCCCGGGCTTAACCTGGGAACTGCATTTGTGACTGGCGGGCTAGAGTATGGCAGAGGGGGGTAGAATTCCACGTGTAGCAGTGAAATGCGTAGAGATGTGGAGGAATACCGATGGCGAAGGCAGCCCCCTGGGCCAATACTGACGCTCATGCACGAAAGCGTGGGGAGCAAACAGGATTAGATACCCTGGTAGTCCACGCCCTAAACGATGTCAACTAGTTGTCGGGTCTTCATTGACTTGGTAACGTAGCTAACGCGTGAAGTTGACCGCCTGGGGAGTACGGTCGCAAGATTAAAACTCAAAGGAATTGACGGGGACCCGCACAAGCGGTGGATGATGTGGATTAATTCGATGCAACGCGAAAAACCTTACCTACCCTTGACATGTATGGAA
>NZ_JBNPVS010000140.1:0-1079 GCF_050434225.1 Paraburkholderia sp. GAS32 | reverse complement strand
AGTCCGCTGCCGCCCTTGAACGTCACCGTCACGGTCGCGGCGGTGCTCGACGTGTTCTGCGAATTCTTTGCCGTGTATTTGAACGTCATGGTGGCAGTCGCAGTGCTGCCGACCGGCGGCGTCGTCGGAATCGCGGTGAACGATCCGTCCGGATTCAACGTGACGGTCCCGCCTGTCACAGCACCCGAAATCGCCGCGGTGAGCGGCAGCCCCTTCGGATCCGAGGCATTGGCCAGCACGCCGGGCGCGCCGATTTGCAGCCGCGACGCGATGTTGCTGACGTAAGCGCCATTGCTGGCCACCGGCGGGCCAGACAGACAACCGTTGCCGGCGCTGCAGGCTGACAGCGTGACCGTCGCCGATACCGCGGGATTGCCGTTGGCCTGATACACAAAGCTGTCAGCTGTCGTACCGGCATTCGGCACATAGACGAACGTGCCATCCGGGTTCAGCGTCAGCGCGCCGCCGGTGGTCGTCGTCTTGACCTCCACGCCGTAAACATTCACGTCCTTGGCTTTCACGCCCTTGGCAGGATCCGACACGGTCAACGTGGTGCCCGGGACAAAGAAGTAGGCAGCGGAATTGGCAATCGCATTCTGATTCGCGGCCCCAGCCGTCGGCAGCACGCCGCCATTGACGGCGACATAGGCCTGCATCCCGCCGTCACGCTGATTGTTTGTAGACAGGCTCAGTTCGCGGTCGAACACCGGAAGCGCCGTTGCGCCTGTAGCCGGTGCGTTGATCATCACGTCGTAGGTTTTGCCCGCGGCCAGAAACACTTCCGACTGGACTCGCGTGTTACCGGGCAACACATTGCCGTCTTCGGCGATCAGCGAGAAACCGGAAGCGACGGGATTGCCGGTTTGTGCACCGACTATCGACGGAACGTGCATCCGCAAACCGGCGTTCACGAAACGCACGAGCACCTGGCCTGTCGCAACAGGCGCGGTGGCGGCAAACGAAGACCCGCCGGGATTGGTGCGGTCGAAGGCGACGCCGTTGATCAGGTAGTAGCGCGGATCGTAGTTCACGGTCGGCGGATAGCAGGTGCCGAACGCCGTCGACTTCGAATCGCCGCA
>NZ_JBNPVS010000139.1:0-1157 GCF_050434225.1 Paraburkholderia sp. GAS32 | reverse complement strand
GCTACAGGGGCGTACCTTATCCCGAAGTTACGGTACCAATTTGCCGAGTTCCTTCTCCCGAGTTCTCTCAAGCGCCTTAGAATACTCATCTCGCCCACCTGTGTCGGTTTGCGGTACGGTCTTGTTAAACTGAAGCTTAGAGGCTTTTCTTGGAACCACTTCCAGTTGCTTCTTCACCGAAGTGAATGGCCTCGCACCCTTGAATTCCGCGCCCGGATTTGCCTGAGCGCCTTCTCCAATGCAAGGACCGGGACTTCCAACACCCGGACAACCTTCCGCGATCCGTCCCCCCATCGCATTTAACAATGGTGCAGGAATATTAACCTGCTTCCCATCAGCTACGCATTTCTGCCTCGCCTTAGGGGCCGACTCACCCTACGCCGATGAACGTTGCGTAGGAAACCTTGGGCTTACGGCGAGGGGGCCTTTCACCCCCTTTATCGCTACTCATGTCAGCATTCGCACTTCCGATACCTCCAGCGCACTTTTCAATGCACCTTCGCAGGCTTACGGAACGCTCTCCTACCATGCACATAAATGTGCATCCGCAGCTTCGGTATATTGCTTAGCCCCGTTACATCTTCCGCGCAGGACGACTCGATCAGTGAGCTATTACGCTTTCTTTAAAGGATGGCTGCTTCTAAGCCAACCTCCTGACTGTTTTAGCCTTCCCACTTCGTTTCCCACTTAGCAATATTTGGGGACCTTAGCTGGCGGTCTGGGTTGTTTCCCTCTTGACACCGGACGTTAGCACCCGATGTCTGTCTCCCGTGATTGCACTCTTCGGTATTCGGAGTTTGCTATGGCGTAGTAATCCGCAATGGACCCCACAACCATGACAGTGCTCTACCCCCGAAGGTGATACACGAGGCACTACCTAAATAGTTTTCGGAGAGAACCAGCTATTTCCAGGTTTGTTTAGCCTTTCACCCCTATCCACAGCTCATCCCCTAACTTTTCAACGTTAGTGGGTTCGGACCTCCAGTACGTGTTACCGCACCTTCATCCTGGCCATGGATAGATCACCTGGTTTCGGGTCTACACCCAGCGACTGAACGCCCTGTTCGGACTCGCTTTCGCTACGCCTGCCCTAATCGGTTAAGCTTGCCACTGAATGTAAGTCGCTGACCCATTATACAAAAGGTACGCCGTCACCC
>NZ_JBNPVS010000138.1:0-1170 GCF_050434225.1 Paraburkholderia sp. GAS32 | reverse complement strand
CGCGTGGCACTAGCGGGCAATTTCTTGAGTGATTGCTGCCCGATACCCCTTGTAAGCGGCCGGTTAGCGAAAGTCGAAATTGGCACGGAAGCCCGGTTCCTTAAGACGATGCGCCCGCTTGTTCAAGACAGCCGTGAAGCCTACCGCACCGGCATCACTGGTCTCGACGCGAGAAACACCCTAGCGAATGGTCGCTTACCGCGCCACGAAGTCGTTGGCAGTTAGCGACAGTCGCTCGTCTGGCCGCGCAAGTAACTTTCTTTGTGCGACCGCGACAACGCGGTTGCGGCCGTTTTCAAATGTTTTGAGCGTGCGCGTCACGTCGGCGCTACACGGCAGCCAGAAATGCTCTTCGAGTGCGTCACGCGCAATTGCGCCTTCAACTTCGCGGCCGCGGATCGACCGCATGAAAACCACGGCGCGTCCGTCCGGCGAGACGGCGGCCGCGCGATCAAGAGCTCCCATGGCGTACCTCGAAAATATTATTCGCGGTCTTTGTATTTGTACTGCACCGCTAAGCGATTAATCTACCAGAAGTCGAAAGCAGCGCAATCGTCAATGACGCAACGGTTCAGCTTCACCAGGCATCCGCTATCGATAACCGCCGACGATGTACCTGCTCGTTATTTCTTCAGACGGCTGACGTGTTGCAGGCGGTTTTGTGCTGTGACGTGTACGCAATCGGCACAGACGGTTAGTTGCGTATTTGAAATCAACAATCTCCGTCATGGTGAGCTTTTTCGGGCCCGCATCCGTCATCAGCCTGCGGACCGTTTCCTTCGCCAGACGTATGCCGTGGCATTCGTACAGCTTCTCGCAGGCCAGCGTCGGCCCGAAATCGGTGTAGCGCTCGCGGATAATCGCCAGGGCGCGCTGGGCCTCGTCGTCGTCCAGCCGCCGGTTACCCGGTCGGCCGCGTTCGCGTAAGACCAGGCCCGCTGCGCCTGATTCATGGTATCGGATTACCAGCCGCTCGATCTGCCGCACGGTCAGGCCCAGTCGTTCGGCAGCACGTCCAGGTTTCAGAACCCTATCCACAACAGCCTGGATCACCTTCAGTCGATCGAGTTCGCGCATGTTCAATGTCACCAGTGTCGCTGGATGCATGGCCGGCTCCGTAATCCCGCAGGGAACCGGCAAGCATACCGAGACCAGAACACGACATTTCTA
>NZ_JBNPVS010000137.1:0-1170 GCF_050434225.1 Paraburkholderia sp. GAS32 | reverse complement strand
ACACACCTGTTATAGGATCAAGCCTTACGGGCAATTAGTATCAGTTAGCTTAACGCATTACTGCGCTTCCACACCTGACCTATCAACGTCCTGGTCTTGAACGACCCTTCAAGGGGCTCGAAGCCCCGGGGATATCTCATCTTAAGGCGAGTTTCCCGCTTAGATGCTTTCAGCGGTTATCTCTTCCGAACATAGCTACCCGGCGATGCCACTGGCGTGACAACCGGTACACCAGAGGTTCGTCCACTCCGGTCCTCTCGTACTAGGAGCAGCCCCCTTCAAATATCCAGCGCCCACGGCAGATAGGGACCAAACTGTCTCACGACGTTTTAAACCCAGCTCACGTACCTCTTTAAATGGCGAACAGCCATACCCTTGGGACCGGCTACAGCCCCAGGATGAGATGAGCCGACATCGAGGTGCCAAACACCGCCGTCGATATGAACTCTTGGGCGGTATCAGCCTGTTATCCCCAGAGTACCTTTTATCCGTTGAGCGATGGCCCTTCCATACAGAACCACCGGATCACTATGACCTGCTTTCGCACCTGCTCGACTTGTCGGTCTCGCAGTTAAGCACGCTTATGCCATTGCACTATCAGCACGATTTCCGACCGTACCTAGCGTACCTTCGTACTCCTCCGTTACACTTTGGGAGGAGACCGCCCCAGTCAAACTGCCTACCATGCACTGTCCCCGATCCGGATCACGGACCAAGGTTAGAACCTCAAACAAACCAGGGTGGTATTTCAAGGACGGCTCCACGCAGACTGGCGTCCACGCTTCATAGCCTCCCACCTATCCTACACAGATCGGTTCAAAGTCCAATGCAAAGCTACAGTAAAGGTTCATGGGGTCTTTCCGTCTAGCCGCGGGGAGATTGCATCATCACAAACACTTCAACTTCGCTGAGTCTCGGGAGGAGACAGTGTGGCCATCGTTACGCCATTCGTGCAGGTCGGAACTTACCCGACAAGGAATTTCGCTACCTTAGGACCGTTATAGTTACGGCCGCCGTTTACCGGGACTTCAATCAAGAGCTTGCACCCCATCATTTAATCTTCCGGCACCGGGCAGGCGTCACACCCTATACGTCCACTTTCGTGTTTGCAGAGTGCTGTGTTTTTATTAAACAGTCGCAGCCACCAGTTTATTGCAACCCCTTCACCCT
>NZ_JBNPVS010000136.1:0-1213 GCF_050434225.1 Paraburkholderia sp. GAS32 | reverse complement strand
ACCCGTACTCCACAGGTGCCCGTTTTTTGCTTATGTCCTCAGGTTTTTAACGGGTTTCCTCCGCGTTTTTCCAATGCCAGGCCGCCGCGGCGTCGGTTCGCGTCTCAACGCGAACCGACGCCATGTTTTTCTGCCATCACGCGTCAACAATCACTTCGAAGCCGCCATAGATTAGCCGCTGGCCGTCAAAAGGCATCGGATCCTTATCTGGTTGAAGTCGCGGGTCGGCCATTACCGCTTTCATTCCTTCGTCTCGCGACTGATGCGACGGCCAGACAACCCAGGAGAACACCACCGTCTCATCATCCTTGCGCTTGATCGCCATCGGAAACGACGTCACCTTGCCCTCCGGCACGTCATCTCCCCAGCATTCGACCACCTTCAACGCGCCGTGCTCCTTGAAGACGGCCGCCGCTCTTTCGGCGAACTGTCTGTAAACTTCGCGGTTGGCTGTAGGCACGGGGACAACAAATCCATCGACGTAAGTCATTCGCAATCTCCTTTTTCCCATACGGACTATAGGTGCCGGTCGGCAGCGCATCGCAACACGACCGCCCATACGCACGACGAGCGGGGAGTCAAGAAATCGACAATAGTCGATTCCCTTGGACCGATAGCCTGCTTTGACCCTAAGCGGCGCTTTGAGGCATGGCGTGATCAGCGCAATCCGTTCTGGCTTCGGCAACGTTTACCGTCTACATTGAACAGACAATTAAGCTAGCGGTAGGTATTGCCTCTGTGACGCCGACTGCTACCGTCGACGTCGTACGGGCTTGCCGAGTGAAAAACGGGGGCTATATGGAAAACCTGATATTAGAAGCCATCGCAAGCAAACAATTGATTGAGTTTTATTACCGCAATCTTCCGCGGATTGTCGAACCCCATGTGTATGGAGTTACAAATGGAGTCAGGCAAGTTCTCGGCTACCAGACCGGGGGACAAAGTAGCAACGGTGGACTCCCTGACTGGCGACGTTTCGACCTCAACCAAATGTCACGACTTGCAATCCTCGCTCCAACATTTCTCGGACGCCGTCCTATCCCCTCTGGAAAGCACAGCTCTTGGGATTCGCGCATAGCCATCGTTGCCTAGATCTCCGTAGATCGCAAGGTAGCGGCGCGCTCGACGTTAGCGAATGATCCACCGATAGACTGCTCTTTTCGGGTACCAAGTCGGTGTCGGGAAATCTGTCGTCGCCGAAAGACATAAGAAG
>NZ_JBNPVS010000135.1:0-1299 GCF_050434225.1 Paraburkholderia sp. GAS32 | reverse complement strand
CGACGACAGCAAGTCAGCGGATGAGTCGGTCGAAACGTTATGCTGAGGAAGCCACTACCCTGAGAAATGATGCGCGGCGCCGACACCTTCACCGAGAGTTTGTTCACGATGCGTAAGCTGGAAGACTTTGTTCCAGCGGATCACCCGCTGCGCGCGATTCGCAAGATGGCCAACGCTGCGTTGTCGAAGATGAACGGCTTGTTTGCCGGCATGTATGAAGCTGACGTCAAAGGCGGCCGGCCGAGCGTAGCGCCGGAGAAATTGCTGCGGGCGATGTTGTTGCAAGTGCTGTACAGCGTGCGCTCCGAGCGGCAGTTGATGGAGCAGGTCCAATATAACCTGCTGTTCCGCTGGTTCATTGGGCTGTCGATGGACGATAGCGTGTGGGTGCCGACCGTGTTCACCAAGAACCGGGAACGGCTGATTAAACATGACGCGGTCATCGAGTTCTTCAATGAGGTGCTGGCCATTGCACAGCAGAAGGCCTGGCTATCAGGCGAACACTTCAGCGTTGACGGTACGCTGATCCAGGCCTGGGCCGGCCATAAGAGCTTTGTTCGCCGTGACGATGACGACCAGGCCAACGGCGATGGGGACAACTTCAAAGGCGAGAAGCGCAGCAACGACACCCATGAGTCGAAGACCGATGCTGATGCACGGCTCTATCGCAAAGGCGGCACGGCCAGTGAATTGCGCTACATGGGTCATACCTTGAGCGACAACCGCTACGGTCTGGTGGCCAATGCCGTGGTGACGATCGCTGATGGTTATGCCGAGCGCGAAGCCGCCAAGGCCATGATTAACGATGCCAGACAGGCGCTCGATGACCCGGCGCGTGAGATCACGCTCGGAGCTGACAAGGGCTATGACGCCCAGGAATTCGTGGAAGCCTGTGTGGACATGAATGTCACGCCGCATGTGGCGCAGAACAATTCAGGACGCCATTCGGCGGTACCGAAGGCGATTGCCCAAAGCGAGGGCTACGCCGTCTCGCAGCAAAAGCGCAAGCTGATCGAACAAGGCTTCGGCTGGGCCAAGACGGTTGGCGGCATGCGTCAGGTGATGGTGCGCGGTTTGAAGAAAGTGGATCAGATGTTTGTGCTGACGATGGCAGCGTACAACCTGGTCCGTATGCGCACCTTGGGGCAAATCCGTCCGCTGGGGGCGCAATGAGCGGAACTCGGGTGAAAAGCCGCCCGAAACAGACCCAAAACACGGGAAATCGCACAAAAGTTCCAGCGCAATTGGAAAAACTGAGTCAACTCGACGTGCCAGATGAATAACCATCCGTGACGCCGA
>NZ_JBNPVS010000134.1:0-1319 GCF_050434225.1 Paraburkholderia sp. GAS32 | reverse complement strand
TGAACCGCCCCGGATTTGGTGGAGGCTCCAATTCTTGAGAAAATGGAGCTATGAACAAGTCGAACAAATTTTCTGCTGAAGTCCGCGAGCGTGCTGTGCGTATGGTGCAAGAGCATCGGGGCGAGTATCCCTCGCAGTGGGCAGCGATCGAATCCATCGCCCCCAAGATCGGCTGTACGAGCCAGACGCTGCTGGGATGGGTCAAGCGAGAAGAAGTTGATAGCGGTGAGCGTGAGGGCGTCACGACGTCGGAACGTGAGCGCCTCAAGGCACTGGAGCGTGAGGTTAAGGAACTGCGCCGTGCCAATGAGATCCTGAAGCTGGCGAGCGCATTTTTCGCCCAGGCGGAACTCGACCGCCGCCTGAAGTCCTGAAGGCCTTTATCGATCAGCATCGCGACACCTTCGGGGTCGAGTCGATCTGCAAGGTCTTGCGGATTGCCCCGTCTGGCTATCGGCGTCATGCCGCACAGCTTCGCGATCCGTCGCGGCGTTGTGCCCGAGCGAAACGCGATGAGTTTCTGAGTCCGGAAATCAAGCGAGTCTGGCAGGCCAACATGCAGGTCTACGGCGCAGACAAAGTCTGGAAGCAGTTGAACCGGGAGGGTATCGCGGTGGCACGTTGCACCGTCGAGCGGCTGATGAAGCAACAGGGTTTGCGCGGTGTGAGGCGTGGAAAGCGAGTTCGCACGACGATCCCCGACGTATCGGCTCCACGCCCGCTCGACCGGGTCAACCGTCAGTTCAAGGCTGACCGGCCGAACCAGCTCTGGGTTTCGGATTTCACGTACGTCTCGACGTGGCAGGGCTGGCTTTATGTCGCATTTGTGATCGACGTGTTTGCTCGGCGCATTGTCGGCTGGCGCGTCAGCTCGTCGATGACCACGGACTTCGTTCTGGATGCACTTGAACAGGCGCTGTACGCTCGACGGCCGGACAATGACGGAACACTGATCCATCACTCCGATAGAGGTTCGCAATACGTCAGCATTCGCTACAGCGAACGGCTGACCGAAGCAGGCATCGAGCCGTCGGTTGGCAGCAGGGGCGACAGCTACGATAACGCGCTGGCTGAAACGATCAACGGGCTGTACAAGGCAGAAATGATTCATCGTCGTGCGCCGTGGAAAACGCGTGAGTCTGTCGAATTGGCGACGCTGGAATGGGTAGCCTGGTTCAACCATCATCGGCTGATGGAACCTCTCGGCTATATCCCGCCCGCTGAAGCTGAGGCAAACTACTACCGGCAATTCAGCAATACCATCGCTGTGCCGGCATCAACTTAAACCAACCAGCCTCCACGATTCTCGGGGCGGTTCA
>NZ_JBNPVS010000133.1:0-1333 GCF_050434225.1 Paraburkholderia sp. GAS32 | reverse complement strand
GCGGCCTATAACCACAGCGCGGCCTGTTACGACCGCGAGTATCTGTTCCAGTTCTCCGAATTGGATCCACGCATCCATGTGCAGGCGGAACAACAGGCGGCGAACGCGTGCACGGCGCCGAACGGCTGCATGACCGTGGAGACGGAGCCCTATCACCCGGCCTATTTCATGGTCAACGGCCGCTCGATGCCGGACGACATGGACCCGAACTACGCGGTGCAGTATCCGCATCAGCCCTACAACGGCAATCCGCACATGCATCCGGGTGAACTGGTGCTGTTGCGGATCATCGGCACCGGCCGCTGGCAGCATCCGTTCCACGAGCACGGCAATCACGTGCGGGTGCTGGCGCGCGATGGAAACATGCTGCTCAGCAAGACGGACCCGACCAAGGTGGCCGGACCGCTGCTGTTCACGACGACCACGACGCCGGGCCTCACGATGGATGGAATTTTCTACTGGACAGGCAAGGGCCTGAACTGGGATGTCTATGGGCATAAGCCTGGGGACCTGTACACCGATACTGATCCGAAATATGCGGCTTACGTCGGCAAACCGGTCGTCTGCATTCCGGACGTGAACGGCTATTACACGGCCGACCCGCTCGCGCCGAACTACTACGAGTGGTGCGCCGATCACGGCAAGGCGCTCGAAGCGCATCCGTTCGGCAACGTCGGCAGCGGCGGGCCGGTCACCCTGCCGGATTCGCATGTGGTGACCAACGGCTTCTGGTTTGGTGGCAGTCCTTATCTTGGGCCTGACGCGACCATACGCGCCACCGCGCCCACCGGGACGACGCCGCCGAGCGGGACGATCGCGAATCCACCCGCAACGGAAGCAGGTTTTGCATTCATGTGGCACTCGCATAACGAGCGCGAGATCACTACGAACAACATCTTCCCAGGCGGAATGATGATGATGATGCTCGTCGATCCACAGGTTTTCCTGATTGACGAATCCAATTAGAGGCGGGGAGAAGCGCGATGAGATCCACTCAGTTTAAGGCGACCCTCTTCGCCGTGCTCAAGGCAGGGGTCACAGCGTCCATTCTGCTGACTGCCAGCAGCATATCTTTTGCTCAAGTCGTCAATCTGACGGCGAAGGCGACGACTGCCACGCTGCCCGACGGGCAGGCGGTGCCGATGTGGGGCTACACCTGTACGCCGGCTGCGGTTGCGCCGGCGACCTGTGCGGCGGCAAATTCGGGCGCCGGAGCGAACTGGTCGCCTGTGGTGATCACCGTGCCGCCAGGACCGCTGACGGTCAATCTCACCAATAGCTTGCCCGGTGCCGTGCCGACCTCGCTCGTCGTGGTGGGGCAGTTGGGCGGCGG
>NZ_JBNPVS010000132.1:0-1342 GCF_050434225.1 Paraburkholderia sp. GAS32 | reverse complement strand
GGCGCAGATAACGGTGGTGCATCCCCATGCTGCGGCGATCGACATCGGCGCACAGTTTCATGTGGTGGCAGTGGGACCGGAGCGTGACCCGCAACCGGTGCGTTCATTCCGCAGTTTCACCAAAGAGCTGCACGATCTCGCCGACTGGCTCGAACAAGTGGGAATCACGACGATAGCCATGGAGTCAACCGGCGTCTACTGGATCCCCGCGTTCGAGATCCTGGAGGCACACGGCTTTGAGGTGGTACTGGTCAATGCGCGCGACGCGAAGAACGTGCCGGGTCGCAAGACGGATGTGAGCGATGCGCAGTGGCTGCAAAAGCTTCACGCCTACGGGCTGCTGCGCGCGAGTTTCCGGCCGCGGCACGACGTGGCCACCCTGCGCTCCTATCTGCGGCAACGGGAACGCCTGCTCGAATACGCCGCGGCACATATCCAGCACATGCAGAAAGCGCTAATGCAGATGAACCTGCAACTGCATCACGTCGTGAAGGACGTCACGGGTGCAACCGGCATGAAGATCATCCGCGCCATTGTGGCCGGCGAACGCAATGCCGTAGAACTCGCCCGACATCGCGATGTGCGTTGCAAGGCATCGGTTGAGACCATCCGCGACGCGCTGATCGGCAACTATAAAGCCGAGCACGTGTTCGAGCTGACCCAGGCGCTTTCGCTATACGATTATTACCAGACCCAGGTCGCGCAATGCGATGAGCGTATAGAACTCACGCTTCGGCAACTGCAAACCGGTGCCGAACCGCCCGCCGCGCCATTGCCCGCGGCGCGGTACCGGACCAAGCAACCCAACGGCTTCTCCTTTGATGTGCGTGCTGCGCTTTACGCCATGCTTGGCGTCGATCTGACGCAGCTTCACGGCCTGGGGCCCTATGTGGCGCTCAAACTCGTGGCCGAATGCGGCAATGACATGTCGCGCTGGCCAACGGCCAAGCACTTCACATCCTGGCTGTGTCTGGCTCCGGGCAACAAGATCTCCGGCGGCAAGATCCTCTCCTCAAAGACACGCCGCTCCTCCAGCAAGGCCGCTGCCGCGCTGCGTCTTGCCGCTGTCGCAATCGGCAAGACGGACACCGCGCTGGGCGGCTTTTACCGACGGCTGTCGGCGCGGATCGGCAACGCCAAGGCCGTCACCGCCACCGCGCGCAAGATCGCGGTGTTGTTCTACAACACACTGCGCTATGGCATGCAATATGTGGATCCCGGCGCCGCGTACTACGAAGAGCGCTATCGCCAGCGGGTCCTGAACAATCTCACCCGACGGGCCGAATCGTTGGGCTTTGTACTGCAAGCGAAACCGACCTGACGGGGAGGAGTTTCTCAGGAA
>NZ_JBNPVS010000131.1:0-1352 GCF_050434225.1 Paraburkholderia sp. GAS32 | reverse complement strand
GCGTCGGTGATTTCGATTGTCATCACGCTCGGCGGCGCGGTGGCGATGTTCAACTTGCCGATCGCGCAGTATCCGGATGTCACCCCACCGCAGATCACGATTTCCGCCAATTATCCCGGCGCGAATGCCGACGTGGTGGCCAACAACGTGGCCGCGCCGATCGAGCAGCAGGTGAACGGCGCGGACAACATGATTTACATGAACTCGTCGAGTTCATCTACCGGCAATCTGACTGTCAACGCGTACTTCCAGATCGGCACCAATCCGGAGCTGGCGCAGGTGGACGTGCAGAACCGCGTGAACCTCGCGTTGCCGCAATTGCCCTCTTCGGTGCAGTCACAGGGCATTCAGGTGCAGAAGAAATCGTCGGCGTTCATGATGGTGATCGCCATCTATTCGCCGGGCGATCGCTACGACGCGACGTATATCGCCAACTACGCGAATATTTACGTGCTCGATGCGCTCAAGCGCATTCCCGGTGCGAATCAGTCGGCCATCTTCGGTACGCCCGATTACGCGATGCGAATCTGGCTAAAGCCCGACCGCATGGCACAACTGGGTATCACGGCGGGCGATGTGCAGCGGGCGGTCGCCAACCAGAACCAGCAGTTCGCCGTGGGCCGTCTCGGCCAATCGCCGACCGGCGCGCCGGTCGAGCAGTCGTTCGCCGTGACCACGACAGGTCGCCTGAGTGAACCCGAGGACTTCGACAACATCATCATCAGGGCAGCCAACGGCGATGCCGCGATTGTGCGTCTCAAGGACATCGGCCGCGCCGCGCTGGGCCAGAAGGATTATTCGATCCGCAGCCGCTTTCAGGGCAAGCCGGCCACCGTCATCGCGGTATATCAGCAACCTGGCGCCAACGCACTCGACGTCTCGAAGCAGGTCCACGCGACACTCCAGGAAATGAAAAAGACCTTTCCTGAAGGCCTCGAATACGACATCGCATTGGACACTACCGACTTCACGCGCGCGTCGATTTCCGATGTCGTGCACACGTTTTTTGAAGCGCTCGTACTCGTGGTGATCGTGGTGTTCGTCTTCCTGCAAAGCCTGCGCGCGACGCTGATTCCGGTTCTGGCCGTACCGGTGTCGATCATGGGCACGTTCATGGGAATGCTCGCGCTCGGCTTCTCGATCAATATGCTGACGCTATTCGGCATGGTGCTGGCCATCGGCATCGTGGTGGACGACGCGATTGTGGTGATCGAGAACGTCGAGCGGAATATGAACGTGCACAAACTCAGTCCGAAGGAGGCCGCGAGGCGCGCGATGGACGAAGTGGCCGGCCCAGTGGTCGCGATCGTGCTCGTGCTGTGTGCGGTGTTTGTGCCGGTGGCCTTTCTCGG
>NZ_JBNPVS010000130.1:0-1392 GCF_050434225.1 Paraburkholderia sp. GAS32 | reverse complement strand
GCGTGTGGCAACGACATTCTGTGCACGACACCGCTGCCGCCGGCGAACGGCGTGGCCCACTTGAACAATAAGAGCGGTACGCCGACGCTGTACGCGTACAACGACGGCGACGGTTCGACCGCCTACGACGTCGAGTATCCGGTGCAGATACACGGCTTCGATCCGAACTTCCACTTCATCGGCATGACGTTCAATCCGGAGCCGTTCACCGACATGAAGGACAAGCTCTTCATGTTGAACGGACGCAGCTACCCGGACACCGTGAATCCGAACCCGCTGTCGACACAGGTCGCCGACGGCACACCGCACTTTTCGCAACCGCTGCCGACGCTGATCAACATTCCGGCGGGCGGCAGGGCGCTGCTGCGGATCTCGGATCTGGACGTCACTGAGTTTCAGACGCTGGCGTCGCTGGGCATTCCGATGCACGTAGTCGGTGTCAACGCCCGCTTGCTGCGCGACATGTCCGGCAACGACCTGACCTACAACACGAACTCGATCACGTTGGGGGGCGGCGAATCGATCGATGTGATCCTCGACGCCAGCGACACGACGAAATATAAGCCGGGTGCGATCTATTACCTGTACACGCCGAATCTCGATCACCTGGCCAACGACCAGGAGAACTTTGGCGGCTTGATGACCGAGGTCCACATTTGCAACGCAGTGGACCCGACCAAGAAGTCCTGCACCTAGGAGAAGAGCCGTGGGACACATCAATCACACCACATGGATCGCCACGCTCGCGCGCCTTGGGCGTCTTGCACGGTTCGGCGCGGCGATGCTCGCCACGCTCGTCTGCATGCACGCGCAAGCCGCCGCGCCCGGCATCACGGGGACGCACTTCGATTTGAGTGCCGAGGCGAACCGTATTACCCAGCCCGACGGCGTGAGCATTTATTCGTGGGGCTATGGATGCCGCACGGCGCCGTCCGGCTTTTCGCCATCCACGATCGCGGGCGCGAACTGTCCGAGCATGCAGATTCCCGGTCCGACGCTGATCGTGAAGCAGGGCGACGTCGTCACCGTGACGCTCACCAATAACCTGCCGGCGGCGGCGGGCAACACGTCGATCCTCTTTCCGGGATTCCAGGTCTGCGCCGCGGTGCTGAACCCCGACGGGACCTGTCCTGCCGCGCTCACCGGCTCGCCGGGATTGCTGACCCGCGAGGCTGCCCACGGCAGCACGGTCACGTATAGCTTCGTCGCGGCGACGCCTGGCACGCATGCCTACTACAGCGGCACGCAGGGCGATCTGCAGATCGAGATGGGCCTGTATGGCGCGATCATCGTTTTGCCGACCTCCTCGCCCGGCACGGTTGCGGTGCCTACTGGTTGTCGCGCGGTCGCGGCGACGCTGCCGGACGGGCAGCCGGACTTCCGCAATGCCGG
>NZ_JBNPVS010000129.1:0-1423 GCF_050434225.1 Paraburkholderia sp. GAS32 | reverse complement strand
CGAGTGTTGCGAATCGTTGGAGCGCCGCCTGCGAAATCGGAGGGAAAAGAATCCATCCCGCAGTTCCAAGCAAGGGCAGCGGCTCGCTTGCGCTCATCTCCCACAGCATCGCAACGCTCACCTGATATCGCGCCGCGACACGGCCTAACCAGCCACCGAAGGCTTCTTCGTAGAAAGGCCGAGGGGCAATCGGCCATGGAACTACGCTACGTTGCGACTCGACCGACATGCTCGAGATGCGTGATGCCGATGTATTCGTCGCCGGTGCGAATCGACAGTTCGGCAGCGTTGCTTAGTAACGTGGATATCTCGCCCGTCAATCCACCCGTCGCGCTCAGAACAAATTGAACGATCTCGCGTCGCGCCAGATCCGATGGCTTGCGAAGCGGCAGCACACGTTCGAATGCCGCGAGAAGCCGCCGCAACCCGTCGCTCTCCCGCCACCGTGGAATTTCGAACGGCGTATAACGACTTATCATCTGGGTATCTGTTTGAAGCGCCAGCACCGCGTCGCGGGTGCCGACCAGAACCATGCTGATCTGAAGGTCATTGGCCAGGAACTTGAGGAGGTTCAGCGATGCGCGCTGCTCGCGATACGTGCCCGCCAGTAGATGGTGCACCTCATCAACGACAAGCATGCGGGGCGACACCCGCTTGAGAATCTCGCGAGCTAATCGTTCAAGGGATGCCAGGCCGGCAGCAGCATTATGGGGGGCGCCTAGCTCGAACAGTAAGCCCGAATAGAATCGATGCTGGTCCGGGGTTGGTGGCATCTGCATTGCGACGACCGGACAGCGTTCGACCCCGCGTCGCTCGTCAAACTCGTTGGGATGCGCACGTCGAAACTTGGCCGTGATTTTCGTCTTGCCAATATTCGAATCACCGTGCAAGAGCAGGCACGGCATCCGGTCGCGGCGTGGCGTCTCAAAAAGGCGCTCAAGTTGCTGCAGGGCTTGCGTCGCGCGGGGATAATCGATCCAGCGGTCGCAAAGAAGTCCGAGAATTCTTTCGTCGTTCCCTAACTCGGCCTGCTTTCTGGCGGCCGGTAGCAAATGCGCAAGCGTCCCATCCTTCATGTGTCACCTCACCATTGCTCTACGTCGAAGGCCTGAACTGGCGCGGCGTAATCGACCGTTTCAGCCTGCTGCTCCGTGGTCTCACGCGTGAACGGGACAATCCTGTCGAGTAACTCTTCCAAAGGGACATTTTTTTTGCGTGACCGTCGACGCGCGCGAGCCGTTGTCTGCCTGGCTTTGGAGATCACGCGCCGTTGGTCTTCTATCGTCCTGAAAATTAGCGCTTCCGAGACAGTGTGCTGCCCTTCCGAACGAATGGCTTGCAACGCTGCCCGGTGTTCGGAAAGCGAAATGGCTGGCCGCCTCAAGTCGGCGTAACGGACTTCGAGGTAGTCGCCGCTTCCTGC
>NZ_JBNPVS010000128.1:0-1429 GCF_050434225.1 Paraburkholderia sp. GAS32 | reverse complement strand
GGCACCATGCGGGTCCAGACGAATGCATTCGGTCCGCTTGCCGTCGAACAATCGGTCCGCCTGCCGGACTGGCTGAGCCAGGCGAGCCTCGCCGAGGCGACGAGGCTCGGCGTCGCGCGCGGTGCGATCGGTCGGGTGGTGAAGGTGGCGCTGTGCAAGGCATTTTTCATGTATTGCGCGCAGAACGGGGTCGACTGGATGTTAATTACGGCGCGTTCCCCGCTCGATCGGGAATACGAAGCGATGCTGTTCGGCGATGTATACGGCGAAAACGAATTCCTGCCGATGGCGCACGTTGGCGGGTTGCCGCATCGGGTGATGGCGAAACCAGTTGCTTTAGTCCGTCAGCGCTGGGCGAAGGTCAACCATCCGTTCTTCGGATTCTTTTTTGAGACCGATCACGTCGACATCGACGTCAGTGTTGCATCGAAACAGGGTGAAACCGGCCACGGCACTGAGTGCAGCGGCCCGCCGAGCAGCGCCTCAGGCCCTCTGCGGTCGCTGAGCGGAGCGTAAAGCAAGATGTCCGCCCGATGGCATTCGCGCGGACAACAGGTCGGTGGCGTCAGCGCAGTCGTGCTTTCGCTGCTGACTATCGCAGCATCGCAATGAAATCGAGAATGAAGTCATTGGGGAAGGGCAGCAAATGACAAGCCTTAAGTGGGCGTTTCGGGACCGACTGACCGGCTGGGCTTTCCAGCGGTTCTCAGTATACGTGGCGCCATTTGTGATTGTGCTTGGCAGCGTCGCAGTCATGCTCTGGGCGCCGCGCCAATTCGATACTACGGGAACGGTCCCGCTCAGCTTTCCTGTGATTGCGGATCTGTCGGCGACACTGCCACCCTCGATTGCCATCACGCGCCTACGCGACACCGTGCCCACTGCACGTTTCAGTACCCATCTCGCGGAAACGCCATTCTGGTTCATGCTCACCGTGCCTGCCCTGGCCGGTGAAGGCGCCACATTCATCGACTTGCCGTCGCGGCACGCGCAGACGCTGTCCTGCTGGCGGACGGGCCCAGTCCTTACGCTGCTCGGCGCGAGCGACCGCCACCGCACGAGCGGCGAGATGCGCGTCAACAACGCCGGCTTTGCGCTCAGGCTCGACGACCACGCCCTCCCTGCGCAGATCCTGTGCCGAGGCACGTTCTCCGGACCCGCGTATATCACCGCGTCCGCATCGAGCCGCGACAAGCTCGAAGTATCCGCCCTCGATTTCCAACAGAGCGTTGCGCTGATCACCGGCGGCCTGCTGACGCTCGCGATCTTCGTGTTTGTTACGGCAATCATCAATCGCGAATGGACTTACGTGATTTTCGCCGCCTGGCTTGTCGGCAACCTCCGGTTGAGCGCCAACGCAATGGGCTTCGATACCGAATGGATGGGCTGGGTTATCCCGCCCGATCATATCGCGCTGTTGCGGCAATTC
>NZ_JBNPVS010000127.1:0-1475 GCF_050434225.1 Paraburkholderia sp. GAS32 | reverse complement strand
GTAACTATTCAGCGCTTGTAAACTGCCACCAGGCTGTGCATAGTGAAGGACATGACGAAGATGCCCGATTTCAAGGACCTGACGCACGAACAGAAGGACGCGCTCATCGTTGATCTGGTGAAGCGTCTGAACGCGCTGGAAGCGAAACTCGAGAAGAACAGTCGTAACTCCAGCAAGCCGCCCTCAAGCGATGGACCCGGGCGCAAGCCGAAGTCTTTGCGCGGCACGAGCGGTGCGAAGCCTGGCGCGCAGCCAGGGCATAAGGGCAAGACGCTCAAACGGGTGGCGCACCCCGATAACATCGAGATTCATCCGGTGGCACCGGTGTGCGATGCCTGTGGCCAGCAGATCGAATCCAGCCGCATCACGGTGTTGCCCGAAGGACGTCAGGTCATCGATCTGCCGCCCACGCGCTTCAATGTGACAGAACATCGCGTGCAGATTGCGCAGTGCACCTGCGGCAAGCGTCATTTGGGTGTGTTTCCCGAAAGCGTAAGCCAGGCGGTGCAGTACGGCTCCCAGATCCGCGCGGCGGCCGTCTATCTGACGCAGTACCAACAGTTGCCAGTGGCGCGAACGGCCCAGGCACTCGGGGACCTGTTCGGTGTGCATGTGAGTACGGGCACGGTGCAGCAGAGTATCGATGAGGCTGCCCGCCTGCTGGCCCCCGCAGTTAAACAGATCAGCGAAGCGCTACGCGAGCAGCCCGTGGTGCATTTCGATGAGAGTTCCATGCGCGTCGGACGTATGCCCCACTGGCTGCATCTCGCCTCGACGCGTACGTTGAGCTGGTATGGCGCACATCGCAAGCGCGGTAGCGAGGCACTGGACAGCTTCGGCATTCTGCCCGGGTTTAAGGGCGTCGCGGTGCATGACGGCTGGAGGCCGTACGCAGCCTATGAGTGTGAACATGCGCTGTGCAATGCGCACCATCTTCGCGAACTGGTGTTCGTCGTGGAGTCGACGCAGCAACCCTGGGCCCAGCAGATGATCGATCTGCTTTGCCAGGCCAAGCGCGAAGTCGACCTCAGTGTGGCCTCCGGCAACATGGCACTGGATCAATTGCGTCAGCGCTATTACAGGCGACGCAGCCGGACACTGATTGCCCAGGCGCGCAAACTTAATCCAACCCAGGCTCGCGCGCCCACTCGCGTGGAACTGCGCGGCAGAATCAGACAAAGCTTTACCTACAACCTGGTCCGGCGCCTGCAGATGCAGGCGACCGAGGTGTGGCGCTTCATTGCCGATCACCGGGTACCGTTTGACAACAACCAGGCCGAACGCGATATCCGCATGCCCAAGCTCAAACAGAAAATCTCGGGGTGTTTCCGTGCGGTATCAGGCATGGAGGCGTTCTGCACGATCCGCTCCTACCTTGCCAGTCTGCGCAAACAGAACCGTTCGCTGATCGACGCGCTGGCTTTGGGCTTCGCCGGGTTCGTCGTTTCGCCGCTTCCGGCTGCTGAATAGTTACG
>NZ_JBNPVS010000126.1:0-1481 GCF_050434225.1 Paraburkholderia sp. GAS32 | reverse complement strand
TCTTACTGTGTCAATAAAAAGCGATACCTGGTAGTATGAAGTAATAGAGACTGCGGGCGATCGCAATGACAGAAGAGATCGATGAATTTGAAGCGTATCTGAACCATCTGGCACAAGAGTTAGGACACGCTGATCGCCACGCCGGCCTTAAAGGCTACTGTTCAGGGCTGGTGTTGCCGCTGTCACGAAAGAGCGTCGAGCCGATGGCCGCGCATATTGATCCGCTTCATGCGAGTGCGAAGCATCAGTCGCTCCACCATTTTGTTGCCAAGGCAGAGTGGTCTGACAAAGCAATCATGCTGCGGGTGCGCGAGTGGGTGATGCCCGCGCTAGGCGCGCATGCCGCTGAAGAGGCCGGCTACTACTGGATTATTGACGACACAGGTTTTCCGAAGAAGGGCCGCCACTCGGTAGGGGTTGCTCGCCAGTATTGTGGCCAGCTCGGCAAACAGGACAACTGTCAGGTCGCAGTGAGTTTATCAATCGCGACGCAACGCGGCAGCCTGCCTATCGCCTGGCAGCTGTATGTCCCCAAGGAATGGATTGACGATCGGGAACGTGCCCGTCGTGCGGGCATTCCTGACGATCAGGCCTTCGCAACCAAACCACAGATTGCGTTGGCCCAACTGCGCGAAGCGATTGCATCCGGGATTGTGCCGGGTATCGTGCTGGCCGATGCAGGATATGGTGATGAGACGGCCTTTAGGGATGGGATAAGCGAGCTGGGTTTGTTATACGCAGTGGGGATTCGCCCGGGCACCTCAGTATGGGCGCCGGGTACGGCGCCGCTGCCGCCCAAGCCGTGGAGTGGGCGTGGCAAGCCACCTACATTGCTGCGTCGTGCGCCAGGCCACGAACCGCAAACGGTCAAGGCGCTGGCCATGCAATTACCCGCGAACGCCTGGCAAACCGTCACCTGGCGAGAAGGCAGTAAAGCGGCACTCTCCTCGCGATTTGCCGCCGTACGGGTTCGTCCCGCGCATCGCGACTATTGGAGCAGTACCCAGCGTGCTGAAGAGTGGTTACTCATTGAATGGCCCGATGGAGATACAGAACCGCTCAAATACTTTCTCAGTACGGCTCCCGGGGAGGCGACACTTGAACAACTCGTATTCGTGACCAAGATGCGTTGGCGTATCGAACGCGACTATCAGGATCTGAAGCAGGAGTTCGGACTGGGGCACTACGAAGGACGCGGCTGGCGCGGTTTTCACCACCACGCCACACTGAGTATCGCCGCATATGGGTTTCTGATGGCCCAGCGGCTCAGGATGGGTTCAGGTGCTGGCGATAAAAAAAACTTCGCTGAACGCGCGCTACCTGTCCTTCCCGCGGATTACATCGCTCGCGGCAGCCCAGCGCGCACAACGCCACGTTCCTGACTCCATCACTACGTTGCGCATCTTGCTCGGACTACGGCTCACGCAACGCTTGCACCATTCATCGAAGCAGTGGTCCTCAGGATATATGACACAGTAAGA
>NZ_JBNPVS010000125.1:0-1512 GCF_050434225.1 Paraburkholderia sp. GAS32 | reverse complement strand
CTAGTACCGCTGCACAGAGGTTATGACAGTTTGGCTGGGTTGTAGGACAGGCAAGCAATTATGGTCAACGAGCAGTTTGATGCTGCGAGCGATGCCTGCTTGCCGGCTGATCAATCCATTGCGTTCGAGGTTGAGCACCATTTGATGGACGGAAGGAGCCGTGACGGCGAAAAAACGCTGCATGTCGTGCTCGGCCGGAGCGCGGCCGTTTATCAAGCTGTAGGCCCAGATGAAAGCGAGATACTGACCTTGCTTGTCGGTGAAGCTCGGGCAGGCTGAGCGCTCGCCTGGCAATGGAAGCGACTTCTGATTCATTCGGAACCCCGGCAGTCGAAGGAGGCTCCCCCGAAGGAAGCCATCCGGATGAATCTACGCTATCGAGTCGAACTCGACCAATCTGAACGTGAGGCGCTTGCTGCCATGCTAAGCGGCGGCAAGCACGCGGCACGCAAGCTCAAGCGTGCGCAGATCCTGCTTGCAGCGCACGCTGGCAAGGATGACGCGAGCATTGCCGCCACCGTGGCGGTTGGCGAATCCACGGTGTACCGCACCAAGCGTCGCTTCGTGGAGATGGGGCTGGAAGCGGCGCTGAACGAACAGGCTCGGCCTGGGGCGCAGCGCAAGCTCAGCGGCAAGGAAGAGGCCCTGCTGATCGCCACCGCCTGCACCAACCCGCCACCGGGACGTGCGCGCTGGACGCTGGAATTGCTCGCTGACACGTTCGTCAAGCTGACCGAGCATGAAGCGCTATCGCGCGAGACGGTACGCCGGCGTCTGGCCGAGAACGATCTGAAGCCATGGCGAAAGGACATGTGGTGCATTCCCAAGATCGACGCGGAATACGTTGCACGCATGGAAGACGTGCTCGACCTGTACGCCGAAACCCCGGACCCGCAGCACCCGGTGGTGTGCTTCGATGAAAGCCCGACCCAGCTCATCGGCGAAGTACGCCAACCGATTCCGGCGGAGCCCGGCAAACCCTTGCGCTACGACTGCGAATACAAGCGCAACGGCACCGCCAATCTGTTCGTCTTCCTCGATGCACATCGTAGCTGGCGCAAGGTGAAAGTCACCGAACGGAGAACGGCGGATGACTTCGCCCAGTGCATGCGCGATCTCGTCGATATCCACTACCCCCATGCATCGCGGATCCGTGTCGTGCTGGACAATCTGTCGACCCACACGCCTGCCGCGCTCTACCAAGCCTTGCCACCAGCAGAGGCACGCCGCATCCTGCAGCGGATCGAATTCCACTACACCCCCAAGCATGCCAGTTGGCTCAACATGGTCGAGATCGAAATCGGTGTGCTGCGAAGCCAATGTCTGGATCGCCGCATCGACTGCCGCGACCGGTTGATCAGCGAGGTCGCGGCTTGGGAGCAACTGCGAAACGCCAGCGGCGCTCGCATCAACTGGATGTTCTCTACCGAAAGGGCCCGGGAAAAATTGGCCAAAGCCTACCCAGTACCGACCTCTGACAAACCGTCATAACCTCTGTGCAAAGGTACTAGT
>NZ_JBNPVS010000124.1:0-1513 GCF_050434225.1 Paraburkholderia sp. GAS32 | reverse complement strand
TGATCACCATATTCCGGACGATCCTGTCCAGTGCATGTCGATCCGTACGGACCAGACAGGGGCGGCTGTGGAGTCCCAACTTCAACCCCTTGGCCCCGGCCAGCGGCTGCATATCCACAACGATGTCGAGTAAAAGGGAAGGTAGCACCACTTCCTGAATTTCTACATTCCAGGTTCCAGCTTCGAGGCGGCAGATATCCAGTGCGCCGTTGATCATATCCTCCATTGCATCCACCTGCCTTTGCGCAATCGAGACGTCCTCGGCCAGCCGGGTCGATTCAATGTTTCGCCCAAGATAATTCAACTTCAGGCCGAGCGTGGTGAGCGGCTGACGCAAGTCATGGCTTATCGCGGCGATGAGCTGGTTCTTTTCCGCCTTTGCCGCTTCAGCCCGCGATCTCGCCTCATCAAGAATAATCCCTTTTACGCACGCGCGTTTCTGATTATGGAAAATAAGCCATGCGATGAAACAAAGGCCAATGAGCTGGGCCGTATAAAAGACAAGCATCCATGGTCGATAAACAAATAGAGGCGGTACGATACTAAACAAGAATGGAATAGAGCCGGGCACGAGTGAGCCCAAAGCCGCGCGGAGACTGGGTGCGAGCAGCAGCAAAGTAAATGCATGGCTGATCAACGTATACTCGAAGAAACCAAACCTGGCCAATTTTATGTAAGGAGCATGGTTCGAGAAGTCGGGTGGGATTAATCCGAAGCTACCCGCCGCCCACCAGGACGATGTCAGTATGACCAGTGCAGTCCATTCCCAGTGCATCCGTTCGATCGCGTTGACGCTGGCGTACTTCGGGAGCGCCATTGTCTTTTCCAGTAAGTATGTTGCCATGGGGACGGCCATTCCCCACATTCCCAGAACCCAGACAGCGCGAAAACAGATAAAGATATACGAAGTTTTTATCCACGCTCCATATACGGACAGGAGTGAGCTGCCAACCGACAGTAGCACGATCCAACACACCGATCGACGGGACAGCGATCGCAATAACTCGCGGTTGACAAGCAGATTCTGCTCGGTGCTCAGTGCCGCAACTGGTCCCAGTAATAGATTCACAAATTCAGCGAGTTTGCGGCGCCAGGTTGTCTGAACCGCTTCACTCACACCCGGTGATCTGCGGGCCCCGTGCTTCTGGCACTCGTCAGACTCTCGTCGTGTTTGAGTACAGGACGTCATGGAAAGCCTCCGGGTATCAGCTTCAGCATGCACTGCATTGTGCTAACGGTCCGCCAGCCATTCGACGGACAGGTGTTCCATTACTCGCCTGACAGGAACTGGTAGTGCGCGAGGCGAAACACGCTCTCGCGACTTCCATCCTTGTTACCCGTGTTCGGTCAATGCCTTTGGCTTGTGTTTCGCCAGTATGGTCAACAGGCTCCGTTCCGAAACCGGCTTCGACAAAAATTGCATGCCACTGGCGGCGACTTTTTTGAGCACCGCTGACGAGGTGTCCCCCGACCACAGGATCGCAGGAATCGATGCGTCGACAGCGGTACGGAC
>NZ_JBNPVS010000123.1:0-1551 GCF_050434225.1 Paraburkholderia sp. GAS32 | reverse complement strand
GTAAGCGCGAATTTATCAGCACATAGCGCCCGAATTGAGAGCAAGGCAAGCTGTGTCCACTGATTAACAGTGGACACAGCCCATGACTCAGATCGATTCAGATGCGGCGCTTCTCGCCGTTACGCTCGTAGGTCGCGACGGCAAGCGGCGCTACGACTCGCAATCCAAACGCAGGCTTATTGAGGCCTGCCTGCAGCCGGGCGTGTCGGTGGCCGGGTTGGCGCTCAGGGCCGGCGTGAACGCTAACTTGCTGCGCCGGTGGATCAAGCTGCATCAACAACGCAACGGCGTGGCAGCGACGTCGGAAGTTGTCGAGAATGCGCCGCCGCTTGCCGTGCCGTCGGCGTTCGTGCCGGTCGTCGAGATCAGCCGTCGTGAGGTGGTTGAGCACAAGGACGCCGTAAAGGCTTCCGAGCCCACGCGCTCATCGCCCCCGCCCGTGCGCTCGCAGTTGACGGTGGAAATGCCCAACGGCGTGACGCTTCGGCTGGACTGTACCGGACAGGATGCGCCGCTGGTATCGGCGATGATCGAGACACTGGGGCGCTGCGATGTTCAGGCTCGACGCTAAACTCAAGGTGTACGTTCATCGCGAGGCAGTCGACTTCAGGAAGTCGATCAACGGCCTGGCCGCTCTGGTCGAGCAGTCCATGGGGCTGGACCCGTTTGCGCCGGCGCTCTACGCGTTCAGCAACCGGCGACGGGATCGCATCAAGATACTCGGCTGGGGTGGCAACGGCTTCTGGCTGCTGATGAAGCGCCTGGAAGAGGACCGCTTCGTCTGGCCGCGCCGGCAGCAGGTGGTGATGGAGCTCTCGACCGAGCAGCTTCATTGGTTACTTGAGGGCATCGACATCGATGCGGTGCGTCGTCATCCTGCGCGGCAGTATCGGCACGCTGGCTGATGTCGTGATGCAACATTCGGGACCGGCGTTACAAATTCGGTAAACCCATTCGCCTTGCGGTTTCGCTATCGTGAGCGTCATGTCAGCACACGATCCCACTGCCGGTCTGCCGTCCGAAGTTCTCGCCTATATCCGCGAACTTGAGGCCCGCAACCAGCAACTCACTCAACGCGTCGAGCAGCTCGAGGAGTTGTTTCGTCTCGCGCAACTCAAGCGCTTCGCCCCGAGCAGCGAGAAACTCAAAGACCGAGTGTTCGACGAAGCCGAGCAGGTGGCCCTGGCTGAACCCGTTGAAGACGATCCGGACGGCGTCTTTGCGCTGCCCGACACGGGCCTGCCAGCCGTAGACGGCTCAGGCCACCAGAAACGGGGGCGCAAGCCGCTGCCGGCTGATCTGCCGCGTACGCGTATCGAGTACGACCTGCCTGAAGATCAGAAGGTCTGTCCGTGCTGCCAGGGTGCGATGCACCGGATGGGTGAGCAGACCTGCGAACAGCTGCATATCGAGGTTAAGGCGTCAGTGCTGCAACACGTGCGCTTCAAGTACGCGTGCCGCCATTGCGAACGCCACGCGGAGCACACGCCCATCGTGATCGCGCCCATGCCGGCGCAGCCGCTGCCGGGCAGCAACGCAAGTCCGGCGATG
>NZ_JBNPVS010000122.1:0-1573 GCF_050434225.1 Paraburkholderia sp. GAS32 | reverse complement strand
AACTGGTAACGCCGCAGATCCTCGACGGTGGCCGTGTCAGGTGAGCGCCCGAGAAACCGGGCAAATTCGCGCACGATGCGCAGATAGGTGTCCTGTGTCTTCGGCGAAAGCTGGCGCATGCGCATGTCGTCGGTCATGCGCTGGCGCAGTGGACTGGCGTTTGTCTGTGAGGAGGTCATGATTTGGCTCCTGCTGGAGAACGAGGCGGATTGCCTCATTCGCCAACATACGGAACCGCGCGACCGAACTCTCCCTGACCACCGGCGCCTGACCGGAGCCCTTACCGCGCGACCGGTTTAGTCCTCCGGCGGAAGTCGACCCGTTTGAGTCGGTCGGAAACCCCGGAAGCAGCCGTTCAAAGCCGGCCTGTAATCAAATTGGCAGCATGCCCGCCCCGGACGCTCATCTTAAAAATCCCAGAAAAACGTCCGAACGAGTGAGGCCACCTCTCTCTGCATACAAATTGCTTACGCAATGATATGATTTTTCACTTTGTAATATTCGCCAAATCCGGGGAGCGAGTAGCAAAGATGACGTTTTCAAAATATAAGAGGTTGTGCCTCGTTCTGCTTCTGCCGCTGCTCGCTGCTGGCTTTATCTGCGCGCACGCAGCCTGGCCGTACGACCGGTATCAGAGCGTCTTGTGCCAGCCGTTCCTTGGCAGCGAAAACTGCCGTCCTGTCGGCCACATCGACGGACCACTCTACAAAAGCATCAAGAAGGACACGGATAAGGACTGGTTCGAAATCTGGACCTATGACGAGCACTCACCCACGTCGACCTCCGCGATGGCCTCCGGGCGTTTCATCGGCGGGGCTGAAATCACGGGGGCCTTGCCATTCTCGGGAGAAGGCCACGAAGTTGCCGACTTCATGAAGCGCAATCTCGTGGGCAAGCAGGCGATGGTGCATCTGGGCTTTCCGACGGAAACGGCCAAATCCAGCGCCATCAACGCGACCACGGTCCTTCTGTATTGCAACGACCTGCGATACGAGGCCGAGCCCGGAACCTACACGTCGGGATGCTACGGCGAAGGATGGAGCGGACCGGTTACCTATCGCATCGACTCCGGACCTTCGCGACCAATGCTGGACACGCTCCAGACCGATGTCTGGAGGATCGTCGACGAGAAGAAGTCAGATTTCCGGCTCTGGCAGGTCGCGGTGTACCCGATATTCATCTACGGCTTTCTGCTGTTGTCGTTCGTCGGCTGGATGATTGTGAAGGCCACCCGATTCGTGAAGGCCGGCTGACTGTGGCCTCATGACGCTTGCTTGCCGAACGCCACGCGGCCGCGGTTATATCGTGTTCAGAAACACGAAAGTAAAAGTACCTGCAGTGGGCGCCGACGCGCGGCATGCGTTGAGCACCATCACGCGTGCGAAAAGATCTGCAAGGACAGCGCGCGACCCCGAACAGCCCTTCAGATTTGCCAATCGTGGCCGTTATTTCAAGTGCGCTACATGCTATTGAGAATTTTAAGAGGCCAGTTCAAAAAGGCTGCTCCGTACGCCTGAAGATGTTCCAGCAGACGAGGGCGCAGCCGAATTTCAAGAATGCTTCGTGAATTTCA
>NZ_JBNPVS010000121.1:0-1635 GCF_050434225.1 Paraburkholderia sp. GAS32 | reverse complement strand
AGATCCTATGTACAGGAGGGGTCGACGAACTGATACGTAAAATCAACGTGTCGAGTCCTGTTCAAAGGAGAGAGCATCATGCGCACCGATCAGACGTTCACGACGGGTGGTGAAGAGGTGGTGCTGGCGGTCTCACTCGAGCTCGCCGCGGCAAAGTGGAAGGTCGCGCTGCACGATGGCCGGCGCGAGCAGCCGGCCGTACACACGGTGGCGCAACCGCAAGCCGCCGCCCGCCTGCAGGCCGTGCTGGATTTGATCGGCCGGTACAAGGACAAGTGGTCGCTGCCCGCGGGCGTGCGGGTCGTCGTGAGCTACGAAGCCGGCCAGGACGGGTTCTGGATCTGTCGCGCGCTGCATGCGCACGCCATCGAGTGTTATGTGGTCGATCCGGCGAGCATTCCGGTTGAACGTCACAAGCGGCGCGCGAAGACCGACCGGCTTGATGCGATCAAGCTGGTAATCAACCTGCGCGCATGGCTGCGCGGCGAGCGCGACCGCATGCACGTGGTTCACGTGCCGTCGCCGCAGGACGAGGCGTCGCGCCAGCTGATGCGCGATCGCGGCCAGTTGCAGAAGGAGGTGCTGCAGCATCGCGACCGGATGCGCAAACTGCTGGTCACACTGGGTTGCTGGGATGAGGTCGATCACAAACACTTCGCCGACCGGCTCGCTCGTGACGAGGTGAGGTGCCACGACGGCACGCCGCTGCCGCCCGAATTGCGCGAGCGGCTGCTACGCGAGTGTGAACGGCTGGCGCTGGTCAGGCAGCAACTCGCGGCGCTGGAGAAGACGCGACAGGCGAGTGTGCCGGCACCCGCGCGCCAGCGAAGCGATGACCTGGCGCGCCTGAAGGGGATTGGCGAAGTGGGTGCGTCGCGCCTCGCGCTCGAGCTGTTCTGGAGGGAGTTCGACAACCGGCGTCAGGTCGGTTCGTGCACCGGCCTCGTCCCGCAACCCTACGACAGCGGCGAGAGCCACACCGATCAGGGCATCAGCAAGCAGGGCAACCGGCGCGTTAGGTCACTGCTGGTCGAGATGGCGTGGTGCTGGCTGCGCTACCAGCCCGGCAGTGCGCTGACACAGTGGTTCAACCGGCGCACGCAGGGCACGGGACCGAATCGGCGGGCGCGGCGCATCGCCATCGTCGCGGTAGCGCGGCGCCTCGCGATAGCGCTGTGGCGCTATCTGAAGGACGGGATGATCCCTGAAGGAGCGCAGTTGAAGTCGGCGTAAGGCCCCCCAAAGGTTTGGCAGGCAGAAGGTAACGGTAGGTTAGGCAACTATGCAGCACATACGGTCTGGAGTGAACATGCCCGCTAAACGGCCGGGTTGCTAATGCAACCGATTCTCAAGATGGGGCGTGTTCCCGGTAGGTGATTCCGGCGTAACGCGCATACTGGATGAGGCTGGCCTGGTGCCGGCGGATAGAAGGCGGTGAGACACTGGAGTCTCACGGGCGCGACCATCGGCTTCAGACCACAATGGATCGCAGCAATGGTTGACGGCGGTCCCGGGAACAGGCAGCCGCCCTTGCCCCCCGCTACGGCGCTTCCGAACTGGACCCGCCCGAAGGACCTGGTCGATGATTCGTGAGTCAGGTCGTGAAAGGCCTTGACAACTTCCTGCTCATAGAAG
>NZ_JBNPVS010000120.1:0-1652 GCF_050434225.1 Paraburkholderia sp. GAS32 | reverse complement strand
CTCGATCTCGACCGGTTCAAGCTGTTAAACGACCTGTTCGGCCACGGGACCGGCGACGAAATACTGCGGCATGTCGCTACGCGCCTCGTCGAGCGCCTCGGCTCCGACGTGCCGATCGGGCGCATCGGCGGTGACGAATTCGTGTGCGTGCTCGCAAACATGGCGATCGACGATGCGATCGCGCGCTGCCGTGAACTCGTCATGGCGTTGAACTCCGCACCGGTTCATGTCGACACGCGAGCGTTCCAGATCAGGGGGTCGATCGGCGTAGTCGAGTGTTCGCAGGGTGAACGGGTCCTGGACGCCCTCGCCTATGCCGACCGCGCGTGTCGCGCCGCGAAACGCGGCGGCAATGCGCGGCTCGTCGCACTGCGCAAGGGCGCGCCGGCGTTCGAGGAGCGTGCCGCCGAGATCAGTCTGATCGAGGCGCTAGGACAGAGCCGTTTGCCCGAGGGGCTGTTCCTCGTGATGCAACCGATCATGTCGATGCGTGCACCGACAGAAGCGCTTGACTTCGAAGTGCTGCTGCGTCTGCGCATGCCGGACGGCTCGGTCGCGACCGCCGCGAAACTGATCGCCGCCGCGGAGGACTCCGGCACCATCACTGCGATCGACCGCTGGGTGCTCTCGACGACGCTCGCATGGCTCAGGGACAACCGCGCGTCGCTCTCCACCACTCGCTTCGTGTGCGTGAACCTGAGCGGTGGTTCGCTCAACGACGAACAATTTCTCGACGAGCTGTTCGCGCTGTTCTCGCGTCACGAGGACGTCGTTCATTACCTGTGCATCGAAATCACCGAAAGCGTCGCGCTGCACGATCTCGAGCATACGGAGCGATTCATCGCGCGCGTCCACGACATGGATGCAAAGATCGCGATCGACGATTTCGGCGCGGGTCAGACCTCGTTACGCTACCTGAAGAAGCTGTCGGCCGATGCACTAAAAATCGACGGCGAGTTTGTGCGCACGATGTGTAACCATCCGGCCGACATCGCGATCGTCGAGGCGATCATTACCCTCGCACGCAATCTCGGCATGCGCAGCATCGCTGAATGGGTCGAAGACCTCGAGACCTTGCGCGCGCTGAATGAACTGGGCGTCGACTACGTGCAGGGTTTCGCGATCGCGAAACCGCAAGAGGCCGAAGACATTCTCGCGGCCTCCTCCGCCGCGAGCTTCGTGACTAATACCGAACTCACACGGTATCTGAATGCACAGCAGACACTGCGCTGCGGCGCTGATGACCAGCGCATGGAGCGTGAAAGCGCGGCCTGACGCGGCTTACCGCGCCCCGGCCACTGGCGCGCTCGCATTCTTCGCCGCGCCGCGTATCGGTTCGCGGCCTCGAGCGTTGCTTTATCGGAAAGCGTTCTCGCGCATTCGATCCGCTTCCATCCGCGCTACGTCCCTCCTCAATGGAAAGAGCCAGGTCGAACGTACCGCAGCTCCCCGTCCGCTTAATTTTCATGTCGAGCCTGGATTTGTTCGCGACATGTTTCTCTGTCCATTGCACCCAAGTCGCGAATCCATCACGGCATCCGCGACGTCAGTAGAGAGCGCGTGGCACTAGCGGGCAATTTCTTGAGTGATTGCTGCCCGATACCCCTTGTAAGCGGCCGGTTAGCGAAAGTCGAAATTGGCACGGAAGCCCG
>NZ_JBNPVS010000119.1:0-1661 GCF_050434225.1 Paraburkholderia sp. GAS32 | reverse complement strand
TCCCCCGGCGTCAGACTACTTGTCGTGTTATCTGATTCCTATAGACATGGTCCGGGGGCGGTAAAATCAGGGTGAATGAAAGCCTACTCAGCAGAAAGAAAGGAAGCGCTGGTGCGGCGCATGATGCCGCCGGAAAACGCGCTGGTGTCGGCACTGGCTAGGGAAACGGGAATTACCGAACAGACGTTGTACACGTGGCGCCGACAGGCGAAAGGACAAGGGTTGGTCGTGCCTGGCGATGGGAAGAATCCCGAAGGATGGTCTTCGGAGGACAAGTTTGCAGTAGTGCTGGAGAGCGCGCCGCTCAATGCAGCGGAGCTGGCCGAGTATTGCCGTCGAAAGGGTCTTTATCCAGAACAGATAGCCGCCTGGCGGGCCGCTTGTCGTTCGGCCAATGCGAATGCCACAGAGCAGGCACGCGAGCAGCGCCAGCAGTCGAAGGACGACAAAAAGCGCATCCAGCAGCTCGAGAAGGAATTGCAGCGCAAGGAGAAGGCGCTGGCGGAAGCGGCTGCGTTGCTGATTCTGAGAAAAAAAGCCCAGGCGATCTGGGGAGACAAAGAGGACGATTAATCAACGTCCCGGATCGCCTGTTATGTATATCGTTGATACGCGAGGCGGCGCAGTCAGGCTGCCGGCTGGAGCAGGCCTGCAACGAGCTGGGCCTGAGCCTGCGCACGTTCCAGCGCTGGGTGGGTAACGGCGACGCGGTGCTCGCCGATGGCCGCACGATGACCGGGCGGCCGCCGCCGCGAAACAAACTGAGTGAGGCCGAACGGCAGCAGATTCTGGAAGTCGCAAACTGTGCGGAGTTTGCCAGCCTGCCACCCAGCCAGATCGTGCCGAGCCTGGCGGATCGCGGCGTGTATGTCGCGTCGGAATCGAGCTTTTACCGCGTGCTGCGCAGCGCTTCGCAGCACCACCACCGGGGTCGTGCGCGCAAGCCCTCGGCCCGGGTGGTGACCAGTCATTGTGCGACGGCACCGAACCAGGTCTGGTCGTGGGACATTACGTGGCTGCCGGCGGCGGTCAAGGGCCAGTACTACTACTGGTACATGATGCTGGACGTGTTCAGCCGCAAGATTGTCGGTCACGAAGTGCATGAAGCCGAATCGGCGGAACTGGCCGCGTTGCTGATGCGGCGTGCCAGTCTGGCTGAGGGCCTGGCAGGACGTCCCCTGGTGCTGCACTCGGACAACGGCAGCCCGATGAAGGGTGCGACGATGCTCGCCACCCTGGAAAACCTGGGGGTCGTGGCCTCGTTTAGCCGGCCGCGTGTGAGTAACGACAACCCGTACGCGGAGTCGCTGTTCCGGACCTGCAAGTACCGGCCCGACTACCCACGCAAGCCGTTCGGCAACGTGGATGAGGCACGGGCCTGGACGCAGCAGTTCGTGCGCTGGTACAACCATGAGCACAAACACAGCGGCCTGAAATTCGTCACGCCGGTGCAGCGCCATAACGGGGTGGCGACCGCAGTGCTTGCGCAACGTGAGGTCGTTTATGCAGAGGCCAGGCAGCGCAATCCAAGGCGTTGGTCCCGATCGACGCGCAACTGGAAATTGAAGGATGAAGTCTGGCTCAATCCGGAGCGCATGCAGCCGGAAGAACTAAAGCAGTCCGCATGAAGTGACGCGACAAGTACGTTGACAACCGCCGGC
>NZ_JBNPVS010000118.1:0-1722 GCF_050434225.1 Paraburkholderia sp. GAS32 | reverse complement strand
ATCTGAGTCATGGGCTGTGTCCACTGTTAATCAGTGGACACAGCTTGCCTTGCTCTCAATTCGGGCGCTATGTGCTGATAAATTCGCGCTTACGAATATTTCGAGTTAAGTGAGCTTTAGAAAATTGCCCGGAGGTGCACGGCCGAAAGCATAGTCTGGTTTGTACCCTGAGTATCGAATCCGCACGTGGCTGCTCAAAGCGACGTTGTGAAGTCCGTCAGCCACGGGGGGCTTGCAGACAGCAGCGCCGTCTCCAGCGTCTTGTCCAGCCCCGTAAGCACGAGCATGCCGACGGCGATGAACACCGCTCCGAGGATGGTTGTCCCTGCCGTTCCCACTGGGCCAAGTCGGCGTCGCAGCTTCTGCGTCGAGGTCCGGGAAAGGGAACCGAGAATCGTAAGCGGAAGGCTGGCTCCGATGCCAAATATGCCCATCAACAGCGCGATACTCCCGAGACTCCTGCTTTGCGAGGCGAGTGTAGTGGCCGCGCCCAATGTGGGGCCGACGCAGGGACTCCAGACTGCTCCCAGAATCAGTCCGACCGCGAACTGGCCTGACAGGGTGTCGCCTCGTATCTTGCTCAACCAATTTTGACCCGAGCCACCGATTCCGGCGGCCGCGCGGATGAAAATGGCCTGCAATCGGTGGGAAAACATCGCGAGCCCAAACAGAATCATCAGCACGGCGGCCACGCGACGAAAGAGTTCACTATCCACACCCAGCGACGCGCCGACGCTGGCCACGAAAATCCCGATGACCGAGAACGACACGCCTAATCCAGCTGAGAGTGCAACGACCCCCAGCCGATGTGCCGCCAATGCAGACGCAACGAGTACGGGAACAAGGGCGAGCACACACGGTGACAGCGTCGTCAGGGCCCCGGCCAGGAACCCGAGCGCGTACGTACCCGGCGTGAAGTCCATTACAGGGCTTTGGCGAACGTGTTTTTGATGTCCTGTTCGCGCGTCTGCCCCGTAGAGCGCGCAACTTCGTGGCCGCCCTTGAAGACAACGAATGTCGACTGTTGGCTCACTTTCATTGCCCGTTTCAGGGCAACTTCCTTGTCGTAGTCGGCCACGAAAATGGTCACGTCTTTCATTTCCGGGCTCGCTGCCAAACGGTCCACAATGGGTTGTTGGACCTTGCAGGTCGGGCACCAGGTCGCGTGGAAGTAGACGACGGCAGGCTTCCCGTCGGCGTTCAGCCTGTCGAACCGGGCCTGGCTAAAAGGCTGCTCGCCAGCGAAAGCGATACTGACGACCAGTAACAAGCTCGTCGCGAGCAGATATCGGCGAAAAACGTTCAGCATTACGGTCTACCCAGAGATAAGCACAACCTTATTGTTAGACGTTCGAGAGACGAAATGATTGCGCCTCTTGCGTTACGATTGCCGGTAAACCGCAGGTAGCCTGCCGACCGCCGGCCCCGTCGCACAGGTGAGCACTGTCCCGGTTGTGTCGGTGGCGGTGTGTGCTACCGGCACGCGTTGCGCTAACGCGCTCACTGGGTCAGCTCATCGCCGTTCATGAGTGTGTCGATGAGTGGGCACGACACCGTGCCTTTCGACGTCGAGCAGCGCTGTACCAGTGTTGCCAACGCGGCTTCCAGCATGGACAAATCCTGGATACGCTGGCGCACATCGACAAGCTTGTGTTCGGCGATAGCGCGCGCGGCGTTGCACGCCTGACCATCGTGCAGAGACAACAGCGCCTCCACCTCATC
>NZ_JBNPVS010000117.1:0-2258 GCF_050434225.1 Paraburkholderia sp. GAS32 | reverse complement strand
GAACCACGGGTCATACTCGCTGCCTCGCTTGAGCAAGGGGACGTCGCCGTCGAAGACGAGAAAGCGCGCGGCCGGGTCGCTACTTAGATGCTCGAAGAAGGCGTGGTCGTCCCGCTTGTCGGAGCGGCGGTCGAGCGGGTTGAAGTTAAAGCCGATGGACGCGGAAAAGGCGGTCATCAAGGTCGTTGGCATATGGGCGAGGGATTCGCAAGTATGGCACGGAGTTCAGTCCGGTCGCTCGCCGGGGTTCGGTCGGCGTCGACACCAAGGACGCCAGCCGGCCAGTAAGGGACGTTCGACATTGCCACCTAGATCGCTAACAACCGCCAATCGTTCAGCCACGTCGAACCCAATATCCCACAGCAAGTAACACTATCAGCGGCGCAACGAAGGAAGCCGTCAGCGTGATTTTGCGAATGAGTACGGGACCATACCCTTCTCGTCGACGATCTATCGCCATAGGCTTCTTGCCAATCGCGCTTAACCTTTCGGCGATCAGCGCCAGATTCGACAGAAAGCGCTGGCCGCCGGTCGCGTCAGCATCTGCGACGCCGGAGCTGACGCGCACCGATACTACGTTTTCTGACCACTCGACGCTACAGCGGAAACTCGACAGCAATAGACTCAGCGCAACGCGAAGGCTGTCATCGGCACTTATGAACTCGCTTGCTGATGTCGCACCCGGTCCATAGGCGAACACTCCTTGAGCGATCTCAAAACGCGGTGGGGAACGGAACACCAGCGCCAGCAATGATTGACGACGCGCCGTGAAACCAATATCCACGGCACGATCTACTCTGCAAGCCATCGAAATTGTGGATAGACCCCGGAACCGAACAATCTCGGCTCCGTAGTTTTTGGCAAGAACATCAAACGGCGGAATCGGAGTCATTTTATTCGTTAGATGAACGCTGACGGCACGACTATACGCCGGACGGCCGACCGGCAAAAAATTAAGCTCGATTCGGCAGGAGCGTCTGTATCAGCGAGCTAAGCAGTGTCGCTACGCCTGTTTTCTGCAAGCGCAACTGGCTCCTGTGGGTCGCGTGCTGCCGATCGCCGCCGTGCAAGGCCGAAGCAGGTATGCCAATCGCATGAGGCGCCACCCGGCCGAGCCTGTGTGGAAACTCAGTTTTGGCTCTGAGGGCGAGGTTGCCGGTCGGTCGATAAAGTTAGATGCGTCTCGCTTGCGCTAATCAAACATCCGCGGGCGCAAGAAGCCCCTTGGGGCTTCAGCTTGCAGTCATCCTCATCGCCTTCATCATCCCGGCAACCCCAAGTATATTAATGACGCGCTTCAGGTTGTAGGCCAATACCTGAAGACTCATTTCCGTGCTCACGCGTCCCAGCGTCCGGGTCAGGAAGTGGGTGGCCCCCATCCAATGCTTCAGCGTGCCGAAGACGTGTTCGACAGTGCTTCTTCGGATGGTCATTGACTTCATCCACCACATCATCCAGGGTAAGCGGCCAGCGAACCCGTCTTGACGGACTCAGCTAGGCGCGAGCACGTTCGGTATCTAAACCACCCATCCAGATGGAAACCACGCCGACATTGTATGGCCGTAACTCTTTCGCCATATCGGCTGCCATTTTGTCCGCACCTGCCTTTTGGGTACCGTAGGCCGGGTTCTGATAGTAGCTGACGGCACCGTAGTGTCCGGTGTTGACAATCAGTCCACGGCCATTGGCAATCAGAAGCGGCGCAGCATAGTAGCTAGCCACGTAGTGCGAGCGCAGTCCGACGGTAATCAGATCGGCCGTATCCAACGGTTTTTCCCAGAAGCCGCCCTGAGCGGGCGCACCAAGCTTTGCGGCATGGTTAACGAGGATATCGAGACGCCCGTGTTGACGACGGACGTCGGCGAAAAAATCTGCCACTGCCAGATCGTCTGCGTGATCGAGCACAACTCCAATTCCTATCCCGCCTGTGCGAGACACGAGTTCGGCTGTTTCATTTACTGAACCGCCGAAGGGCGTTTCGCCCCCAGTGGCACTGCGTCCGGTGACATAGACCGTGGCCCCGGCTTCTCCAAGCGCTATCGCGATGCCCTTTCCGGCGCCTCTGCTCGCACCCGTCACCACTGCGATCATGTTTGCTGTCATCGATCCTCCTCCGCACTGCGCGACGCCTTATTGCGTCGGACTGTCATCAGCTCCAGCAGTCTAGTACCGCTGCACAGAGGTTATGACAGTTTGGCTGGGTTGTAGGACAGGCAAGCAATTATGGTCAACGAGCAGTTTGATGCTGCGAGCGATGC
>NZ_JBNPVS010000116.1:0-2893 GCF_050434225.1 Paraburkholderia sp. GAS32 | reverse complement strand
CGTCCACGCATCGCTTCTGAATGCCCTGATATCCGGCATCAGCGTACACATCCGCCTCTTCGCCGTGTAGCAACGCTTCGGCTGTATTGATGTCCTGAGCGTTGGCAGCTGTGCCGATGACCGTGTGAACCAGGCCAGATTCCGCGTCCACGCCGATGTCGGGTAGCGGTGGCGCATTGCTGCGCCACCGCCCCCTAAGAACCGGACGTGCGAGTCGCCCCGCATCCGGCTCAAGCCATTCGGCAGCCCCATCGGATGGGACCGGGCAATCAACCATCGGTCGCAGTTCGACGACGGGCAAAGTAAGGCGACCACGCAGGGTCAAACGGATTTGCCTGACCACGTATCTTCACGTGCCGAACAATTGGAATCATCGTAGCTCGAAACAGTCGGATGACCCCGCGATCTTTGGTTCGCGCGGTAAACGCCCAGGTACGATGTCCCTCTACGTGGAAGTATTTGTGCTTCACCCAACCCGTGCCTTTCGTGGGATGCCGACGCATAGCCCATTTCCATAAGAGCTGCCAGATGTGAGCGTCTATCGACGTAAAATGAGACTTGGAAACCACATGACGGTGATACATGGCCCAACCCCGAATCACGGGGTTGAGTTGCAGAATCAGATTCGTCTGCGTGGCGCTCCTGTGCTGCCTCACGATCTCCCTAACCTTCTCCAGAAGTGCCTTCACACTTTTGCTTGCTGGTTTGATAAGCAGCTTATCCGCGTACTTGCGGACATTCTGCCCGAGGAAGTCGAACCCATCGGCAATGTGAGTGACTCTGGTTTTCTCTTCCGAGAGTTCCAGCCCCCGAACGGCCAGAAATTGCCTGACCGCAGGGAGTACGTTCTGCTCCAGAATATCTTTCGAGACTCCGGTCACAACGAAGTCGTCCGCATACCTGTTGACGTTGACTTTGAACTTTCGGCGCGCGCGTGGCGTCGGCCCTACGCTGGCATCTACTGCCGCTTCAAGTCCGTCCAACGTCATGTTCGCGATGACGGGTGAGATGATGCCCCCTTGCGGAGTTCCCGCCTCGGTCGCGAACAGGGTACCTTTATCGATAAATCCGGCCTTAAGCCATCGCCGCAGGACCACCTTATCCATTGGTATATGTTTGAGGATCCAGTCGTGGCTAAAATTATCGAAACAGCCACGGATGTCGCCCTCTAAAACCCACTCTGGTGACTTGCGCTTAGCCAGCGTGGTAAAACAATATTCAATGGCGTCGGCAGTCGAACGTTTGGGGCGAAACCCGTACGAGTTTGGATCCGCCAGGCTTTCCGCAATGGGCTCCAAGGCGAGCTTCCATAGCGCCTGCATTGATCTGCATAGCATGCGGGGAATTCCTAGCGGACGCTTCTTGCCGTTGCTCTTGGGGATGTAGATACGTCGAAGCGGCAACGCTCGGTAACTGCGGTGTTGCATCGCCTCCACCCCTTTCCATTTGGCCGCCGGAGTTGGCCAAGTCTTGCCGTCAACGCCCGGCGTTCTCTTGCCGCGATTCTCTGTCACTCGTTTCACGGCTAGCATTTTGCCGCTATGCGAGCGGGTCAGCAGACGCTGCAGGGCACTTACTTTGCCCCATCTGCCTTCCTTGGTTGCCTGGGCGATACGCGCCTGGAGTCGTTTCACCTCATCTGTGATGCGAGGCCAATCAGCCTGAAGCCACATCTCAGCGGGGCGCGAGGACGCACCAGCATCGATCGCCTCTGCTTGTGCAGCGCCACCGATTGCCGTCATCTGCCTTCCCTCGTATAACGATTAATCAAGTTCTCTCGCCATGAATGACCACGCGGAAGTCTGCCCGCTTTCGCGTCCGACCATGCAGCAGCCGGTATCCTCCCCATTACAGGAAGGCGTTCGCTTTTTCCGCAATCCCTTACCCGCAGTGCCAACAGCGTTCCTTGCGGTTCGCCTGCCGTTGCCGGCGGCACTACGGGCTTATCCTGTTCCGCATGAATTTCAGAGCGGGACGGACCCCTCCTATCCGCCGGCGGCGCAATGTCCATGCTGACCCAGCACACAGAGGCCAGACCTTGCCGCGCGCCATTTTGGCTCAAGCCTGTCAGCACATTTGGCTTGTCAATGATGACGACGTTTAATAGAGGTTCACGTATGTTGGTCGTTACCGCTCGTTCCTAGTCCCTCACCGCACTTGTGCTGGCAGATTCCGCTTTCCCTCACGGGGCCGCGTACCGATACAGATCGGTGGTTACATTGTCCCCGGAGCTTCACACCGAGCCGTTACCGGCTCCGCATGTCTGGGTAGGAAACGGCTGATGGAACAGCCGGTTCGATCACAACGGATCACGTTGAGTCGAACAGAAATTCAAGCGACTTGCAGGTCGCACATGCGCTTTCATCCCGAAGTACCATTGATTTCCCTTCTTCGTCTGGTGCATTTCCGGGTCCCGCGTACCTGAGGCGTTCTTCGTCGAGTTGGGCGCAGAAATCAATGTGGCGTCGACTACCGACCCGGCCTTGAGCATCAGACCTTTCCCGCTCAGGATCTCATTGACCAGCGCGAGCATCTGCACAGCCAGACCGTGCGCTTCGAGCAGGTGACGAAACCGCAGGATCGTGCTCTCGTCGGGCAATCGCGTCATGCCGTCGTCAAGCCCCGCAAAGTCGCGATACAGCGGCACGTCATAGAGCGCTTCTTCCATCGCCGGGTCTGACAGACCAAACCACTGCTGCATAAAGTGAATCTGCAGCATCGTGGCAATCGGAAATGGCGGCCGTCCCGTTTTACCCTTCGGATAGTGCGGCTCAATCAGGGCAATCAGTTGCGACCACGGCACCACGCGCCTCATCTCTTCGAGAAATTCCCGCTTGCGCGTGCGTTTCGTTGACAGATCCAGACCAAGGCCAAGTTGTGCCATCACGTCACC
>NZ_JBNPVS010000115.1:0-3034 GCF_050434225.1 Paraburkholderia sp. GAS32 | reverse complement strand
TGGGCGGCGACAATTATCTTGTCCGGTGTAGCGACAACTATCTTGGCCGGTGGTGAGGAGTCGTAGGCGGCGTAGCCGCCGGAGACGACGAGCCACCGGCGGCGCCGGTTCGGCGGGGCTTAGGATGTGCTGACTGAATCTAATAAGAAGCGGTCAGCCCATGTCTGGAACCCGCATTACGGATCGACAGGTACGTCTCTATATGACCAAGCGCAAACACCACACCCAGGAAGTCTCCGCCGCCATGTCCGGCATGAGCGAACGCACGGCACGACGCGTCGAGCTCGCCCCGCAATTGCCTTCACAGAGGGCCGAACGTGGCTGGCGGACCCGCGCCAACCCGTTCGCCGATGTCTGGGACAGCGAAATCGTTCCATTGCTTCGCAGTGCACCCAGGCTGAAGGCGGTCACCCTGCTGCGCAAATTGCAGGAAGACCATCCGGAGCGGTTCCCCGACAGCATGCGGCGGACGCTTGAGCGGCATATCAGCCAGTGGCGAGCACTCGAAGGGCCGAACAGGGAAGTGTTCTTCCCCCAGACGTATCAGCCCGGCGTACGCGGGCTGTCGGACTTTACCCACATGGACAAGCTGGGCGTGACGATCGGCGGCGTCACGTTCGACCACCTGCTGTATCACTTCGTGCTGGCGTTCTCGCACTGGGAGTACGCCAGCGTGGTCGATGGCGGAGAGAGCTTCCAGGCGCTCGCGACGGGATTGCAGAACGCGCTGTGGCAGGCGGGTGGCTGCCCACGCGAACACCGTTCCGACAGTCTGTCGGCGGCCTTCAGGAACCTGCAGGAAGAGGAAGACTTCACGGTCCGCTATGCGTCGTTGCTCGCACACTACGGGATGGAAGGCACGCGCAACAACCGGGGCCTGGCTCACGAGAACGGCAGCGTTGAATCCTCGCATCGCTTCCTGAAGGACCAGATCGATCAGGCTCTGGAATTACGCGGTCATCGCGACTTCGCCGACCGGGCGGCCTACGACGAGTTTGTGCGCGGCGTCGTGATGCGCCGGAACCGGCGCAATGCCGCGGCGTTCCAGGTCGAGCGGGAATGCCTGCTGGATCTGCCTGAGTACCGCACTACCGACTTTGCCGAGGAAGAGGCGCGCGTGACCCGCTGCGGCACCTTCAGCGTGCGCTGCGTCCTGTACAGCGCGCCATCGCGGCTGATCGGCCATCGCCTGAAGGTGCGCCTCTACAGTGACCGGCTCGATTGCTATCTGTCCGGCGCGCTCGTGCACAGCACGGCGAGAGCCACGCACACCAGCAAGAGGCGCGGCCGTGGCATCGACTACCGGCACTTCATCGACTCGCTCAAGCGTAAGCCGCAGGCCTTCAGGGGCCTCGCGTTCCGTGATGAGCTGTTTCCACGCGAAGCGTATCGCCGGACCTGGGAGCGACTGGATCAGGACATGACGCCACGCAATGCCTGCAAGACCATGGTGGGTCTGCTTGAGCTCGCCGGGAACCACGGCGTGGAGGCTCAATTGGCCGAACGGCTCGATGCATTGCTCGAACTCGGTGAACTGCCCGATCTGAAGAAGCTGTTCGACGAATTCGCACCGCGCCAGGCTGAGTGTCCGGTGGTGGTGGTCGAGATGCCAGACGCCTCGCTCTACGACACGTTGCTCGATGAGGAGGTGCTGGCATGAACGCACCCGCTTACGACGCAGGCAGCATGGGGCTGATGCTCAACGAATTGCGTCTGCCAACGATCGGCCGGCTGTGGTCGGACTTCGCGCAACGCTCGGACAAGGAAGGCTGGCAAGCCTCTCAATTACTCGGCGTGCTGTTCGAGCATGAACTGGCTGAACGGGCAAAACGCAGGCTGGAACGTCATCGCGCCGAATCGCAACTGGATCCGACCAAGACGCTCGCGACCTTCGACTTCGGCGTCGTCCCCATGGTCTCGAAGGCGCACGTGATGGCACTGGCCACCGGCGATTCGTGGCTCGAGAAAGGCGCTACGATTCTCCTGTTCGGGCCACCTGGCGCGGGCAAAAGTCATCTTGGAAGCGCGATTGGACATGCGCTGATCGATGCGGGCTACCGGGTCCTGACTACGCGTACCAGCGAACTGGTGCAGAAGCTTCAGGCAGCACGCAAGGCGCTGCAATTGCCTTCGGCACTCGCCAAACTCGATCGCTTCGATCTCATCATCCTCGATGATCTGTCGTACGTGAGGAAGGACCAGGCCGAAACCAGCGTGCTATTCGAGCTGATCGCCGAGCGGTATGAGCGGCGCAGTCTTCTGATCACGGCCAACCAGCCATTCTCCGGCTGGAACGACGTCTTCCCGGACCCCGGCATGACGGTCGCCGCCATCGACCGGCTCGTGCATCACTCGACGATCTTCGAGCTGAATGTTGAAAGCTATCGACGCCGCAATGCCAGCGACAAACAGAATGCGCGCCGGCGTCAATTACTCAACAACAATGACGAAGGAGCAGCGACAACCCTATGACCTCCTGGTCAACGACAATTCCTGCCGTTGACCGGCCGGATGGTTGCCGGTGGCCGACCAGACTGCTGGATGCAATCTACGGCAACGTTACACGGTAACGCATGCGTGACGCCGTTACTGCGTAACGAAATCAGACGAGGAAAGAAAATGGCAAAAACAGCTTCGCAACGCCAAGCCGCATACAGGGCGCGGCGCCCTCGTGCAGGCCATGACGGCAATGGTGAGCGACGCCTGAGTGTCTGGATCGAGACCGGCGCCGCCCAGGCACTTGCCAGGCTGGCACGTCGTTACGCAGTAACGCAACAGGCATTGATCGAGCGGCTGGTCATTGCGGAAGATGAACGCATTCTCGCGGGCATTGAACTCGATTCGGCGCAGTGGCGCGCATACTTCGCCAACCCGTCGTTACGCAGTAACGACAGCGATCAGATACATGAAAAATTACCCAACGACAACGACGAAGGAGCAGCGACAGCTATGAGCACCTGACCCGCGACAATTACCCCCGTCGACCGGACAAGATAGTTGTCGCGCGGCCGGAAAAGATAGTTGACGTTAACCA
>NZ_JBNPVS010000114.1:0-3329 GCF_050434225.1 Paraburkholderia sp. GAS32 | reverse complement strand
GCTCGTCGTCTCCGGCGGCTACGCCGCCTACGACTCCTCACCACCGGCCAAGATAGTTGTCGCTACACCGGACAAGATAATTGTCGCCGCCCAACCATCCCTATGCGAGGCATAAAGTGGAGAAGGCGGCATTCGAAGAATATCTGGGGACCGTCCACGCATTGCTGGACGCAGAAGGCATGTACGAAGCTGCCAATCTCGTGCGTGAACATCCTGCGCGGACGGAGCAGACCGGTTACGACAACTGGAACGGCGGGACTGAGATTTGGGAAGTGCAGATTGAGGTACCAGCGCATGAGTTTGCCCGTCTTGGCGCCAAGCGGGCACAATTGGAGGAGCAAATCTCCGCTAGGCTGAAAACAGTACTTGAGCAAGACACACAAGACTGGTATTCGGCGAAGATAGTGCCGCAAAAAGTTAGCCACAAAGATTGGCGCACCGCAGGGGTTGCACTGCCCAAACAAGTTCGAATCAATATCCTAGACGGCTTGCGATTAACTGACATGGCGTGGTTTGGTCAGCTTGACGACGTCGAATTTCTGAGCAGACTATTCGAGCTGGAACAGCTTCCGTCTACCGACGCTCGCTTCAAAAACGCTGCTGGTGACATTTGGCAGCATCGGATAAACAACGATGATTGGAGCCGCGACTGGGTGTTTTCCGACACTCGTTTCAACTTAGTCGACGGCCCTGCGGAGCGCTTCTTACGATTTTTGTGTGAGATGGTGCATCCACTCGTTCGGCCAGACCGAGAAGATGTCATCGAGATGGTCTCACTTTTCAATGAGCAGCTTCGACAGGCGGGGTGGGAGCTTTACGAGGAGGAGCGTATCGCAGGTCGGCCCCGTTTTGCCTATCGCCGGCTTACTCATAGTGGCTCCCATGTTGTGTCCCGCGCTCGAACGGTGGCTGATGCACTGGATGCAGGTTGGATGGCGAAGGAAATTGAACGCCTCGAACACGCCGTGGAGCGCGACCCTGCGTTAGCTATCGGAACTGCGAAAGAGCTAATCGAGACCTGCAACCGCGTCACGCACGTCTTGCGGTAGCTTCTGCCGTAGCATTTATCGACTTCGTTGCGGAGACATACCGCTACCTGGAAATTGAGAGGGAGGAAAGCTGAACGGCTCGCCCCTCGAGGCGGTCGCGATTCTACGCGAGGTTCAACGCACGCAAAGCGCTGCGCAGTTCTCTCGACGAAAATTCCCTGAAGGGACGAGACAACTTAAACCACAGACAGAGCATCTAAAATGCCGACAGAACTTAGCAGGCTCATTCGCAGTATCCAGCCGGAGCGGACCGTCCTTTTCTTTGGAGCGGGGTCATCGATACCATCTCGAGCGCCCTCGGTAGCCAAACTAATATCGGCAATCTCGGGAAAGTTCAGAATCGACTCTGACGGATTTTCGCTCAGCGAACTTACCGGTATCGTAGAGGAGCGATTCAGCCGAAAAGAGCTGATTGAAACCATTCGCCCGTTGTTTAAAGGCCTTCGGCCGACAGGCGGAATTCTCAATCTACCGCTCTTCCCGTGGCGCTCCATCTTCACCACAAACTACGACGACCTCGTTGAGCAGTGCTATCGCGCGAAGGGCGCTGAATTGGCGGTCTACTCTTCCAATTTTGACTTTACCGTCCACGGCAAGCAGAACGCAACGAAACTGTTCAAATTGCACGGCACCTATGAAAAAGACATCAGCGACGGGCATCAGACGAGGCTGATTCTCACTGAGAGCGACTACGACCAGACGAGTCAATATCGCGAGAGTCTTTACGACCGACTCAAGAGCGACCTTGCGGGCGGCCACCTCATTATCATTGGACATTCCCTAGGCGACGAGCATATCAAGGCAATCGCAAACCGCGCTGCCGAAATCAACGGTAGCGCACACGGTGGCGGAAAGGTCACGCTCCTTCTCTATCAGCGAGATGATAATCGGGCTATGCTTTTCGAGAAGAGAGGTTTCGACGTTTGCTTTGGCGGAATCGATGAGTTCTTCGCCGAACTGTCGCACGCAGTTCCGGCAACCGACCTCATCTTTCAGGCCTCGGGCAATCCTCTTGAGCAAATCCATGCGCTCAGCCCCGTTACAACGGACGTTAAGCACTCAATGGAGGCAGCTTCAGATGTCAGCTCGATGTTTAACGGGTGGCCAGCGTCGTACGGCGATGTGATAGCCGGACTAACGTTCGACCGGACCGTGGTCGAGGAAATAGTGTTCTGGTTGCAAAGCGACATCGCGATTGCAGCCACTCTACTCGGCGCGAGCGGCGTGGGAAAGACGACCGCAGCGCGGCAATGTCTCTGTCAACTTGCAAAGCAGAAGGTGCACGTTTGGGAGCACCGAGCCGACCACACGTTACTCAGTAAAAGTTGGGCGGAAGTCGCACGGCTACTGAAAGGCCGAGGTGAGACGGCGGTATTGTTCATAGACGAAGCTCACTCGCACCTGCAGCAAGTGAACGAACTGCTTGATACTCTTTTCGGCGAAAAGCTGACATCGTTGAAGGTACTGTGCGTCTCGACACGAAACCATTGGAACCCGCGCATCAAAAGCCCAGCCTTCTACAAGGCAGGTAAGGAGTTCAAGCTCGATAAGTTGCTTCCGCAGGAGCTAGACCGCCTGCTGAATCTAGTCGAGAGCAACTCATCGATTCGCCCGCTCACTGAGAACACATTCAGCGGATTTTCGAGATACGAGCGTCGTCGAAGGCTAGCCGAGCGATGCGAGGCCGATATGTTTGTCTGCCTCAAAAACATTTTCGCCTCCGAAAAGTTCGACGACATCGTCTTGCGTGAGTTCGCCCATATAGCGCCTCAGTATCAAGACATCTATCGAATCGTTGCGGCCATGGAGAGTTCGGGAATACGGGTTCACCGACAGCTTGTCATGCGACTGCTCAGCATCCCTGCAGCGGAGACGATGGCTGCGCTCGTCTCGTTGACCGATATCGTCATGGAATATTCAATCACCGAGCGAGAGGGAATTTACGGCTGGAAGTGCCGCCACAACGTCATTGCCGACATTGTTACCCGGTATAAGTATCCGGACGCCACTGAGATTGCGGGCCTATTTGAGCGTGTCATCGATTGTATTTCCCCGTCCTATGAGATTGAGATTCGCACCATACGTGAGCTCTGCAACGTCGAGACAGGGTTGCCGCGTATCCCTGACAAGGTAGTTCAAAACAAGCTTCTCAGGAAAATGATGTCTGTGGCGCCCGGTGAACGAGTGAACCGCCCCGAGAATCGTGGAGGCTGGTTGGTTTAAGTTGATGCCGGCACAGCGATGGTATTGCTGAATTGCCGGTAGTAGTTTGCCTCAGCT
>NZ_JBNPVS010000113.1:0-5828 GCF_050434225.1 Paraburkholderia sp. GAS32 | reverse complement strand
AGGCACGACGTCCAGCAGTTCACGCATCTTCGCGAGGCTGGTGCGGCGCACGGGGTTGGCCAGCAGTCCGTAGTGACGGATGCGATGGAAGCCGCCGGGCAGCACATGCAGGAGGAAGCGGCGCATGAACTCGCCGGCTTCGAGCGTCATGGTCTTGTAGCGGGTGCGTCCCGTTGCACGGTAGTCCTTCCAGCGGAAGGTGACGCCGCGTTCGTCGAATGCGACCAGGCGCTGGTTGGAGATCGCGACGCGGTGCGTATAGCGCGAGAGGTACTCGAGTACCGCTTGCGGTCCTGCAAAGGGACGCTTGGCGTAGACCACCCATTCGCAGGTGCGCAACGGCGCAAGCCACCGTGCAAAGGCAGCCGCATTGGCAAGCCCCGTGTACTCGCCGAAGAACTGCAGCTGGCCGCGTCGATGTGCGTCTGCGAGTGCTTCGAGGAAACGCCTGCGGAACAGGCGCGAGAGCACACGCACCGGCAGGAAGAAGCCGGGGCGGCAGGCGATCCACCGCTGACCATCGGGCGACAGGCCGCCACCGGGAACGATACCGTGCACGTGCGGATGATGCGTGAGTGCTGAGCCCCAGGTGTGCAGCACCAGCGTGGCGCCGATCTGTGCGCCCAGGTGTCTCGGATCCGCAGCGATGGTACGCAGGGTTTCGGCGGCGATGTCGAACAGGAGCCCGTAGATGACCGCCTTGTTGTACCAGGCGATCGTACTGATTGGCGCGGGCAACGTGAACACGACGTGGTAATACTCCACGGGCAGCAGGTCGGCCTGGCGTGCCTCGAGCCAGCGGCGTGCGGCACTCGCCTGACACTTCATGCAGTGCCGGTTGCGGCAGGAGTTGTACGCGACCTCGATGTGGTCGCACCCTGAACAGCGCAGCACATGCCCGCCCAGCGCCGCGGTGCGGCACTGTTCGATGGCTGACATGACCTTCAGCTGCCCCAGGCTCAGCCGTACTGTTCGTCGCCAGGCTGGCCCGTGGCTGCGGAAGATGTCCGCAACCTCCAGCATGAGGCGCTACAGGGCGCGGGCTTACTCGGAGGGCAGGCGGTCCAGCGGACTGGTGACCTCGTGCAGCAGGTCGGTGGCCACCTGCACGTAAAGCGCGGTGTTCTCGAGCTTGGCGTGGCCGAGCAGCACCTGGATCACGCGGATGTCGACCTTCTGTTCGAGCAGGTGTGTCGCGAAACTGTGTCGCAGCGTATGCATGGAGACGCGCTTGTCGATCTGCGCGGCCTCGGCGGCAGCATGAATTGCGCGGTTCAGCTGCCGCGTGCTGAGCGGGTCGACGGGATCGAGCCCGGGGAACAGCCATCCGCCGTCGGGCATCCTGCCCTGGGCGCGGGCCACGTGCCACCAGACGCGCAGGCGCTCCAGCAGCACTGGCGAGAGCATCGCGTAGCGGTCACGGCGACCCTTGCCCTGCTCGATGCGCAGCGTCATGCGCTGGCTGTCGATGTCGGTGACCTTCAGGGCCACCACTTCGCTTGCGCGCAGTCCGGCACCGTAGGCGACCGACAGCGCGGTCTGGTGTTTGAGGTTGCCGGCCGCCTCGATGAGACGGCGCACTTCATCGGGGCTGAGCACGACGGGCAGTGTGCGGGGCACGCGCACCGGGTGCATCCTGACCATCAGGTCGGGCCGGTCGAGCGTAACCTCGAAGAAGAACTTCAGGCCGGTAATGGCGTGGTTCAAGGACACGGGCGAGGTGCCGTGATCGACCAGATGCAGCTGGTAGCGTCGCAGGTCCTCGACGGTGGCCGTGTCCGGTGAGCGCCCGAGAAACCGGGCAAATTCGCGCACGATGCGCAGATAGGTGTCCTGCGTCTTCGGCGCAAGCTGGCGCATGCGCATGTCGTCGGTCATGCGCTGGCGCAGTGGACTGGCGTTTGCCTGTGGGGAGGTCATGATTCGGCTCCTGCTGGAGAGCGAGGCGGATTGCCTCATTCGCCAACATACGGAACCGCGCGGCGGACCTCCCATGAACCGCACGCGCTGGCCGGAGCCCCCTTCCGCCAGTGACCACGGTACGCAAGATGCAACTCCTACCTTTCGAGCACGGCGTCCCTGTAGTCGTCAACGCCTCCTCAGCGTGGTCGTCCTCCCACGTCGAACTTCTCGCCAACGACGCTTTCCTGAGCCCGCATGTTGCACGCCGGCGTTGGGCCGCACGTTGTTGTTCCGTCCAACGCAGTGAAAGGGCCCGCAATTTCCTGATGGCTTACAACACCGTGAAGTCGGTCAGGCCGCCTTCAGTCAGCACGAATCTGACGTCGATGATGGTGGAAGCGATGGGAGCAGGAAACGTAATGTGCATAATGCCCGTGCAGTTCGGGAAGACGGTATATGTGCCGCTTTCGCCCGTATCAAATCCGGTCGTCGGATCTGTTAATCCGGGCCGTTTAAACCCGTCACTAGACACGTAGTCCGACCGGGTGAAAGCACCGGTGCCATCAAACTTCTGGATAAACACTGCGTCAACGATGTCTGGATTGGGGATTCTGTGTGGATTGCCGGCTGCGTCGATGAAGCCGATGAATTCACCACGAAGCGAGAAGCCATAGAGACCTTTGAGCGTCGCGTTCGAACACGCATCTTCTGCATGCGCCGTACCGTTTGTGGTGAGCAATGCGGCGCTCGCGAGCACCGCTCCTTTCCAGAATTGGCGGGTCATTTTTCATCTCCTATTTGCGGGTTGATAGGCCTGTGGACATCGCCTGCCTTGAACTTTGGTTTTATCCGCGCCCCGGTTGGGGCGAGAAAGGACGGGTGGCGCATGGATGCCACCGCAACGCGGACATGGATCGATAATTCACTATTGGAATGCTTCATGACCTTCGTGCTGCAACACGGTCGAGCGTCTTGCCGGCCATACCCGACAATCAGGTTGGGATCTCGATTGGGCTCCTTCGCGCCAAGTGGCTCGTGGCTTTGCGGCCTGGTGGCTTAACGCCGCCTTCCATCCTGCTACCGGGAAAGTGCGGACATGATCGCTCTCCTGCAAATACGTCGGTGCCCCGTCCCCTGGCAGCGAAGCGCGAAAGGGCGGCCATGCGTTAACCCGATTCGGACGCCGCCGGTGATGCTGCTCCCAGACGATGCCGGGATGTTAGCCGGCTCGTCGGGGCGGTGTCAGGTACGCTTCGTACGGTTAGTTACCGAAGAAAAGATTGCAGTAACTTGCGGGGCCGACGCACGACGATAGCGAGGGGTGCGGCAGATGTGGGTAACTGCCGGCGGCTGAGGTGCCGTTAAGCGTCGTGCCGCCAACGTCGTTGTTGGCCGCCTGCGGGCGGTCCGGCGCTGAGTTGCTGGCCGTCTGCTGGCTGTCCTGAGCGGCGATCTTTGATTCAGCTGCCTGAATCCCTGCAGGATACGTTGTGTGGTCGCCGGTGCCGGCATGATAGCCGGCCTCCTCGAGACGGATCAGTTCCGCACGCACTTGTGCGCGAGTGAGGGGCTCGGTGCTCTGAGCGAAGCTGACGACCGGGCTGGCGAATGCACCGATGGTGACGAGGAGGTATGAAAGGTTTTTCATGATGAAGCTCCGTGAATCGTTGAATGGGGACGTCGTGTTACGACGACTTGAATTCTGATGAGCATCCGAAGTACAGCGTGCCGAAACTCGCCGGTTCGACGCAGTCGGACCCGATGTGGCCGCGTTGAGGACACCGATAGGTGTGTCGCCGGAGGCGATGGACCGGACGCGACCTTCTCACAATGTTCATCGCACACATGGCATGGTTCTGGCGATTGCCCCTCCTCCGCCTGCCGGGTCGGAAGGAGACGCTTAAGCCCCGCCCGCGCAACCAATAAGAGGGCCGCTTCGTACCAGAAGTGCCAGAATCACGCGCTTCGGTCTCACATGTCCTCATTCAGGGCTAACTGAACACAATGCCAAATGGCTCGTCGCTGCCGGAGCGAAAGATTGAGTCCGTCGTGGCCCGGTGAATTACACCCTCCTTGCATCGAATTATGTTTCATTATTTCTTCGTTTAACCACGTATTTTGTGGGCGGGTTGGATATTTGATGTTCGGCGTTAAATGTTCCTTTATGGGCGAATGAATGTTCGGGATCGATTTCCAGTTATTCGTTTAAGTTACTGCCTTAAAATGCGGTTCGAACATCGGTCAAGATAATTAAAGGGCGACGCGCCACACCCCCTTCGACCATGAAAATATCCCGACTGACGCTGCGGCGCCACGCGGTACCCGCAACTCCGGGTTGCCATGGTCAGGCACGACTGGTGGCCATAGGCTTACCCTCGACCGTCAGCGTTTACGGTCTTCCAGAAAACCCAGCACGGCCAACACAAATATTAAGGATGCCTAATTTACCTGGATCACGAACTTTTGTTCGGCAAGCAACGTAACATCTGTCCATCGACTTGTTGGCGGACCGGTAGCACAATGTAGCGCATGCTGAAGCGGATGCCCGGAGGCCTTCCATGGGGTCCTGTGCTCAAACACGACGTGATTCTGACGCGGACGAAACGGCCCGGGACAGCAGATCACCGAGTATTAGTGAAACGGTTCAGACAACCGAGCGCCGCCGATTCGCTGAATTTGTGAATCTTTTGCTTGGACCGTTTGCAGCACTGAGTGCCGAGCAAGATCTCCTCGTCAAACGCGAGTTGTTAGGTTCGCTGTCACGTCGAGCGGTATATTGGATCGCGCTACTGTTGGTTGGCGGTTCGTTCTGGTTCGTATTTGGATTGTTGGATCCAAACTTCAGATTTGCATCTTTGTTCCGTACCGTCTGGATCTTCGGCCTGTGGTCCATCGTCGCTCCGATGGCAGCATACCTGTTGAATAAGACAATGGCGATCACAAAGCACGCTGGCGTCAACGCGATCGAACAGATGAACTGGGAATGGACTGCACTGGTCACGCTTACATCGTTTTGGTGGGCGGCGGCTAGCTTTTGGCTAATCCCACCCAACTACACGCACCCGCCCCTCCATGGTTATTATTTTAAATTGGATGGATATAACTTCGTCGAACTCACAATTATCAGCTATGCATTTACTTTGTTACTGCTAGCACCCAGTCTTAGAGCCACCTTAGGTTCACTTATGTTCGGCGTTGTCCCGTTCGGGTTTAGCGTGGCGCCGATTTTTTTTACTAAACGACCGGGAATGTTTGACTGGTATACGGCTCTACTAGTTGGATATTGCTTCATGGCATGGTTTATTTGCAACGATCAGAAGCGCTCATGTGTAAACGAGGTAATCCTCGAAGAAGCGCGATCGCAGGCTGAAGTGGCAATTGCGGAAAAGAACCAGTTCATCGCCGCGATAAGCCATGACTTGCGTCAGCCGCTCACCACGCTCGGCCTGAAGTTGAATTATCTTGCGCGAAACATTGAATCGACCCGGCTGACCGAGGACGTCTCGATTGCGCAAAGACAGGTAGCGGCAATGGAAGGCATGATCAACGGCGCACTGGATATCAGCCGCCTCGAGTCCGGCACCTGGAATGTAGAAATTCAGGAGGTGGTGCTGCCTTCCCTTTTACTCGACATCGTTTTGGATATGCAGCCGCTGGCCGCGGCCAAGGGGTTGAAGTTGGGACTCCACAGCCGCCCCTGTCTGGTCCGTACGGATCGACATGCACTGGACAGGATCGTCCGGAATATGGTGATCAATGCGGTGCGCTACACGCCTTCCGAACAGGGAGGAAAGAAAGGACATATTCTGGTGAGCTGCCAAAGACGTGGCAACCACGTGAAGATAAGCGTGTGGGACAACGGGATCGGTATCCCTGAAGACAGACAGGCGGATATCTTCAAAAGCTATGTACAGGTCGACAACCCC
>NZ_JBNPVS010000112.1:0-6418 GCF_050434225.1 Paraburkholderia sp. GAS32 | reverse complement strand
CCGGCGACACTATGCGCAAAAGTCTTGGCAAAGGTGACGAATGCAACTGATCGTGTCGGGAGTTTTGAGCGGCTGTTGACGAAGGCGATAAGACGTTGGAGCGGCTGAGCTGTCGCACTACCCAGCGACCGCACATGGCCGCGTACTGCCTCATGCATGAGGCATCGTTTCCCGCAGCCGCTTAAAGCGGCGATCGACAGCGGGCGACCCGGAGCGGCCGCCGAGCTTTCTGCAAAGCAGCCATTCGGAATCAAGACGGGCTCGCCCAGACAGCAAGACCGCCGGCATTACGTCAGGTCGTCGCCGGCTGAACGGAGGAAAACGGGTGTCGCGTCCCGGACCTTGTTATGGTCCGGGAGGTCCGGCGAATGCCGTCAGTAGATCGGAAACACGAATTCCAGCATCGGCGTGAACCGGATACTGGAATCCGGACAGATGACGCGTCCCCTGACCGCGACCCGCTGCCCCAAATAGGGCAGCCAGAAGCAAACGATCCGGTACGCCGGCCATTCCGAGCACGATATCTGTCACAACCTTGTCGTTGCAGGGCTAGGTTGACGGACGGTCCAGCCGGAGCGACGTATGTTCACCCGGCGCGTACTGCCCGTTGCCCCGCTGGATCGTGCCAGTGATCCAAATGTCCTGTTGTGACGGCAGTGTTTTCAGGGGCGGCTCGGCGGCCACAGCAGCAGCTGAGCCAACGGCCAGGACGGCCGATGCCAGCAGTGCCTGCGAGCGTTCTTTCATGATGCTGCTCCCATCCGGCTTGTGAACCGCCTGGTTTGCCAGAGGCTGGCTGCTTTGGGTCAGAGGCGGTTCACAGCACATCCGTCAGCCGGCCTTCCCGTTCTTATGCATCGCTTCGCGGGCTTTGGCGGGGGTAAGCGCTACGCTCGTCATGAACAGGATCTTCATTTTAGTCTCCTGTTTCCTGACGATTCAGGGTGTAGCCTCTGACCTGTTTCGTGGAGGCTGCTCCTGCGGCTAAGCGCAATCGCCCGAAGATCACTGGATTGGCGGCACCACGCCCAGTTTCTCGGCCAGCGCGCTCATACACGCCGAAGTGCAGGTCGACTTCCTCCTGACTTACTGTCGTCACGATGATGTTCACCTGATTCGGCAGCAGGCCGAGCACCACCGCAATCGCCGCTTCCAGTTGCGGCGCACAAACGCGGTCTTCGGTCAGTGTCGTGCCGACAGCGATATCGTAGGTTTGTTCGTGCTGGAAGACGGTCTCGACCAGCCGCGCGCGGGCGCTCATGTTGTTGTCGATCGCGAGTTGCACGACCTCCGCCACGCTACGCATCAAGTCCGTCGGAAAGCCTCTGGTCGAGCGCAGCCGGACGCGGTGTCTGCCAAGCGTGAGCCAGTCCGAATCGAATTCCATGGTGTCCTCCGGTTCCGTTGCAACGCACCGCGATAATAGGATTTGGCAGGCGATTTTCAAGACCGGAATTTCACCACCGCCCCTTGAAATTTTCACCGTAGGTTCTATCTTTGATTTCGCTCAGGCAGATGCGCCGGTCACATCCGGTGCGCTGCGTGTTTCGATTTGTTTGCCAGCGGCCTGGCAGGCGGACTGGAGCGCGTAGGCCCGTTCGCCTCCTCGCTGCATCGAAGGAGGATACGATGAGTGATCTCTTTTCCGGAACCGACCTGTTCAGTGAGTTTGACCGTCTGCAGCGGCAGATGGACAGCCTGTTCGGCGGTTTTCCGTCCAGCATCCGCTCGGGCCGCTTCGGGGCCTTTCCGCAGCTCAACATCGGTACGACCGACGACTCAATCGAAATCGTCGCGTTCGCGCCCGGTCTGAAGCTGGCCGAACTCGACGTGTCGATCGACAAGGGCCTGCTGACAATCAGCGGTGAGCGCAAGCCCGCCCAGACCGGCAGCGATGACAAAACCCGGGACGACACCCGCACCTATGCACAGGAGCGGTTCAGCGGCAGTTTCCGGCGCGTGATCGAGCTGCCGCAGAATGCGGACCCCGACAAGGTGCAGGCGCGCTACACCAACGGTTGCCTGTCGATCAGCGTAGGCAAGCGTGAAGCGTCGAAGCCGCGAGCCATTACCGTCCAGTAATGTCAGCCATTCAAGGAGCAAGCCATGAACGACAGGACACAGGTCGCTGAGCGCGACCAGAACACGGTAGCGCGACGCGAGGGTGATCAGCCGGCGCGGCGGATGACGCTCGCACCGGCAGTCGACGTGTTCGAGGACAGCCAGGGCATCACGCTGTGGGCGGACCTGCCAGGCGTCACAAAGGACAAACTCGACGTGAAGGTGCACGACGGCAATCTTTATATCGAGGCCGAAGCAGTTGTGCCGACGCCCGCCGGTCTGCGGTTGCAGCACGCCGAGATCCGGGAACCGCATTTCGCGCGCGCGTTCTCGCTGAGCCCGGACTTCGATACATCGAAGATCGATGCAAACCTGCAGGACGGCGTGCTGAAACTGACGATTCCGCGTCGAGACGAAGCACGCCCACGCCGGATCGAGGTGCAGACGGACTGAGCCCGGCAGAGCCGCAACGACGACAGGAGAAAAAACCGGTGGCGGCCGCGAGGTCGCCATCGCCCGTTCGTGGAGGTGCGGATACAGAACGTCATGGAGGAAGGGTGATGCGGATAAACGATCAGCATATGGGCCGTGCCGGTGCGTCAGTTCGCAAGCGGCCCGGCCCTCGCAGATGGTGGATATATCGGCTTGGTCACGAGCGGGCGCGATGCCCGTCTGCTTGCCGACTGGCATCTGCCGCGTCACACCCGGGCGGTAGACGCAGCGCGACGTCCCGCCGCACCCCGTCAGTCTGACTGCAGACGGTGTGTCCATGGACGTCGGCAGAAACGTGGCAGTGTGAACGCAATGATGCACATCCGGTTCTCCTGTCAGACCATCGAGGAGCATACGATGAACACCGACCTGAAAAAGTGGAACCCTTTCAAATTTCTCCGCGGTTCAGGACGCAAGCCCGAGGCGGACAGTGCGCAAAGCCCGCCCGACAGCGAACCGTCACGTGTTCCGTGGCCCGACATTTCGCGACTTTTCCCCCGTGATTCGTGGCGTGCGATGGAGGATTTCTTTCATGATCCGTTCGCGGCGCGCGGCGCGCTCGAACGATGGTTTGGCGACTTCAGTTCATCGCGTTTCCAGCCGCGCATCGACGTGGTCGACGAGGGAAAGATACTGCGCGTGACCGTCGAACTACCAGGCATGGAGCGGGAGGACTTGACCGTTAGCGTCGAGGACGGAGCGTTGGTATTGCGTGGCGAAAAGAAACAGGATGTGCACAGTGAGGAGGACGGCTGTTACCGGCTTGAGCGTGCATATGGAGCCTTCACGCGCACAATCCCGATGCCGGAAAATGCCGATCCCGACCACGCTCTCGCAAAGTTTGACAAGGGCGTCCTGACGTTGACGGTGCCGAAACAGGAGCAGCAGCGATCCACGAGCCGCACGATCGATATTGGCTAGCCGTACTCTAAATCGCAACGATACCCATGTTCTGAAGGTCGCGACCGGATGAAACACCAACCTATTGGATGCTTTGGCCTTGGCGTTGCCATCTTGCTGAATGACAGCTTTGTGGTTGTTATCTGGATGACGGGTCTGGGTCGCAAGTCCGCATCTGTTTGCGGTGAGCCCGGTCATTCGCGTCCGTCGACACGCGAACGACAGGAAAGCGACCCGTAGCCGCCTGACCAACGCCGATACTCGTATGACGGCTGAGGCCGATGACCTGCCGCTGGGAATTCCGCTCCGTATCGGCTCTTCATCGGCTACTGCGTACGATAATGGCACCTCTTCGACCTGAGCCTAATTTCCAAGGTGTGGTGTGTGCCGGTTGGTGCGGATCAGGCGATCGATCCACAGCATGAGGCGCTCCAACGACAGCGCGTATGCCTGAGCTTTAGTGCCGATGGCCGGTCGGTATTGCTCGCGACGCAACGTAGTCGAGTGCTGCGATTCGAGCGTAGCTGAGCCTCGGTCTGTCGACGCGGACGGGCGAGTGACGGCCTCGGCGGAAGACCGCCCGCCCTCGTCCTATCTCTCCTTATCCGTTCGGCCAAATCAAACATTTAGCCTACAAGATTGAAGTCAACAGCGGTCGCCTCCCTTATAATTACCAAGTCGTCAGGAGACACCCGGCGACCAGGTTTGACAGCCTGGTGCGACCTGCAAAGTCGCTCGATTCTCTGTTTCACGGAACGCAGTAATCCTGATGAAACCGGCTGTTCCATCAGCCGTTCCCTACCCGGACATGCGAAGCTGGCAACGGCTTGGTGTGAAGCTCCGGGGACAAAGCAACCACTGTACATACGGTACGTTGAGCCGCGAGGCGAGACGGAATCTGCCAGCACGAAGGTGGAGAGGTGCAAGGGATGGATGAGTACGACCAACATAAGTGAACGTTCGTTACGTGTCGTCACAAACAACAAGCCAAACGTGCTGACAGGCTTGAACCAAAACGGTACGCGGCTAGGAATGGTCTCCTCTCGGGCTTGGACCATCATGGACAGCATGCCGCCGGCGCATAGGACGGGTCCGCATCATCCCGAGAATCACGCGGAACAGGGTAAGCCCGTATCGCTGCCCCATGGGCAGGCTAACCGCAAGGAAAGCTATTGGCGATGCGGGTAAAGGAAGGTGGAGAAAGCGAAAGCCTGTCTGTAATGGATGGGATACGGGCTGAGACATTTGCCTGACGCGAAAGCGGGCAGACTTCCACATGGTCATTCATGGCGAGAGAATCTTTGATTAACCGTTGTACGAGGGAAAGCAGATGACGGCGAACAATGCGAAGGCATCAGACGCTGGTGCGCCCTCGCGCGCCACAGTCATGTGGGATCAGGCGAACTGGTCACACATCGCGGCGGACGTGAAGCGGCTTCAGATGCGTATCGCCAAGGCGGTTCGGGAAAACCGGTGGGGCAAGGCGAAGGCCTTGCAACATCTGCTAACCCGCTCGCATAACGGCAAGATGCTTGCTGTGAAGCGGGTAACGGAAAATCGCGGTAAGAGAACGCCGGGGGTGGACGGCAGGATCTGGTCATCTCCGGCGGCCAGATGGAACGGAATGTTGTCGCTACGTCATCGGGGCTATCGCACGATGCCGCTGCGGCGTGTCCACATTCCCAAGAGTAATGGAAAAAAGCGTCCGCCAGGAATCCCATGCATGAAGTGCCGGGCGATGCAGGCTTTATGGAAGCTCGCACTGGAGCCGATCGCGGAGACTCTGGCGGATGTCAACTCCTACGGCTTCCGGCCCGAACGCTCGACTGCCGATGCCATCCAGCACTGCTTCAACGCCCTGGCGAGACGAACCTCGCCAGAGTGGATTCTGGAGGGTGATATCCGAGGCTGTTTCGACAACTTCAGTCACTCCTGGATTCTGGAGAATGCGGCGATGGACAAGGAAGTCCTGCGCAAGTGGTTGCAGGCCGGCTATATCGATGAGGGAACCCTGTTTGAGTCGCGGGCCGGCACCCCGCAAGGGGGTGTCATCTCACCCGTGATCGCGAATATGGCGTTAGACGGACTGGAGGCAGCGGTCCATGCAAGCGTGGGCGCTTCCAGATACGCGCGCAAATATGCGAAGCTTAACGTCATCCGCTACGCCGATGATTTCGTGGTGACCGGTGCATCGAAAGAGGTGCTGGAATCCCGAGTGCTTCCGGCGGTCAAAGCATTCATGGCTGTCCGGGGTCTGGAACTCTCAGAAGAAAAAACCCGGATCACGAACATAGCGGACGGTTTCGATTTCCTCGGTCAGAACGTGCGCAAATACGGCGGCAAGTTACTGATCAAGCCAGCGAGGAAAAGCACTAAGTCACTGCTCGACAAGGTCAGAGCGATCATCAAAGGCCATACGAGCGTCACACAGGAAGTGCTGATACATAAGCTTAACCCGGTCATTCGGGGATGGGCAATGTATCACCGCCATGTGGTGGCGAAAGTGACCTTCTCATCGGTAGACTCGCACATCTGGCAACTGCTCTGGAAGTGGGCAAGGCGCAGGCATCCCACGAAAGGAGCACGGTGGGTCAGGAAGAAATACTTCCGGGTGGATGGATGGCGCTCATGGGTCTTTGCCACGGATAGTGCAGCTCGCGGTACTCACGGGCTGCAACGTTTCCAGGCATCGACGGTCCCGATTACGCGGCACGTCAAGATCTGCGGTAGCGCCCATCCATTCGATCCGATCTGGGATGACTACTTTATCCGCCGTCGTACCAAGAACCGCTCCATCAAACTGTTCGGTGCCACGGTCTGGTGCTGAAGAATGGCTTGAGCCGGATGCGAGGTGACTCGCACGTCCGGTTCTTAGATCCTATGAGCACGGGCGTCGAGGAACTGATACGTAAAATCAGCGTGTCGAGTCCTGTTCAAAGGAGAGAGCATCATGCGCACGGATCAC
>NZ_JBNPVS010000111.1:0-6488 GCF_050434225.1 Paraburkholderia sp. GAS32 | reverse complement strand
TTCTTGGCACCTCGGGCATCGTGTTGCGAAGGTTTGTTCTTCAACTCTTCCCTTTATTTATAGCGGGGAAGTTATCCACAGGCGCCGCTATTCGCTGAAGGGCTGTTGCATCACCGAAGTGCACCGTCTGTTGCGCGGTTGGGCGTGCGACTGCGCAACAACGGCGGCCTGGTCGTGGCATCGCATGATCGGATGTTGTTGCGAATCCGTGCTGCCTAGGCAGGAAGGGTAGACCGCGTTCCGAGCTGCCACAGCATGTCGATGTTCTTCAGATAGATCGCGACGTTTTCAGCAGGCGCTTGGATAATCGAATGCTGTGTGCTATCCATGCTGTTGATTTCTGCTGTCCACGGATCATCAAGATGGGCGCATACGTCGACGACGTCCTCGCGATATCGCTGGAACGTGTCTTCGTCCCAAGTCTTGACGGTTGCGGGTGCAAGCAGCACTGAGAGCACGCCTTTGCGTTCGCCGATGAATCGCACCGGTGCAAGCAGCCCAGTGAGGTACATGATCAGGATCGCATCGAGCACCCGGCCGTCGTGATCTTCATCCCAGATAATTGCGAAGTCGAGGAACCTGCCGTACTGAATCTGGTTCATCAGTTCGTCGTGCCACGTCGGTACGCGTAAAACAGAATAATGCGTACCTCGCCCGAGGTATCCGACGGGGCCGGGCTCATCGTGCAATGTCTGGAAACAGGGTGGGTAAGACATTTCGCGCTCCTTTCGGGAGAGAGGCGGCTTCCGCCGCCGAACCGCAGCCATTTCGTGGCTGTAGCGATCATGCAAACACTATCACGTCACGCTGACAGTCATCGCCGCCTTGCATCTCCCCGGCGCTTCGGGCTTTCTTCCGGCATTGGAGATATTGCCGCCTCCGGTATCGCGCCAAGCTGCGCAAGTTTGTCGCGCGCGTCGCGATACTGTGCATAGAATCTGACCCATTTGCTGAAGCCGCCCAGTTCGCCGACCGCGCGCAACATTGCAAGGTGGGAAGCCGTCAGCAGTTGCACAGTGGCTTCGAGTTCTGCAATCCGGATGTCCTTGTCGGTGAGCGACGCTGCGGTGTCGGCGCCAGACCGTTTGCCAACGCGGCCGCGCCAGCGGCGGTATGCGGCCTGCCGCTGCCGATATTCAGCGAGCAACGTGCTCCGCGCTTCGCTGCGCGTAATTGACGATGCTGCATTGATGGACGGGTGCAGGCGCGCGACAGCGCGAGCTGTAATGTCTTCATCATCGGCGAGCAACGCTTCGAGAATCTCGCGCATTACGTCGTTGCCGGACCCGTTCGGTTCAGTCATCAAGTACTCCACGTTGCCGCGGCAGTGACAGGTCAACGCCGTCAGGGAAGGGACGTTTGCCCGATGGTGTTGCAAGAAGCTTCTGGACGCCGGCAAGCCGCTTTTCAGCGTGATCAAGCTGGTTCTTCCAGCCAATGCTGGTCGATGGCCTGGCCTTGATCGTTTCCAGCGCGAGCTTGAACTTGCCCTCGAGCTGGATCAGGTTCTGTCGGTTCTCCGGCAGATCGGTCGCCGAGAGGTGGCGGCAATCCGCGAAGCATTCGAGGTGTTTGGGGCAGGGGTCAACCGTGAACGAATTCAGACAGTGCCCGTACGGCGTGGCATGGAAGCCGTCCGCTTCGGCGCGCAGGTACTCGTACGCGGCAGCGTCGCCCTCTGTTTCCTGAATGCGCCGGAACGCATCAACGATCGGGCCGTTGGCCTTGCGGCCCTTGATGAGCCGGGCGACCGTGCTGGCCTTCTCGCCGAGCATGACCTCGATGTCCTGCGGGATTTCGATCTGGTCGAGGTCTTCTGCAAGACTGCGATGGTCGTACTCGTAGCTCTGTGCGACGCTGCGCCGGTTGAAGCGCTTTGAGATGATCGTATCGGCCACGCCCAGGCGGAACAGTTCGGTGTTTTGGAGGTGACGCAGCATGTGTGGCTCTATTTTCAACGCCTTGTCTTCCCCGGTCTCTCCATACTTCTCGAACAACGACGGCACTCCCTTGTCGTAGCCAAGCCCGATGCCAATAAAGCGCGGATCCGGGCGGCTGACCGCCATGAAACGGGTAACGTCGCAGAGCCCGTCGTTCCGCTCTTCAGCAAGCGAGCGCTTCGGCTGAACGAACAGGAATTCCCAAGGTTGCGCGACACCGACCGCCAGCGGCAACGGGGATGTATCAGAGACCTTCGTCGGTGTCGTGGAGCGGATATGTTCCTCCAGCTCGTCGATGCGAAGATAGGTGTTATGCCAGCCCATGCGCTCCCGGACTCCGATGACATTGCCATCAGCACGTCGGAAGCGCAATGCGATTTGCCCGTCACGCATCCTGTCGAGCAGGCGTTTTCCGAACTGATATACCGCCATATCCAGCGCGATCGGACCATTCCCGGGTCTTTCTGCCTGATATCGATGCAGATCGATCAGCACATCAGGATCGAAACTTTTCCGATAACGTTCAATGAACGGCTCGCGCTCGATGTCCAGCCAGAACGGGTTGCCCATCAGCCGCACATACGCTTCCGTGAACGGCACGACGTCATTGGCCCGGTACCAGGGCAGTAGCCGACCGGTCTCGCACTGCAACTTCAGCGTCGCGCGCAGCGGTTCCGTGAGTTTCGCGACGTGATCGAGTGTGTCGGTAAGCAATTGCCGGAACATGTCTGGCACAGGCTGGGTATTCTCGAACAGAACACGGCTATCCGACTCCTCGATCTGCTGCTTTTCGGCGAGGTGGCGAATCATGAGCGACGTTGAGATGCCACCGGATTCACTGGCAGGGCGCCCCTTCAAGTCGACGTAAGTTCGCTCACGCTGCCAGTCAACCGGTAGCAGCGCGGCTTCACCTATACGAAGCCCCGTCACGATCATTGTCCGTATCGCGGCGAACCGCAGATCGTCCATGAACGTGCGCGGCTTTTCGGTCATCACGATGCGGGTCAGCTCCCAGAACGCCCGGCGCTCCGGCAACCGCTCCTCACGCTTGCGCGCCTCGAGGTCGGTGCGCAACTCCTCCTGCGACCAGGTATGCTTCGCCTTGATCGCACTTTTCATTTTCATGCGGGGAACCGCGAGCGACGAGTACAACTGACCAGCGTCGCAGAGATGCTGGGCGTCGAACACTATCTTGATGATGCCGGCCACCAGGTCTCCCAGCTTCCCTGTGGCCTGGATCGCCTTGCCGACGCGGATCGCCAGACGCAGATCGTCGACGGTCAGTTGCCATGGCTCTCTGTCCACGCATGTAGCGATTACACGCAGCGGACGTGCGATGGACTGCGAGACATACCCGGTGGTGTTCCGTTTGAACAGCAACTGTTCGGCGACTGCTGCCTTGACCAGGTCCTGCCATGAGGGAGACAGCGGTTGGCGTGCCAGTGGCGTCAGGTCGCGCTCGGCGCGCTCTGCGTTGATGATCGCCAGCGCCTTCGCATCAGCGCCAAGGTCTCGCAGATAATGTGTCGGTGGCGGCACGTCATTGGCAATAGCGGTCAGGTTCCAGCCGACACCGTCGCGTGCGGCGCCTGTTTCGTCGAGAGGCATGTCCCACGACAGGCCTTTCTCGCGGGCTAGCGTTTTGCCTAGCTCGATGAACGCGCAGTAGTGTGGGTTCATCGGTCGTTGTCTTCTAGTTCTTCGATGACCGTCTGTATCTCGGCGATCGTGCGTTGCAGTTGAAGGTAGGCCGGCGATCTGGTGTCGCCACGGGAACTCCGGTCGAAGAACACAACCACTTCACGCATGGCGGCCAGCACCTGCTCATGCATCGACCTGTCGTGCAACGGCATGAACTTCCTGCATCCGTAGCACGACGTGACCGGGTTATAGGGGCAGGCCGGCTGTCCCGAAGAGCATCCGCCGATACCTGCAATCGGAATGCCGTGAGGCACACCGGCGATCTGTTGTTCACCTTTAAGAAGGGTGAGCTCTTCCGGGAGGATGAACCGGTCGTGCGCAATTTTCGCCACGCGCCGGTATATGTCCGACGCGCCGAGCGCCCGGTTGACCCGTTCCGCGTGGGTGGCCGATGTCTCGTAGTACACGAGTCCGGTCTGCACATGCGAATGGCCCATGAATTCGGCGAGTTCTTCGTGGCTTGCGCCGGCGTCAACGAGCCGCTGCGCAGCGGTATGACGAAGGTCCATGGCGCGAGCATCGTCGCCGATCAGACGTTCCAAACGGCGAGCGATGCGGGATCCGGCTTCATGATTCGAACTGACGCCGAAGACGCGATCATTAGCATTGCGGCCCTGAGAATCTGCATATGCAACCAGCGCACTGAACAGTACGCCCCATTCCTGTTTCACACGACGGACCATCGGCCTCTTTCGAAGTTTTCCCTGTTGTTTGACCATCAGGAACGTGAGATGCACGCTCGGTTCGGTGTCGGGTTCCGGTTTCCAGATTCGTATGTCACGCATCGTCAGCATCGCGACCTGAATCGGACGCATGGCAAACTGATAGGAACAGAGCACCATCGCCGCGTCGCAGAGCGCCTCATACGGGAGCCCTGACCAGTCACTTGCCCTTACGAGGTCAGACGTTTCATCCAGATAGCGAACAATCGCGGCTTCCTCGTCGGCGGACAGGAACACATCGCCTGATCGCACACGGGCGTACTTGTCTGTTGCGGGGCCGGGCAGGGAAGTACTGACATAGGTCAGGTAGGACTCAGACCATCCACATAGTCGATGCCGGCACAGGAGACGCAGCACGGCCTTAACGAAGCGATAGGCGTGAACGGGCAGCTGACGGGCGCGCAGTGCCAACCATATCGCTGAGATGCCTGTCGGTCCGGCTTCGACGATGTGTTCGACGTCATGCACATCAAGATGCATTGCTGCGTTCAGAACATTGAAGCAGGTCGAGATATGCAGATCTTCGCCCAACAGGAAGACCAGCAGGTGCTTCTGGAGAGCACTGTATGTCGGAGGGTAGCGGCTAAAGTCAAGCCGGAACAGTCGACCGTTGATATGAAGCCCCAAGGCATCGCCTTGGCGAACTTCAGACAAGGAGCGGAGTTTGTCGTCGAAGTCGTCGTAGTAACGCACAACGGGCGGCAGTTGCGGCAACGATCCCAGCATGTGTTCGAGCGTCGATGGCTCGATTCGGGGGCGGATCTGGGCCGATGGAGTTTTCGGCATGTTCAACGGCCCTTCGGAAGCGAGCGCAACACGGCCACACGATCATCGAATTCGTCACTCCATACGCTCGCGAGCCTGTTTTCGAAGACAGCCCGGGCATAGCGCGATGGCATGTCGGATCTTTTCGACCAGCCGAAGAATGTGCGCATCTTCTGTAGCGCTTCGGCCATCGCGTCGCCGCGCTCCAGTAACTGGTGAAGCCTCAACACGGCGCAGGTGTGGCGGAGATCGTGGCACGTCACAGTCCTTTTCCCGGTGCGATCGTAAAGTTCCTGCCGTATCTCGGAGGGCAGCGCTTTCGATATCAATGTAAAGATCTTTGTCAGCGACTCGGTGGACAGAGGGCCGCCAGTCTGGGCATTCAGCATGAACGAATGGGAAGGCCGGCCCCGATAATTTTCGCAATAGACCTGCACGAGGCGGGCAGTCGCGTCGCTGACAGGAATCTGCCTGATCGAATGGATGGTCTTGATGCTGGGTTTCGAGTAGCGGCTATCGCCGTCCGCTTCTTCATATCCATTCTGTCGGACGTTCAGCCAGTACCGTGTCCGATCAAGCTTGCGGTCATGGCTGCTCTTGATGGCATCCGCGGTCAGCAGCAACAGTTCGCCTCGCCGTAGTCCCTGATGGAGCATCAACACGAACGCGATGAAGACCCGCCAGCGCGTATGAGAACGTCGGAACGGATTGGTATCCGATTCCGGATCAAGTATCTGATAGAGACTTTCGACCACGCTGGCTGGCAGCGATCGGAGAGTCTCCGTACGGCCGCCTTGCCGTATGTGCAACTGGCGGTAAAGCGTCGACAGCCGATGGATCCGCGCTTCAATCTGCTGCATGTTCGCGTCGCCAGACTTCGAAAGCCACGTGACCACCGACGTCACGAAACCCAGTCCGGTCCGCCACCGGTCCTCGTTGCCGCTGCTTGCGACAGGCTGGTTGCGCAAACTCACGAACCACGACTCGAGAATGTCGGCAAGCCGCGCTTCATCAACACTGGATAGCGCGTCATCGAGCGCATTTGCCTTGAACGATCGATCCGCGTGTTCGTACAGATTCTCGATGAACCGCAATCGCATCGTCTGCGTCGACGTAGCCCACTGTGACGCAGCGATGACCAGCCAGACCGCGGCCCAGTATCGAGGAACATGATTGCTGTCGACCAGCAGAACGCCTTGGAGTGCTCGCGGCACCACGTCGGCACCGATCTGAACGAACATGGAAATCCCCGCAACAGAACGCGCTCGCAAAACCTACCATATGCGCATGTCACGGTTGCGGTATGTAACGTCGTGAGGCCGTGCGCTGAGCAACGGCCCAGAACATACCAAAAGTGTTG
>NZ_JBNPVS010000110.1:0-6871 GCF_050434225.1 Paraburkholderia sp. GAS32 | reverse complement strand
ACGAAGACATCGAGGTCCAGGTCACATTCGCTGACCTCACCGACAAGGATCGGAACGAGCTTGGCAAGTACGCTCCGGCAGGGATCACGACCTTCACCGCGTGGAAGCGCCGCGGCCCAGAGGGGGCTGAAAGCTTATCTGCGAACTCGAAGAGCTACCCACCATTCAACGCCATCCGTGGTAAAGGATCCGCTGCCGATAAGAAGGAGGCTTACAACGATCTGCGGAGCTCTGATTCGTCGCTTGCTCTCCCGGCTTGGAGTAGCGCCGACGCTGCCAACCAAGTTATGACGACTTGGGAGGCTGGTCACACCGACCAACTCACCGAAGCGCCGGAGTCGCTGCAGACCAACTTCTTCGGCTTCAATAGCGGTGGCAAGATGAGTGGGCTTTTTGACTTCGTCCTAGTCACTGCTGACCTTCGAGCGAGCGAGGAGTCGATCGACGGAAAGTCGAGCATCATTGGTCGAATTCTTGAGCGTTCAGTCGATCGCGCTGCGGCTGATGAGGAGATCGCGAAGATCGTCGAGGAGTCACGCGCAAAGCAGCAGAATGTCTACGAGGAGAAATTCAAAGCGCAGCTTGAGGCCATAACGACGCAGCTCAACGAAGTCGTCACATCTTACTCGCCCGGTCGGGCTGTCACGGTTTCCCCTGCAGAGGTTGAACTCAAGGCCCCTCGGACCACATTCGAGGTGGCGGTACGCGATGGCACAACCGAGACTGCGGTAGAGCGACAGGGGCACGGTTTTCAGCGCACGCTTCTGATCTCTGCGCTTCAACTTTTGGCACAGTCAGGTGCGGCGTCGACAGAGGGCGTCATCTGCCTGGCGATCGAAGAGCCGGAACTCTTTCAGCACCCGATTCAGGCCCAGACGTTCGCGAAGGTGCTCCGGTCGCTCGCCGAGGACGCCGGTAAGCGCATCCAGGTGACCTATGCGACTCATAGCCCTTACTTCCTTGAAGCACGACATTTCGACCAGGTCAGGAGGCTGACGAGATCATCTGACGAGATTCCTGTGGTTACTGTCCACCTCGCGACGGTTGCTGACGTGAGGACCAAACTGAACGGCGTGGTGAGCGCCGATACAGTTGACCGCCAGCTGGACGGCATCGTGGCGAATCAGCTTGCAGTTGCACTCTTCGCGCATCGCGCTTTCCTCGTGGAAGGTACGACAGAGTCGTCAGTGTTCTACGGCATTGGCGATAAGACTTCTCTGGGCTCGATCGAGGCCGCTGGCATCTCCATCGTCCCCGTAGGAGGCAAGGCATCCATTCCACTCACACACGCGATCCTGACGTCGATCGGTATCCCTGTTTACGCGCTCTTTGATGCGGATGGAGGGTTTGAGGCGCGCGCGAAGGCCAATGGGAAGGCGCAAAGCAAGATCGATGAGGAGCGGAAGGGCCATGTAGCGGCGAATCGCGCTGCGCTTAAGTACTTCGGTCGAATTGAGGAGGACTTTCCATCTGCCATCGTTGCTGATCAGGTAGCAATCTTTGAGGATCACCTTGAATCGTTCCTGTCGGCGAACTGGGCCGAATGGATCACAGCCTGCAAAAACGTTGAGGCTGCCGCAGGTATCAGTCTCGCGAAAAATCAACTCGCATATCGGACTGCAACACTTAAGGCCGAGGGCGCGGTGCCAGAAATGCTCATGGGCATCCTGGCCAAGGTGGAGGGTAAGTAGTCGTGCATGAAATCATCTGCCCGCACTGTGGGAAAGCATTTAAGATCGACGAGGCTGGGCACCCATGTCCGGGGCGGGTCTTGTACACACAGATCGCCATAGTGAGGCCCGGCAGTTTCCGCTGTGGAAGTGTGAGTTCGCTGATGCTGGAAGCTGCCGTTCGGCTGCTCGATGCCGCCACCGTCAGCAATCCGCCACATTGCTGACGCGGAACCCAGCCCGCCCGAATGGCAGGAAAGGCCGAAGTGCGGCAGCAGCCTGTGCGAAGACGGATGTCCGAAGCACTCCGGAAGCCGCCATTTATGTCCCGCCAGCCCGAAGGGCTGATGTGGGTCGGCTACGGCCGGTTGCACCAAATGGCGGTGCGGTGGCGGTCCCTTTGACAGCCTCCTTCCGATTATTCCGCCGCAGGTTTCGACCCGGCGCCTCCCGTTGCGCGCTCGTCGGCAAGCGGACAGTTCTCAACTTCGAGCGCCGACGGCAGCAGGTGATCGCAGAACTGCTCGCGCAGCTTCAGTTTGTGCAGCTTGCCAACGGCCGTATGCGGCAATTCGTTGACGAAGACAACGTCATCTGGCATCCACCACTTCGCGACCTTGCCCTCGTAGAACGCGAGCAGTTCTTCGCGCGTGATCTCCGCGTCCATGCGTTTGACGACGACGAGCAGCGGCCGCTGCAGCCACTTCGGATGGGCGCAGGCGATGCAGGCCGCCTCTGCGACGGCCGGATGCGCGATCGCGATGTTCTCGATTTCGATCGAACTGATCCACTCGCCTCCCGACTTGATCACATCCTTGCTTCGGTCGGTGATGCGCATGAAACCGTCCCGGTCGATCGTGGCCACGTCGCCGGTCGGAAACCAGCCGTCGACGAGCGGCGAGTCATCCTGCTGGAAATACCGCTTGATCACCCACGGACCGCGCGTGCGCAGTTCGCCGAACGCGATGCCGTCCCACGGCAGATCGCGCCCATCGTCGCCGACGATCTTCATGTCCACGCCGTAGATCACGTGCCCCTGCTTTTCGCGCAGCCTGCGCTGCTCTTCCGGCGGCCGCTGTGATTGTTCCCAGTTCAGTTTTGCGACCGTGCCGAGCGGTGACATCTCGGTCATGCCCCATCCGTGAATGGCTTCGACGCCGTATTCCTCGAAGGTGCGCAGCATCGCCGGCGGGCACGCGGACCCGCCGATCACCGCGCGTTGCAGTGACGACAACCGCACGCCCGCTTCCTTCATGTAGTTGAGCAGGCCAAGCCAGACGGTTGGCACGCCGGCGGAATACGTGACGCGCTCCGCCTGCATCAGTTCGAACAGGGATTTTCCGTCGAGATCCTTGCCCGGAAGGACGAGTTTCGCGCCCGTGAGCGGCGCGGCATGCGGCATGCCCCATGCGTTCGCATGAAACATCGGCACGACGGGCAACACCGAGTCGCGCGCCGATAGACACATCGCATCCGGCAGCGAACCGGCGTACGCGTGCAGCACCGTAGAGCGATGCGAATACAGCGCGCCCTTTGGATTGCCTGTCGTGCCCGAGGTGTAACAGAGGTACGATGCCTGGCGCTCGTCGAGGAGCGGCCAGTCGAATGCGCCGTCGTGCGGTTTGAGCAACGTCTCGTAGCTGATGAGCGGTATGGGCGTCTGCATCGCAGGCAGATGCGCGTCGTCGGCAAGCGCGATCCACCCACGCACCTTCGGGCAGAGCGGCGCAAGGCAATCGATCAGCTGCGCGAACGTCGTATCGAACAGCACGTAGCTGTCATCGGCGTCGTTGATGATCCATGCGATCTGCTCGGGGAAGAGCCGGGGGTTGATGGTATGGCAGACGGCCCCGAAGCCCGTCGTGCCGTAATAGGCTTCCAGATGGCGGTAACCGTTCCATGCCAGCGTGCCGATCCGTTCGCCCGGCTGCACATCCAGCGCGATAAGCGCCTGTGCCAGTTGCTTCGCGCGTTTTTCGCAGTCGCGATACGTGTAGCGATGCACGTCGCCTTCGATGCGCTTTGACACGATCTCGGTCGTGCCGAAGTGACGTGACGCATGGGCCAGCAGTGAGGAAACCGTCAGCGGCACGTCCATCATCTGTCCGAGCAGCGGTGTCGTCATAGCCGAGTCTCCCTGCTATTGTCGCGAACTCGGAATCGCGTAAGAGTGCTAGGAATATCGGACATGGCACCCGCCCGGCAGCCGAGCCTTCAGGCTATTCAACATAGTTGAGGCCTGCGAGTGTTGCAAATAGATAAGATGCATATTGCTCATGTCCCGCGTCTGTAGCACCCGCAATCCGCGCACGGAGACTAGCCACGCGCATGTCAGACCGTAGTCGGCCAATTGCGGACGTTGGCTGAAGGCACCTGGATTTTGCACCGCTTCTCATGTTTACTACGGCGGTACAGTTACTACACTTGGTATGGGTCGCGGAAGTCAGGTGCGCGGCCTTCTCAATTACTTCCACGCACTACACGCTGTCGAAAAGAGCAGTTACACGCTGCACACATTGTTCGTGCGGCATGCTCGTTTCGCTGGTCAAACAGGAGGATGCAATCATGCAAACTGTTATAAGGAGATTTTCCGGAAAGGGTGCAAAGGAGTTGTTCGATCTGCTGGAGAAGCGCACGGCTGACGTCGAAGAACTGATGCGTTCGGTCAAAGGCTTTGTCAGCTACACCCTCGCACGCAGCGGCGATGGCGGATTCTCGGTGACTGTTTGCCAGGACAAGACAGGCACTGACGAAAGCGTGCAGAAGGCGAAGGACTGGATCGCGAAAAACGCCGGAAACACGGGCGTGGGCGCGCCGGAGATATCGGAGGGATCAGTCCTCATTCACCTGAAGTAACTTTGCCTTGCGACTGGCAGCGCGTGAGTTCAGCGGGCGGATTGGGACGTGCGCCGCCGGTCTCACCATCCACTCCTCACGCTCACGCTCACGCTATTGCCAGTGGTTGCCGGGCCCATAAGTTGCGGTCCCGTCCAGTCGTACTGCCTTTGAAACGGACTGCTCGAGCAAACGTATTTCCACCGACTGGGTTATCAGTTCAAAACACAAGAGAAACGCCAACGTATAACCGCCCCCGGGAAATCTCTGAATCCATCCCAGTATCGGCACCGCAAAACGCGTTCTGACGGAGTCCCGTGTCATTACGTATGTGATGATAATCCCGATCGCCGCACCCGCGAGTATGTCGGTCGGATAGTGCAAGCCGAGATAAACGCGCGGCATGCATATGAAGATAGCGGTGTACAAAAGCGCAAGCACGCCCACGCGGCGCCAGACGAGAAAAATTCCTGTCGCGACTGACATCCACAGCATCGCGTGGTCGCTCGGAAAGGAACTCCAGGTTCGCACGTCTCGCAGACTGGCGGATGGAAAGTGCAGGTGCAGTTCGGGGTTATAGATTGGCCGCACCCGAAATGGCAAATAATCGGCGAGAAGCCTGCCGATTGCGAGCGCCAGAAGGCCGCCCACAATCGTTGCAATGACCATTTCACGCTCCCATTCGCCACGCTGACTGGGTTTGAACCACATCCACCACAAAATGGGTATGAGCACGAGGCCCTTGAATGTATACAGGTCCGCGATTACCCTTATCGCGTGGTTAATCAGGTCGGAGCTAAAAGCGTTGTGCGTCAGGAAAGCTAGGATTGCTGTATCGAAACTGTTCATTCGGCATGTCCTCTTGGATTCATGGCTATAAAAATGCCTGGTTATCGGAAGCTGACGCGCGCTTTTCTCTCAACCGCGAATGAGCCAAGTATGCCACCCGGGACGTAAGGCACAAGACGAATGCAAAATAAGGGGCCCGGGGAGCAACGGCAGTGCCCCGACCTAAGGATCGGTTGAATCGCGCAGTGGGCGCAATTCACCGCGTGCGACGGCCACCGGCGCCGCGAACGAGTAGCGTACGAGCATGTTGACTTCGCGAGCGCGAAGTTAGAATGGCGCATGCAAGACATTGGGGCAAGCATCAATCGTTATCAGAAGTACGGGCGCTACTCGCCCATGATTGCGCTGATACGCCTCGCGGTAGACAGCATGCACCCGTTCGCAAGGGAGGCCGAGGCGCTCATGGCAGGGTACAGTGCAGCGGGTAGCGGATGACACGCTCGTCCCGCGAATGTACTAAAGGACGATGATTTCAAGCGATCCGTGGGTAGCTTCAGAAGCGGGTCGGGTTACCTTGAATCAATGTCCGCTTCGTAGAACGGTGAACGTCGGCTCAGGGTCGATGACGGTCTGACGCGAGTCGATCTCTGGCGATTACCCTATGCAATCAGGATCGGACCGTGATTGGCCATGTGCGGTCGCTGGGTAGTGCGACAGCTCAGCCGCTCCAGCGTCTTATCGCCTTCGTCAACAGCCGCTCAAAACTCCCGACACGATCAGTTGCATTCGTCACCTTTGCCAAGACTTTTGCGCATAGTGTCGCCGGCGTCGGTCATAGAGGACGCCATCCGACGCAATGCAGACAACAATTCGTTGGACTCGGTTACGTTGCCTTCTTGATATCGTTGCCAGGCCGATTTGTCAGGATGGCGCTCGTAATAACGTGAAAGAGATGATCCCCCCGTGGCGCGAATCCGGGCTGGCCGACGAGCCAGCCGAGCGCCGACATCAGGGCGAACAGGTCGACCCCATCAATATCGGCGCGCGCCGTCCCCTCGGCTTGAGCGCGGAGCAGTAGTCGCGCGCCCGCCGAACGCAGCGCTGTGCTCGAAGCATGAAGCGCGGAGTCCGGGTCCGCGTGCGCGGTCGCAAACAAGGCGCAAATACCGCTATAGCTGCGAACGAATGCCACCCCATCGCGAAACCAGGACACCAGCGCTTCGTCAGGTGGATTCGACGTTTCGAGTTCGGCCGCCTGCTGTATCAGTTCGTCCACGTTCATGCGCAGCAACGCTTCGAATAAGGCTTCTCGTGTCGGGAAATGGCGAAATAGTGTCGCCAACCCGACGTCGGCCCGGCGGGCGATATCTCGCATGGACGCCTCGGCACCATGCTCGGTGACGACGTCACGCGCGACTGCAAGGAGATGGTCGTAATTCTTTCTGGCGTCAGCTCGCATAAATTGCCTTGACAAACGGATCGGTGATCCGAATATAATGAACCTGTATCCGGATCAGTGATCCACAAGATACAGCACATTTGTGCAGATGGGAACAGAGGCGCAGTACGACACCACG
>NZ_JBNPVS010000109.1:0-7160 GCF_050434225.1 Paraburkholderia sp. GAS32 | reverse complement strand
GTCTGATCGGTGCGCATGATGCTCTCTCCTTTGAACAGGACTCGACACGTTGATTTTACGTATCAGTTCGTCGACCCCTCCTGTACATAGGATCTTGTTGGGCGCTGTCGTTGCCGCGCCCGGGCCCGGATAGTAACCGCGCAGCGGGACTCCGTTCATCTCCCGGCGAATGCACATCGTGCAGCGCCTTGTGAGCGGTCGAGTTCGCCCGCTGCCGGTCTGACCTGTCGCTATCCTTGCCTGTTGCGTCCTTGAGTGGAGTTCGGTTCAGTTCAAACGGCATGTAGCGTCAGCCGCTTGCCTTGGCGGCGGCACGAGCGCACACGTATGCGGGATCGAAGTGCTCGCCCTTGGCGAGCACAGCCCACAGAATGCGGGCGTGCTTGTTGGCGACCGCGACGAGCGTCTTGTGGTAGCCAATGCGCGCCTGCAACTGGACGATCCAGCGTGAGAGGCGGTCGTCGTGTCGGTGCGCAGCCTGGATGGCTGATCGCGCGCCTTGGTAAAGCAGGCTGCGCAGATAGTCGTTGCCCTGTCTGGTGATGCGCCCGAGTCGCGGCTTGCCGCCGCTGCTGTTCTGTTTGGGTACGAGCCCGATCCAGGCCGCCATCTGACGACCGTTCTTGAACTGGCGGGCGTCGATGACCGTAGCGACTGCTGCGGATGCTGTCAGCCGGCCCACGCCGCAGACCTTCATGCACCGCTGGGCTTGGGGATCATCGCTGACGTGCCGCGCGATCTGCGTGTCAAGCCAGGCAATTTCATCGTCGAGCGCCTGCCATTGGGCCAACCCATGCATCAGGGCTTCTCGGGCCGGGGCGGCGAGTTCGTTACTGCCATCCTCGACGCGGTCAACGAAGTGCTTGCGCAACTGGTGGATGCCTTGCGGCAGGAAGACGCCGAACTCGGCCAGCAATCCGCGTAGTCGGTTCACCAGCGCGGTGCGCTCCTCGATAAATCCCGTGCGCATGCGATGGAGCACCAGCACGCTTTGCTGGGCAGGTGTCTTGATCGGCACGAACCGCATGTGCGGGCGGCTGGCGGCTTCGCAGATCGCTTCTGCATCGACTGCGTCATTCTTCACGCGGGCACCGCCTTTGCGGTAGGGAGCGGCAAATTGCGGTGGAATCAGTCGCACGTCATGTCCGACCGCGCGCAGCTTGCGCGCCCAGTAGTGCGCCGCGCTGCACGCTTCCATGGCGACTAGGCACGGCTCCAGATTGGCAAACCAGCTCACGAACCGCTCACGTGCAATGGCCCTGCGCACGACAACGTGCTCGGTGCAATCAACGGCATGAAGTTGCATGACGTTCTTCGCCAGATCCACGCCAACACGAGTAATCTTGTCCATGACTTCCCCCTTTGTGGAAGGTTGCGTTGCACCAGCCATGATCGCACCAGACGGTGACGATCCGCAGACCGGGGAAGTCCTTACTAATTCATCTTTCAGCGAGTGTCGGGCGATCCAGGAAGTACCAGGGAGGTCGCACCATGAGCAGCAAACCTACAAAAAAATCTCAACCCGCTTCACGCCCGCCTGTCGACGCGCTCCAGTACGAAAAGCTTGCGCTCTCCACCTTCGATCTATGCAACCGGCAGTTGAGTCAACTCAACACGCTGATCACACTTGCGTCCTCAATGTGTAGGAATCCTGCCATCACGAGCGACGAAAGACGACGTCAGCAGACCATGCTTGAATTGCTTGTCGACACAGCAGAGCAATATCAGCGAGAACTCGAATGTGACCGTGAGCTGTATCAGGTGATCGCGCTCGATGCGAAGGGCATCCCGCAGAGCCGCATCACCGCGAGCCGTGCAGCGCGCCTTCTTGCAGAGGCATCACAAATAGCGACGAAGGAAACACCGGCAGGCACGAAGCCCCGCCCTGGCAAGCAAACGTCAGCCAAATCCGCGACAAACGAAGAAGCAGACGCTGCCCAACAGCCGGCTCCCACGCAGCACTAACCATCGAGAAGGTGAACGACTTCAGTCGTTCAGATTTGTAGCATGCCTGCCCTCAGTCACGAGCATGGGCGAGCGCCACAAGCAGATGTGGGCAGGCGTCGTATAAACCTAATAACTTTCAGGCGTTCGACATCGGTGCGCAGATCATCGACAATCGATAGGAAATCTCGACGCCGTTGGCACGAACAGCGTCCGGGAAAAACCGTCAATCCTCCCCTTACGGCATGGCGCACGAATATCTCGTCATTTTCCAATACCACGAGCCTGAACCGCGTGAGCTATTTGAGCGCGGACTGATCGAAGATTACGAATCGTCATCGGGCGCATTTATCGAGGCAGGGTCGGCGGAAGAGGCCTTGATCTGGTGCGAGGTAATCGCACAGGAGCTTCTTCGACGCGTCAACGATGACAGATCGTTGGATTGGAAACGCTTGGGATATTCGTGCTGGATTGAATCCACACCAGAAAAATCCCCTTGGGGCCACTGCTTGGTTTTTTTCAGCACGTTCGCGTCGGCGAGCTGCCGAACATCGACGCGATGAGTACTGCCGCGTACATTCGCTGGCAGGGTGGCGACGGCGCAAGTTAGCTAAAGCGAATGCGTTTGCTCGGCGCCCTCATCCAAACCGAACACAATATACCGGCGGCAAATGCGCTGAAATCAAATGCCAGCTTTCGCCGCCATCGTCGGATGTCCATAGCGCGCCAGTGGTCGACCCCATCGCGAGGCGCGTGCCGGAGTCGTCTACGGCGAGCCCGTGCCGATACACGAGGTCATAGGCCGGTGTAGGCGGCAACCCGTTCGAGAAGCGCTCGAACGTGCGGCCTCCGTCGCGTGTGCGCGTGACGACGAACTGGCCGTCTACCGGGATCCGGTACTGGTCTTTCACGGCGGGCACGAACCACGCGGTGTCCGGCTCGCGCGGGTGCACGGCAACGGCGAAGCCGAAACTCGATGGCTGCGCTTCGATCCGCTGCCAGTGGGCAGCGCCGTCGGTCGAGCGGAAGATCGCGCAGTGATGCTGCGTCCACAGCACATCGGGGTTTGCCGTGCATTGCACGACGCGGTGCGGGTCTTGCACGTTGGCATCGCCGCGCCGCTCTGGCGGCATATAGTCGGCCTCCATGCCCTCGGCACTCAGGCACCAGGTCGCACCACCATCGGCCGTTTGCCAGACGCCGCCGCACGACACGCCGACCGTCACGTGCCGGCTGTTGCGCGGATCGACCATCACGGAATGGATGCCCGGCGCGTCGTAGCCGCCTCCGAGCCATTCGCGGCGCTCCGGGCGATCCCACAGCGCACGGTTGAGCACCCACGTGTCGCCACCATCGTCAGAACGGAAGAGCCCACCGGGGATCGTGCCGGCCCACAAGACGCCCGGCTCGTCCGGGCCGCCGGTTTCGAGCGACCAGATTTGCTGAAGCGTCCAAGGCGGCGACGGGCTGGGCGCGGCCGCGCTCGCATTGTCCGCGCCGTCACCGGTACGCGTCTCGTCAGCAGGCTGCGGCGGGTAGACGGGAACCGCGCACTCTTCCCAATCCGCCATGCCAGCGCGCCGGCGATGCAGCTTCACGCCGAAGTGGCCGAGATTGAGCCCGACATACAGCGATCCGTCGCGCGGATCAGGCAGCACCATGCTCACCGGCTCGCCGACGAAATACGGCTCACCGAGGGTCCAGCTACCCTCGTCGTCGGCTTGCAGAACGAACAGTCCCTTGCGGGTTGCAACAAGCAATCGATCGCTCATGTCGAGTGTCTCCAGGAGTACGAGTGGAACCTTCTTATCCGCCCGACAGCGCCTGTATGACGTAAACCCGGCTTTCCTCACCGAGCGCATCGGACAGATGTTGTCGGTCGCGCACCGGCCGGCCATCGACAAACACGGCGAGATGCCTTCGCAGTGAGCCCTGATCGTCAACGATGTAGCCGCGCAGTCGAGGTTGCGCGGCGAAGACGGCCTCGAGTGCTTCGCCGAGCGTGCGCGCATCGATCTCGCGCTCGGGCGTTGCGATATGCCGTTGAATCGAAGCAGCGAAGAAGATGTGCGCCATGGCGAGGTAGCCGAACGGGAATGGCCTTGTTCGTCGATTCTGAAGTTTAGACCATCCGCCGTGTGCTTCGGAGCGTCGCCATACACCAGACGAAAGGCTGCGCCTCCGAAGCGGCCGTTGACATGCGGATGGCAACCCGAAAAAAGGCAGTGCTGCTCAGCGCCGCGATAGTGAGCGCAGTACTCGTCCCTGTTGCGCGGGCCGACGATCACGACGACCGCCGCCCAGGCCCGAATGGCCTGCCGTGGTTCGTCGTGGCGGACAGCCTCAGGACGACCACCTATGACGGCATCAGCGATGACCTGCTAACCGCCGGCCTCGGCAAAACCGGACTCGCAGGCCCAGCGCCAGCTATCGCCAAGAAGGAGCGCTCCGGCCGAACGCTGCCTGTGGAAAGAAACAAGGTCAATAAGTCGACATAACGTGAGGTGCTCGCCGGGGCGTAGCCGCGACGAGCACTGTCGATCAGTGTGTCCAGCGATAGATGATGACGCTGGCCCCGTTGTAGTTGTCCTTCGTGATCACGTACTCCCCGGTCGACCGACGGTACGATCGAAGGCCGTACATCGAATCCACGTCATTGCCGACGTACACGGTGTTGGGGTTGCTGTTGATCAACGTGGTGTCCAGGCTGCCTGTGGTGAGATTGAAGGCGTCGATGTTGGGCACGGTGTGTACGTATCCGACGAAGAGATAGTTGCCGGCCGCCGTGATCGACTTGGGATTGGCGCTGGTGAGGTTGATCACCGGATTGGGAGCGGTCGTGTTGCCTGCGAGCCAGCCGTGATACACCTCGATCCGCGTTCCGATCGACGTCCAGTCTGCGCTCCCGACAACTCCCTGGGCCAGGATCATCGTGTCGCTTTCCGGCAGGTAGATGATCCGCGTCAATGGCGTGATCGTGCCCGGAATGGGCGTTGCAATTCCTGCTCCCCAACTCGGCTTCCCGTTGGCATCGAAGCCGGTCAGCGGATAGTGCCAGATGGCATTCGTCTTGTCCAAACCGGCCCAGACGTCCCCTTTGCTGTCGAGGCAGAATCCGTCCCTGACCGGTGCGGTCGTATTGAACGCCGTACCCGGAAGCGTGGCGTCCGGTATGGCGATGTAGCCATTCGCAGCATTGAAGTGGAAGAAGTAGAAAGTATCGGGATTCTGGCCGGACGCCACGAGGATCCGGTTGGCGCCGACGGTGGCAAGTTGACCGAAGTGCTCATCCCGTGAGCGATCGTTGATGTTGATGCGTGGATCGGATGGATAGTCGATCGGATCGACCGTGTTCGCTACGAAGGTTCCCCCAGCGGTGCCGGTGTAGATGTTGGTCCCTCCATAGAAGTACGCGCCGTCGGTAGCCGGGTCCGGAGCGGCGACCCCCTCGAAGTTCAGAGACTGAAGCTTCCATTGCAGGTGGCCAGAACTGTCGTAGGAGTGAATGTCGGTGCCGCCGTCGCGGCCGAGGTCCCAGCTTCCGCCCCACGGGTTGTTGAGCACGTACAGGTTGCCGGCGGCGTCTTTGCCGATGCCGGTGACGCGGGTAAAACGCCTGTCGCCAACCTGGCCTTTGATTCCCGTTGTCGTATCGAGATATCCCCCCTGAATGCCAAATGTACTGATCAGAAATGGAATGACCAAAGTGTTATAGATCTTGATGTTCATGTCGGGGCCCGCGTCGCCGATCATGAGAAACCCGGTCGACGAATCGAGATACAGCGAGGACGGTCGAGAGGCGACGGACATCTGGATGGTGTTCACGAGCACGCCGGCCGGATTGAATTCGAGGATCGCGCCCGCGCTCTTCTGCGCAACCCAGATGTTTCCTGCGCTGTCCACCGCGAGCGCGCCAGGGCTTGAGACGGCGATATCCTGCCGCCAGACGCCGTCGGTGGTGTAGACGCGGATGCGATTTCCAGGCGAGTCGCTCGCATAAAGGAGCGAGCCCGACGTCGCGAGTCCCGTGATTACATCAGCCCGCTGCTCAGTCGTTGTCGCGCTGACCGAGATAAGAAAGTCGCGAGTTTGAGTGGTTCGGTTGTACCGCCCGACCGTGCCGCTGCCGTAAGTGGCATTAAATTGCAGAGCGGCGAAGATCGAAGTTGCGTTACCCGTAATGGCGCTGCCCTGAAACTCGCCGTGACCTCCTATGGATCCCAGGCTTTGGCCGTTCTGGTATATCGCGACACCACCTTCGTTTTCGTCCCACATGGAAGCCGTGTAGATGACGCCCTCGGGCGCTATCCACATGGAGCGCGCGACGCTACCCACGTGGGTAGCGTTGGTCCCAAATGTGTTCGCCACCCAGTCGGTGCTGTACTGTCCGTAACACTCCGGCGCGAGCGTAGCGATCAGAAGGGCGGTGAGGAACGTGGCATAGATTCGTTTCATGATAGTGAAGCGTGCCCTCCTGAGGCACCTGAATCGGGGGATTGCGGTTTGGCCCATGCTCGCAGCATTGACAACCTGACGGGCTTCACATGGGGACCGACTGATGGTTCCTGTGACTGCCTTCCTTGTCGTGCTGGCATGCGCGCTATGGGCTGGAAGATTCTTCGATCGGGAAGGGTCTTCTTCGAAGCGTGCCAGGCGCCGCTCGCCCGTTCGGCGAACGGCGTTTCGCAGGAAACTGTCCTTGTCCACTGGCCGCTCCAGCAAGCGTCGCGTCTGTCCAACTCGAGGCTGCGTTAGAGCGGTATATCGGCGAGGCGCGGAAAAGGTTGAGCTGTTCGCATTCCCAGCACGGGCAAACGCGTTGGAGCCCAGCCCGAGCAGCGCTTTCAGCTGGTCCGCGAGGTGGATGAGCGTTCAGATGCCAACTGGCGGTTCGGGGTGGCAAGCGTGGCCCGCGAGCGGGTGATTTCTCGCGAGACGAAGGTGCGGTGAGGGCCGACTAGCGAAGTTCGCGGCCGAGGGGCGTCTGACCGGACTCGGCCGGCTTCCGGAGTTCCGGGCTCGGCCATGAAGCGTCGTTCGCGCGCAACGTCGCTCAGACATTCAGGCGTCGGTTCCACTCAGGAACCGGCCATTCGATTCCCAATGGTGAAGTGTTGCTTGTCGGCCAAAGCCGCCGCTCGCATGTCGACGCTGGCATGCCCACTCACTGCAGCACAGCGGTCGTTCGACAGCGTCAATTGCGAACGCCGACTGTC
>NZ_JBNPVS010000108.1:0-7536 GCF_050434225.1 Paraburkholderia sp. GAS32 | reverse complement strand
TCGCAAAACCTACCATATGCGCATGTCACGGTTGCGGTATGTAACGTCGTGAGGCCGTGCGCTGAGCAACGGCCCAGAACATACCAAAAGTGTTGTTAATTAGATTTATGTAAAATGCGTAGGAGTACGACTCATATTGTACCCACGCTGGTGGTCGTAATGTTGTTTCTGAACGTGCACGTCTTTCTAAGCCAATCGGCAACAGGTTCGCACACCAGGTGACCATGGAGTTCGGCGTTCAATACCGGGAGCAAGCTTACGCAGGGGACAGGTCCGGTTTTTTGCAAACGGACGAGTCTTTCGCGAGGCCGCACAGGCGACCGGCCTTATGCGATAAGCAAGCCAGATTGCGTCACCAGGCAGTTTGCTAGAAGAGGGTGTTAGGAACTCTGAAGTACGGGCACCGCGTGAACGAGCATGAGCATGGCGAAGACTACAAAATGGAGCCCGGCAAGGGTTTCGGGTAGCCGTTCATAGTCCCGCGCGAGGCGGCGGAACCGGTTGAGCCAGCCAAAGCGGCGCTCGACCACCCACCGCCGGGGCAGCAGTACAAAACCCCTGTTTGGCTTCTCGCAGTTTGGTCACCTGCAGTTCAATGCCTTCATCGCGTGCGGCCTGCGCAGCTTCTTCGCCCGTGTATCCCTGATCCGCAAATGCGACCCTGAGACATAGCCGGCGGAGCGATGTTCGATCGTCTGTCCGATATCCGACCGTTTCCTGTTATCGGCGGAACGGAAGACTATGCGATGCTTTACACGCCAAGACCAAGCGGATCGCGAGGGGGATATGCGAACGCTGACCCAGCACCGCTGGTGAGGAGTTTCGCCCGCGCGTATATTTGCGCTCCATTGAACTGCTGACGCATCCAATGCCAACATCGCCTCGTCTATAATCAAGAAGTCAGAACACCAATGATCGCATGGAGCCCTACTTTATGAGTCAAGCCCGCGGACGATATGCGGGTTCTCGGGACAGCGGCCAACGCCAACCTCACCACGTAAAAAAATCTCCGTCCAACCGGCAGGGACAACCGTACGTGAAGGCACCTCCTCGAGACTCCGCCCCGACTGCCTCGATTTTCAAAACACGATCGTTTCAGTTTCTGGTCGATGCGGTGGGTGCAGAGAACATCGCGTTGGGACTTGAATCGAACATGACGCGCGTGGCTGAACTGATGAAGGGCGAGAGGTTCACGCCCGAGACCGCCTTTCATATGGAAACCACGCTTGGGCTGCCGCATGGCTTCTTCGACCAGCCCAATCCTGCGCTCGCGGCCGAAACCATCGCCCGCCTGAAGTCACCACTCGACTTCGTCCGAACAGTCGACGAATCAGAAGTAGTGCCTGAAACACCTGAGCCGGCTTCCGCCGTGAAAGGCGGCCAACAACCATTTCCTAAAGATAGTTTGTTCGAGGAAACGCAAATGCCAAAGAGAGCAACGGGTGGGTCGCCCAGGGCCGTCATGAATAGTCGAAGCGAGATGGCCGAACAGCCTAAGCCCCATGCGCTGCGAAAAGGTTCGTCTTCGAAAGACAGGACATCTCCTGAAATGGCCCGGCAGCAACCGCTGGCATTAGACGACAGCGCCGTGGTAGGAAATATTCGACGTGCTAACCTCCACGTCCTCACGGCTCGCAACGGATCGAAAGCAAGACTTGGTGTAGTCATGGCGATGAGCGGCTCCAACATGGCCCATCGGCTATATGGCAAGAAACGCATGGACAGTGTCGAAGCAAACCGTTTCACGGAGCGACTTGGTTTGCCAACTGGCTGGTTGGACACGCCGCGCTCCGAAGCCGAGATCCCAGAGTCGGTGTCGCGTTTGCTTACCCCTGCTTCGCGCGGGCGCGCATCCGTTGAACGACACGAGCCGCTCGCGGCTGCAACGAAGGACGGCGTGCCAGGCAAAACGGCCAATGCGCAGCCGCGCACGGGGCGCTCCCGCGCGGGCGTTCTCGGCGATCCGCAAATCGCCTCACCTCTTTCCGTGGATGTCGCAGAAGAGAAAGAGCCGATCGGCGTCAGCCCGGAAGATCATGTAAGTGATGGCCCCGACGAGCCTGCCGGTCGCTCGCCCGAAGAAAGTGATGGCGACGTTCCGGCAGCCACACCGGCAACCCTTCCGTCGCTCCCAGTCGCAGCAATACCGCAGCGAAGCGCGGTGCTGCTCCCCTTCGCTTCCGTCACCAGCCTGGACAACCTTCTCGGTATCGAACCGATAGCGGAAGCATTGCTCAAGACGCTGGCAGGTAAAGCGCGCACCGGTCGATTGGACGAATTGAAGGCTCTGGAACTTTTGCAGCAAGCGGTCCTGTTGTGAGTCGGCGATAGCGTGCCACGAGCCATTCTGCCATGACCATGAAACGCATCGAGGTAGCCCGGACCTGGTGCCGGGGATCGTAGGCGCCCTCTGCCAGCGTTGGGCTATTTACGCGCCCGAGTGAAGAACGCCGAGGGACCAGCGAGCGGCGCTGAGGCGACACAACACCCCGACGCCCGGGTCTGTGGCTCAATGATCGAGAAATTGCCGTAGCTTGTCGGCGCGACTCGGGTGCATCAGCTTTCGCATCGCCTTGCTTTCGATCTGCCGAATCCGTTCGCGCGTCACGTCGAACTGTTTGCCCAGTTCCTCGAGCGTATAGTCCGACGCGGTATCGATCCCAAAACGCATCCGCAGCACCTTCGCCTCACGCGGCGACAGCGCATCGAGCGCGTCATCGATCGCGGCGCGCAGGTTCGCATGCACGGCCGCGTCCGCGGGCGATGCCGCCATTGGGTCTTCGATCATATCGCCAAGCGTCGCGTCGGCGTCCTCGCCCACCGGCGTTTCGAGCGACACGGGTTGCCTGGCGACCTTCAACATGCTACGAACCTTCTCTTCCGGCAGTTCCATGCGCTGTGCCAGCGCCGCAGGATGAGCCTCTCGTCCGGTCTGCTGCAGAATCTCGCGTGAAATCCGGTTGAGCTTGTTGATCGACTCGATCATATGCACTGGCACGCGAATTGTGCGCGCCTGATCCGCAAGCGAACGCGTGACGGCTTGCCGCACCCACCACGTTGCGTAGGTCGAAAACTTCCAGCCGCGTCGATATTCGAATTTGTCGACGGCTTTCATCAGGCCGATATTGCCTTCCTGAATCAGATCCAGAAAATTCATGCCGCGGTTCACGTACTTCTTCGCGATGGAGATCACGAGGCGCAGGTTGGCCTCAATCATCTCGCGCTTCGCCTGCCGCATTTTCGATTCGGCTGCCATCATCTGCCGGTTGACCTTCTTCAACTGTTGCAGCGGCAGTATCGCGTTCGCCTCGATATCGACCAGCTTTTGCTGTTCGGCCTGAATCGCGGGCAGACTGCGTTCGAGCGCGGCTCCATACTCGCGCGACGCCGCGGCCGTGCGCTTGGTCCAGCCAGGATCGGTTTCGTGCCCCGGAAACGACTCGATGAACTTCTCGCGCGGCATGCCGCACCGGTCAACGGCAATCTGTAAAATACGCCGCTCGACCGCGCGCACCTGCGCGACCTGTTGCTGAACATCGGCACACAGCCGGTCGATGGCTCGCGCTGTGAAGCGAATGGGCGCCAGTTCGCGCTGGATCGCTTCGCATATGCGTGCAAAAGCCGCCGGCCCCTTGCCTTCCGCGGCGTCACCTCGCGGAATCTGATCGAACAGCTCGCGCACTCGAGCAAATATCGCGAGGCTGTCGCTCGTGAGCTGTTTCAGACGCGCTTCGTTCGCCTTCGCCGGGTTCCCCTCTCCGATCTCGCTGTCGTCATCGCCCTGCCCGTCGTCGTCATCGGCGGTGTCCACGTCGATATCCGGTGTGTCAGCGGAGTCCGACACCGACAGCCCGGCCGCTGCGGGGTCTTCATTGAGACCGTCGACCAGTTCGTCGATCCGCAGTTCACCGGCTTCGATCTGCTCCGCACTCGCAAGGATCGCCGAGACAGTTGCCGGGCAGGCCGCAATCGCCTGAATCATTTCGTGAAGGCCGTCTTCGATGCGCTTTGCGATCTCAACCTCGCCCGCGCGAGTCAACAATTCGGTCCCGCCCATCTCACGCATGTACATCCGCACGGGATCGGTCGTGCGCCCGAATTCGGAATCGACCGTGGAAAGCGCGACTTCCGCTTCCTCATCCGCCTGGTCGTCCGACACGGCTGCCGGAGCAGCATCGTTCAGGAACAGCGTCTGCGCGTCGGGCGCCTGCTCGTAGACCGCTACGCCCATGTCATTGAAGGTGGCGACAATGGTTTCGATGGCCGCGGTCTGTGCGAAGTTGTTCGGCAAGTGATCGTTGATTTCGGCGTGAGTCAGGTAGCCGCGCTCCTTTCCCAACTGGATGAGTGCGCGCATCAGACGCTGCCGCTCTTCGTCCTGCAACACCGTGGACACTGCGTCGATCGGCAGCAAGGCTGCGGTAGCCTTGCCCTTCACTGCGCGTCGGCCCGCAGCCTTCGGCGCGGATGCGACGGTGTTTGGCCCTGAATCTTCCCGATCAAAACGTGCCATACATTCTCCTGGACAGGCTTGCCCGGCGATAGCGAGACCAGCGGCTACCCGCACTGCGGCCGGCGAGCCACGAAATTGACGGCTGCAGGCGAGCACGAGTTATAGATCGCAACGGGCAACGGACGCGGCCTGCTTGCATGAGCGGGCCGGTTGGAACAGCGCGAGGAAACAGCGCACGGAAACCACAGCCTGACAGTATAACATTGATTGCTGCATTGCACCAATCTAACCCAGTCGCCCAACCGGAGGGCCTCCCCGCACCCCGAAACGGCTTGTCGGCGTTCGCCGCTGGTACTCGCTCGGCACGGTCCCGGGGCAACCGTGGCCTTCATATTGCGATGCCGTCGGAGAGTGTTAATCACGCGAGACGACGCCGACCATGGCTTCGCGCGCGACTTGCGCTGAGTACGACGGCCTGCGGCTCCTGCGAGGCAGGTGAACGTAACATCCGTTCATGTTCACCATGTCAAATTCAGCGGTGGAAGCGCGGGATGACGACAGATTGGTGTCGTCCGATTTGGGGCGCGCTGCGTTATCTGATATGCCGCACAAAACGAACGCCGACGGTTTTTATCTCAAATGGTGCAACGCTTGTACTGCGTGGATCGCGGCAAGCGACCGTTCTGCGGCGGCATTTGGCGCCGGTCGCTGCGGCGCGCCGAACTGCGCCGCCCTCCCCCCGAGCGTCTCGCACACCTCCGACAGGTTACGGTTTCGTCGCGGCGCGGCAGACACGGTCGCAAATGAAGGGTCGGATAATTGTGGCTATCCGACCCTTCGTTTGCGGACACGGGCGGAAGAGGGCGCTAAAAAGCGAGGCACGCGCTCACGCATGGCTCAGCGGCGTGCCAGCGCAGCGAACCAGGTTCCGGTGATTTCGTTCTTGTGGAATTCCTGGCCGGACGGCCTGGAGCGGCCGGGTGGCCAGGGGGCCAGCGCGGGCGTGAGATTTACTTCCAGAAACCGGAACTGGATTCGGGGCGTTCCTGCCTTGTTTGGCGGGCAAGCGTGCGGACTTCCGGCGAACGCTGTCCTGCCCGGGCTAGGTACGGCGATCTCCGGCGGCTCGCGTGGACGCACCCAATGGTCGGCAAAACGCCTATAATGTATGGGCATATTGCCGAAGGAGGCTCCATGACAATCGTTTCCTTTAAACCGACTGGCGCGGCCGATCCGCGACGGGCCGAATTCAATATGCTGGAGCAACTGCTCGACGCCCGGATTCAGTCCGGTGCAGATCTCGCGGAGATAGCGAGCGCCCGTGTGAACGTTACCGTGCTCGACCGGCTGTCCGAGCGTGGCCTGAAGGTCGACGAACTCTCCTTCATCATCCCGCGACGCACGCTGACACATCGGCGCCAGCATCACGAGCGACTATCTATCGACGAGTCCGACAAGGCGATCCGGCTGGCGAAGATTCTCGCCCAAGCCACGTCGACCTTCGGTGACCCGGACAAAGCAATGGCCTGGCTCAGGAACGGTCAGGCGCGCTTTGGTGGAAAGTCGGCACTCGATATGGCGAGCACCGAGCATGGCGCACGTCTTGTGGAGGAAGCACTTGTCCAGATAGACGAAGGTTACTTCGCCTGATGATCCTCTGGAGAATAAGCAACTATGCGGATCTGAGAGGTGTCGGTGGGCTCCGCGCTCCGGGGCGATGGCATTTCGCGGGACAGCCCATCGTCTACCTGGCCGAACACCCGGCGCTGGCGCTCCTCGAGATTCTTGTCCACATGGAGATCGCCAGCGTCGGCCAGTTGCCTGACGGCTATCAGTTGTTGCGCGTCGATGTCGGCGACGACGTTCCAGTCGCTGAGATCGCGGACGCCGATGTCCCGGACGACTGGCGGCAAAACCCCGACTGGTCACGCGGCGCGGGCACGGAGTGGATGCAGACAGAAACGAGCGCCGTGTTGAAGGTGCCGAGCGCGGTCGTTCCCTTCGCCCACAACTTCCTTTTCAACCCAGCCCATCCCGCTGCTGACGCGGTGCGCATTGTCGACGCACTCCATGTAAAGCACGACGACCGGATCCTTAAACTTCTGACTCGGGGCTGAGTGGATCGCGTGCGGCTGCCGGCCGCTGCGACGGCCAACGGTTTCGGAGACCGATGCACCGGATTATGACATTGGAAATTACACGCACACCAACAGACATCGTCATCGCCCGCATGGCCGACCGCCCGAGTTTTGTCTAGATCAATTTCCCTATTTTGGCTTCAAACTGCGCTACTAACTCTTTGGCCAAGCCCTTCCCGCTTAGGGAAATCCCGATTTCGGAAGTATGTGCGTCGTCGCCCGGATCTGCCGACAACCAGTTCTGGCTGCTGACGACCACTGAGTCCTCGTCCCACGCCAGAATTTTTGCGTGCAGTCTTGGATCCAGTATCTGATCAAACTTGACACCCTCCGAGATGGCTCGCCTTTCGAGGGTAGCTGCCACGGCTCCGTCGTTCGCTCCGTCGAATTTTCCGTAATAGAGTTGAACGTTCACGTTCTTCTCCCGATGGGCAACTTTCGCCGGGATGAGGACGAGTGTTTCGGCGTTGTGGCTAAACCGGTGACTTACCACCACTATTCTTGATATGGCAGCGTCTCTCGCTTCCCGGACACTACGAGCATGTTCGGCACCGAAGACGAACCTCGCTTTGGCAGACACGCCAAGTGAAGACCCGCTCGGAGTTGCTCGTACTTTGCAGGCCAAGGCAGCCAGATCTGTCGAAAACGGTGACCAGTTAAGGCTCGGCCCCCCCGCTAACTTCGACAGGATTCCTATCATCTCAGCTACTACGGCCGGGTTTGTGAACCGTAGTGATGCCTCGATTCCCTTGTAGTCGGTGTTAAGCCAGTTGCATGAACCAAGTACTCCGATGAAACTGCCCCTGCCGTTATCAGCGACGAGAATCTTTGCATGTGATCCGGTCGAATAGCTGTTGAAGCCCTTCAAAACCGCTAATCGAGTCCGTAGATTACGCTAATGTAAGAGTTGACTTTGACCGCACGAAATAAGGCGTAGCGGCGGTT
>NZ_JBNPVS010000107.1:0-7662 GCF_050434225.1 Paraburkholderia sp. GAS32 | reverse complement strand
CGGCGCATGAACTCGCCGGCTTCGAGCGTCATGGTCTTGTAGCGGGTGCGTCCCGTTGCACGGTAGTCCTTCCAGCGGAAGGTGACGCCGCGTTCATCGAATGCGACCAGGCGCTGGTTGGAGATCGCGACGCGGTGCGTATAGCGTGAGAGGTACTCGAGTACCGCTTGCGGTCCTGCAAAGGGACGCTTGGCGTAGACCACCCATTCGCAGGTGCGCAGCGGCGCAAGCCACCGCGCAAAGGCAGCCGCATTGGCAAGCCCCGTGTACTCGCCGAAGAACTGCAACTGGCCGCGTCGGTGTGCCTCTGCGAGTGCTTCGAGGAAACGCCTGCGGAACAGGCGCGAGAGCACGCGCACCGGCAGGAAGAAGCCGGGCCGGCAGGCGATCCACCGTTCACCATCGGGCGACAGACCGCCGCCGGGGACGATACCGTGCACGTGCGGATGATGCGTGAGCGCTGAGCCCCAGGTGTGCAGCACAAGCGTGGCGCCGATCTGTGCGCCCAGGTGCCGCGGATCCGTGGCGATAGTACGTAGTGTTTCGGCGGCGATGTCGAACAGCAGTCCGTAGACGACCGCCTTGTTGTACCAGGCGATGGCACTGATTGGCGCGGGCAGCGTGAACACCACGTGGTAGTACTCCACGGGCAGAAGATCGGCCTGACGCGCCTCGAGCCAGCGGCGTGCGGCACTGGCCTGGCACTTCATGCAGTGCCGGTTACGGCACGTAACGGAGTGCACTCCGTTACGTGTGTTATGGGAAGTTCTGTCTAACGGGGAGTTGCAGATCAGGTTCGACACGAATGCGGCTGGCCGCGCCGGTTTGGTGTCTGGTTGGTCGCCGGTCAACTCCCCATAAAATCTCGGTTCTCCTTTGCTATGGTCGTCTGGCCTTCCCCGGCAACCCTCATAGGAGGACGTGATGCTAGACACGTACCTGGTAGCACCCAAAACCCTGAAACGCCTGCGCTTGGGGCCCAGCGGAGCCTTCATTGATGACTTTGCTGATGCGCTCGAACGGAACGGATACTCCGCGGCCTGCGCCGTACGTTATCTGCGAGCCGCCGACCATCTGGGCCGCTTCATGCTGGCGCACGGCGGTACCCTGGCCGATGCGGATCCACAGACCCCAGAAATCTTCTATCGTCATCTGCCTACCTGCACCTGTCCGGAAGCAAAAGGAGGTAAAGCCAACCACCATCTGTATTTCGGTGCCAAGCGCTTTCGCGAATACCTGATTGAGATCGGCGTCTGCCAGGACAACAAGCCCTCGATTGCCGAGATTCGAGAGCCGGCAATCGTGAGCGGTTTCCGGCGATGGTTGCACACGCACCGAGGCGCGAAAGCGTCGACCATTCGGCTCTACTGTCGTGATGCCGCAGTGATGGTGGAGGTGCTTGGTAGTGACGCGACCCAGTGGGACGCAAAGCACGTGCGCACGTTCCTGTTGAACAGTGCCTGCAACTGTGGCATCGGTACCGCAGAAAAGCTGGTCACCAGCGCGCGAGCCTTCCTGCGTTATCTCGGTGTTCAGGGTTTATGTCGAGCTGGACTCGATCAAGCGGTTCCGGCATTGGCGCACTGGCGCCTGGCGACACTGCCACGGTGTCTGAGCGCTGACGAAGTTGACCGTCTAATTAGCGCATGCGATGGCAATTTACACGGGCGCCTTCGCGATCGCGCGATTGTCCTGTTGCTGGTGCGACTCGGGGTTCGCGCTGGTGATCTGGCGAACCTTCGCATGAGCGATATCGAGTGGGAAACCGGGACGCTGCGCGTCTCAGGAAAGGGGCGCTATGAAGTTCGTCTGCCGCTGCCGCAGGATGCTGGTGAGGCACTTCTGCGGTACATCGAGTCGCGACCTCGAGTTGCCTGCAGCGACCACGTCTTTGTTCGAAACATCGCCCCCTTCAAGCCGTTTATCTCTGGCGATTGCATATCGTCGGTAGTGAAGCGTGCACTAAAACGTGCCGGGGTGAGTTCGCCAGCCAAAGGCGCACATCTGCTGCGCCACACTGCGGCGACCGAGATGTTACGTCATGGGCTTCCCCTCGACCAGATTGGCCAGATCCTGAGGCATCGCGGCATCGACACCACGGCCTATTACGCCAAGGTCGACGTCGCGCTGCTCAGGCAAATCGCGCAGCCATGGCCGGAGGTGACGAAATGATGCCGGCCGTGGAGTCCTATCTTGCCGTGCGGCGTGCGGCCGGCTTCAAACTACTGAACGCAGACTATCTGTTGCACAGCTTCGCGTGCTTTGCCGTCAAGCGCGGTGAAACGCACGTTCGCGCGCAAACCGCAATCGACTGGGCCGCTGAGGCTACGTCGGTGGCCCAGCGTGACGCGAGACTAAAGACCGTGTGTCGGTTCGCCCGGTATCTGCGTACCGAAGATCAAAGCCATGAGCTGCCGCCCGCCCGGTACTTTGGCTACCGAAAGACACGCCGTGTCCCGTTCATCTACTCGCGCGCCGACATCGAGCGCCTGGTCAACGCAGCCTTGCAATCGGGTCCTCGCGATATGTTGCAACCACAAACGTATGCGACATTAATCGCCCTGCTGTCAGCCACGGGCATGCGGATCTCTGAGGCCCTGAACCTGCGGCGTGCCGACATTACCCCCGAAGGATTACTCATTCGAAAGAGCAAATTCCAGAACTATGCCGCGTTCGTGGCAATGCCGATCAAGCCGGGATTGGATCACGATGATGCTTGTAAAGAGCCCGCGGGAGGTCATTCTTAGGTCGCCCGGATCGGCATAGTTTTAATGGCTATAGACTCTTGAGAAACGTCGCGAGCTTACTGTCAGGCCGGTATCGTACGGGCTTGCCATCATGTGGTCCGACACGAGCGAGAATTTTTTCCTTCATCTCCAGACTGGCATCCAGGTACATCTGGGTTGTCTGGAGCGATTCATGGCCCATCCACAGGGCAATGTTGAATGGATCCACACCAGCTTGCAGTAATTCCATGGCTGCCGTGTGCCTCAGCACGTGCGGCGTCACTCGTTTCTTTCGCAGTGGAGGACATCCCCTGGCAGCCTGGGTAGTGTACTTTTTCAGGAGACGTTGTACCGCGTCCGGACTGAGATGGCCACCTCGAATACTCGGGAACAGCGCATCACTGTTGGGTATGCGAGGCTCTTTCATCCAGGCTTTTAGAATAGCGGCGGTCTGCTTGCTAAAAGGGGTGACGCGCTGTTTTCGACCTTTACCCACAACATCAATGTGCGCGCCTGTGCCGAGGGTCACGTCCTCGCGTGTGAGGCCGGTCATTTCCGACACACGAAGTCCTGTCTCCACACCCAGTCGGAGTAAAGCATGATCGCGACGACCACACCAGGTGCGCTTATCGGGTGCGGCGAGCAGCGCCTTGACTTCCGGCCGCGTCAGAAAGTGAATGAGCCTGCGATCGTAGCGTTTGCCGGGCATCGACAGCACGCGCTGGATCTGCGCGGAATACGCTGGCGCCTCGAAGGCCGCGTAACGGAAGAACGAGCGAATCGCCGTCAGGCGCAGATTCCGGGTGCGGACACTGATGGCCCGGGTCTTCTCCAGATCATTCAGAAACGCCGTCACGAGCGGCGCGTTGATGTCCTCAAATGCCAGATGATCCGGTGGTTTGTGCAGTCGCTTGTAGGCAAAGCGGAGAAGCAGCCTGAACGTGTCGCGATACGAACTGATGGTGTGCGGACTGGCCTGCCGCTGTTGCATGAGACGTTCCGTAAAGAACCGCTGCACTAACGCTGGGAAGCTGACGGTAGATTTCATGACACATCCTTCCAACGATGCTCCAGGCGCTTCATCGCCTGCTTCATGAGTTCTGGGTGCTGCTCTACATACCAGTACGTATCGCTCGCCCCCTGGTGCCCGAGGAAGGTCGACAGTACCGGCAACCAACGCACCGGGTCTTTACCCGATCGGTCTAACCTCATCAGCGTCGTGACCGCAAATAGATGCCGATAGTCGATCAGGCGCGGGGCGCGCCTTGTTGATGAATCGCGTAGACCAATTTCCCGTGTGAGCGCCGTAAATGTATGAGAAACCATGTCTCCATTGAGAGGCTTGCCTTGCGAAGTGATGAACACATGGGCTTCCGGGCGCCCAGCAAGACATCGTTCACGACGTTGAAGATAGTCTGCAAGTGCATCTCGAGTGGAGGAATGAATGGGAACCCATCTCGACTTGCCAAATTTGCTTCCCCGCACCGTCAGCACGCATTCTTTCAAGTCAACGTCTTCAAGTTCCAGATTGACCGCTTCACCAGGGCGCAAGCCCGTGACGCTTAGCAAACCTATCAGCGTAAAATAAGTCCACCGCCGGAGTCCCGATGCCGGAGGAAGAGCCAGTGCGGCGGCCAATATCTTCTCGGTTTCCTCATCGGTGTAAAGGTAGGGAGCGCGCCGATGATACCGGTGCGGCAACAATTCGGCCCGTGGAATCTCTGTGTGCGGATCGAAGGCACTCAGATAGCGTGCAAAGCCACGCACTACACCCAATCGCTGAGCCCAGATCACTGGTTGAACCTTCGGAGATTTTTGTGCCCAGGTCAACGCAAGTGACGCACTAATGTGAGAGGCCCGACGCCGTTCCATATAGCAGACGAAGTCTTCCAGCCGTTGGCCTGCTTCATGGAGTTTGAATCCCAAGCGACGACGCATCGTCAGGTATTCTTCCATTGATTTGCGTAACGTACTCATGGTCGGGGGCTCGGCCATGGCGGCGCCAAGGCCCGCAGTGAATCCAGATCGACCTTCGCGTATATTCTCGTCGAGTCGGGATTTTTGTGGCGCAAGACCTCGCTAATCTCGGCCAACGAAGATCCTTGATGCAGCATCTGCGTCGCTAGCGCATGCCGGAATTGATGGGCTCCTTTTCTCGGCGAATCGATACCAGCCCGCTCCAGCGCGTATCTGACTACGTTGCTTACCGCTTTTTCCGTCTTGAAGCCACGAATCGGCGCGTTTATTCGCAGGAAGACACGCCGACTCTCGGAGTCGGCGCGACCGTTTTTCAGGTAGTCGGCGATCGCTTCACCCACCGGTGCGAGTAATGGCAACAGCGACTCCAGACCGCCTTTTCCGTGAACGTTCAGCGTGCCGGTTTCCCAATCGATGTCATCCAACGTCAAGGAAACCACCTCGCCACCGCGCAATCCCAGCCGGGCAAGGAGGAGCAGGATCGCGTAATCCCGCCGGCCGATGGGGCGCCGCCGGTCGCAACTGGCCAACGCTCGTCTGGCATGCTCAGGGGATATCGCTTTGGGGATTGACGCCATTGACCAGTGGGCGACCCAGGGGATCACCGCAGCGAGGTCAAGCCTGATCAACCCTCGATAACGCGCATACTGCAAGAACGAGCGCAACACCATTGTCATCGCTTGCGCTCGCGTGGGACTTTGAGCGGCCTCATGCCGAACAAAGTCGATTATCTCGTGGGCGCGGAGATCCGAGAGCCGTGTTGCTCCATCACCGAACTGCTCTGTTAAAAACAAACGCGCACACCACCGATATTTCCTGATCGTCGTGGCTGCCAGGCCTCGTTCCTGGTGCAGATACAAAGCGTAGTCGTTTACCAATTCTTCAACTGGTGTCTGCGCAACGGGCGCGTCCCTTGCAACGATTCCATTTTCTTGCAGCAATTGTACAAAGCGTCGTAGCGCATATTTTTCGCCCTTCCGATGACAGCGGTGGTGTTCTCGGTAGTGCAGATAACGCTGCGCAGTTTCATGAGTCACTTCCTCAATCGACAGTTTCTTGCACTTGAGCCACACGCTGAAATCGGCAACGAGAAGCAAGTGCCTTCGAATAGACTCCTGCGCGTAACCTTGATCATTCAGCAGACCTTCAAATGCACCGAGGTGTTCAGCAAGGGGGCCCTTGGGTGTATCGAGTGAGTGCGACCGCGTTTTGAGGTACAACTTCTCCATGACCTGCGCCTCTTGTAAAAGCGGGTCCAATATCAATCAGACTATGCCGATCAGGTTTCGTTCATCGCCCTTGAATTTGCATTCGTCACGTCCAAATCGAACATAGTTAACGATGCGGCATAGTTGGCGCTACGCCGCTAGCGGCGTAGCGGTAAGACCCGTCTGGTTCCACTGCACGAGACGGCGGCGGAGGGTTTGCAGAGATACTTGACCCTGCGGCGGCAGGCCCGTCCGGGTGACGACCATGTGTTTGTTGATGACGATGGTTGCTCGCTCAGGTACACGGTCACTTACTGGATGTTCCAGAAGCTGTTGAAGATCGCCGGCATCGGCACCACCCACAACGGCCACCGTCCCCGCCTGCATGAGCTCAGGCACACGTTCGCCGTCAGGGCACTGGAGGTGAGCCCGGAAGGCCGGGACCGCGTTGGGCGGCACATGTTGGCCCTTGCGACCTACATGGGTCACGTCAACATCAACGCCACCTATTGGTATCTGGAGGCTACTCCCGAGCTTCTGCATGACATTGCTGTCGCCGCAGAGGGGTTTCTCACTGGAGAACAGAAATGATCCCGATCGCACCGCACATTGTGGCATTTCTTCGTCAAAACCTTGCCCATGAGAGAGGCGCCAGCCAACACACCTGCGACTCCTATGCTTGCACCTTTCAGCTCCTGTTCGAGTTCGCCGCCGGGCGACTCAGGATGACGCCGTCGTCGCTAGCGCTGGAGCAGCTCGATGCGAGACTGATCAGCGACTTCCTGGAATATCTGGAAGATACGCGCCAGAACTCGCCTGGGACTCGCAATGTCCGGCTGGCTGCAATCAGGTCATTCTTCCACTTCCTTGAGTATCGCGAGCCCGCGATTCTCGAACAGGCGCGACGAATCCTGGGCATTCCCTACAAGAAAACTGATTCCCGGTTAGTGCCGTATCTGGTCGAGGAGGAGGTTCGGGCCCTGCTCGATGCACCCGATCCGTCAACGCGCGAGGGGATCCGGGACCGGGCGATGCTGCATCTGGCCATCTGCGCTGGACTGCGTGTATCGGAACTGACGGGTTTGCAAACCGCCGATGTTGTGCTCCCGTCGATGAGCATCCGTGTTCACGGCAAGGGTCGGCGGGAGCGCGCGTTGCCCCTGTGGAAAACGACCGCTAATGCATTGCGTGCCTGGATGGTGGTACGGGGAGCTGCTGCAGTACCGGAATTGTTCGTCAATGCCCGCGGTGAAGCAATGAGTCGCTGGGGTTTCGCGTATATCCTTAAATGCCACGCTGAGACAGCTCGTCATACGTGTCCCTCGCTATCGAAGAAGCAGGTATCACCACACGTGTTGAGGCACACCTGCACAATGATAGTACTACGAAGCACTCAGGATATCCGGAAAGTGTCCCTATGGCTCGGGCATAGCGATCTGGCGACCACTGAAATCTACACTCGCGCTGATCCAACTGAGAAGCTCGAAGCCCTCAACGCGATCGTCCCACCGCATCTGCGCAGGGGTTCGTTTCGGCCGTCCGATAAGGTAATCGCCATGCTCAGAGCCAAGCTTTAATGGAGACTTAAACGGGCGCGGAGTCCGCTCCGTGCTCGCTCCGAGACATCTTCTCCCCATAGGGAAACACTTCCCATAAGGCAGGAGTTGTATGCGACCTCGATGTGATCGCACCCCGAACAGCGCAGCACATGCCCGCCCAGCGCCGCGGTGCGGCACTGTTCGATGGCCGAC
>NZ_JBNPVS010000106.1:0-8788 GCF_050434225.1 Paraburkholderia sp. GAS32 | reverse complement strand
ACCCGAAACGCTTGCCGGGTTGCATTTCGTGGTCTTCGCAATGCTCATGCTCGTTCACGCGGTGCCAGTACTTCCAAGTTCCTAACACGCTCTAACGGCGTTGCACTCCAGTCTGTGCATCGCTGAATCGTTACTCCTGCTCAAGCGCCCAGCAGAAGCGCTGTCGGTCATTCACGCGGCAGCTCGCCATTACGCGAGCGGCGGCGATTGATTGCACTACGCGGCACGTGCTGGTCGAGCCTCTGGCTCCGGGCAAGTCGTGCCGGGCTTAAGCGCTTCTTAAGCTATTCCGACTATAGTGCAGACCTCTCAGGTTCTAGCTCACTCGGACGCTAGATTCTTTCAAGCCGGCTTGCGCCGGCTTTTTTTCGCGCCAAGTGTCCCAACAAGGTGTCCCAGTGTTGGGCAACCGTTCTACGATTTATTGCAGAAGCCATGAAGATCCTCGTTGTCGACAGCAATATACAGGCGGGCCGAACCGTCGCAGAGCAGGTTATTTCTATGGGACATGAGGCGGCAATCGCCTGTACCGCCACTGACGCGATCGAAATGGCCGCCGAATGGATACCCGACGCGGCGCTCCTGGATATCGGGTCGCGCGAGGATGACAGTCGTGGAGTATGCCGGACCCTGCGTAACAACCCGGACTTGTCGCGCTGCAAAATCATTGCACTGTCGTGCACATCGACTATTGACTTTCTCGCCCTCAGTCTATTCGACGCAATTCTCGAAAAGCCTGTAGATGCGCTCGCACTCGTCAGCCTTCTCGGCAACGTAGTACCACAGCCAGCTGTTCGCCATCGCATCGAATGCCCGGCTGGAATTCGCAAACGTCGCCAGTGAGCGGTTCGCCGAGCAGCAACGCCAATTGCAGAATCTGTCGACGGTGCCGCACAGCATGCCCCTGCCGCCGCGGAGACCGCCATCACCGCCCTGAAGTCTGCGATCACCGCCACGGGCACCTGGCACGAGACGACGCGCAAGGTGGCTCAGCTGGCGATCCACGTCGCAGGAAGCAACGCCGAGGCGGTGAGCACCGCGGTGTCGAAGTCGACAAAGGGGGCGGTCGAGCAAGCCACCCGCGTGGCATTGAAGTAATCACTGCCGCGACACATGGCCGTCCGTCGCGTCCCATTCAGTTCCTTGATCAGGTATAGAGCATGACGAAGCAGTTCGCGCTTGTCACGGGCGGAACCGGTGGAATCGGCGAAGCTATCAGTGTCAAGCTGCACGACGCGGGCTACAAGGTGATCGTCACGTACTCCCCGCGCAATGCCGGCATCGATGCATGGCTTTCCCGCATGGAGGCCGAAGGGCGGAAATTCCATACCCGTGCCGTCGATGTCGCCGACGATGAGTCGTGCACGAGGTGCGTCGCGAGCATTCTGGCTGAAGTGGGCCCCGTAGACATTCTGGTCAACAACGCCGGCATATCGCGACGCCATGGTCGAGCGCGGTTGGGGCCGCACTATCAATATACCGTCGAACATCGGCTCCAAAGGCGGCTTCGGTCAGACCAACTATGCGGCTGCCCAGGCCGGCATGCACGGCTACACGAAGTCGCTCGCACTGGAAGTGGCGCGCAAGGGTGTGACCGTGAACACTATCTCGCCTGGCTATCTTGTTACGAAAATGGTGATGGCGATTCCGCAGGAAATCCTGGAATCGATGATCCTTCCGCAAATTCCGGCCGGCCGCCTCGGCAAGCCGGAGGAAATCGCCGCTCCCGTTTGCTACCTGTGCTCGGACGATGCAGGTTTTGTGACCGGATCCAACATTGCCATCAACGATGGCCAGCATATGCATTGAGTCGGCTGACCGTCAGATAGCGGCGTCATCGGCACAAACCGCGCCCGTTTGTGGCGATGGGCGGGCGGCGCTGCGTCTCTTAGTCGGGCAGTTGCGCAGCCCTGAGCCGACGGGCACTCTCATCGATCCATACCCGACAGCAAAGGTCTTTGCTGTCTGCGTCTTGTGGATGAATTCGAATATGGAGAATCGCCGCTGGACCCGGAACCCCGCATACATTGCCACCGAAGCAGGCGCCGCTGGGGCCATTCAGACCGATGTCTTTGTCGTCCGTGTTTGGTAGTTCGCGAGAGAACCAGTACGCAACGAACACGGTTTTGTTCGACTTCGGCGGTAAATCGAATTTTTCCACGAAGCGTGGAGATACCGAACCATCGCCCTGCGGCGCATTCATAACGTAGGCGATGCAATCTTTCAGATGGACGTCTGACCGATTGCGGGCGATGACTGCCACATTATGGCCGCGAACCTGATCGTGAAAGGCGAAATCAGGTGAGCGAACGTCGTCTGTGACTGTCACGGCGAGTGGTCTGAGAAGTCGATGCGCCTTGAAGAAGCCAGCGAACAGATACACGACAAACCCGATCGCCCAGCTAACTACCGCTACGGCAACCTTGCTCTCGATCTGATTCGAGATCGCGCCGATTCCCACCTTCGGAAGCAGATAACCAAATACCGCAGCGCTCACCAACGTGGGCCACCCGAAAGCCCGCGCCGCAGCGTCGCGGATCGCATAGCGGCACCAATGCCACAGGAAATGCCTAGTGTTGGCGGTGTTCATCGACGTCGTATATCCCCGTATGGGCGGTCACAGCGTTTGGATCGACCGTGAACGTCAGTGTCTTCCTTCGCCAGTCAGAACCGAAATGGAATGAGCGCTCTTTTGCGTCGCCCGCACGGGCAACTCCCCAACAGTCGCCAGATCAGTCTGCGTCCAGAGAGCAATCTGCGTTTCGGCGTAACCGGGACACGATAGGGTAGACACAACGGGTGTGGTTGCAGCGACGCCGGTCGTTGTGAAATGTCTGTCGCATGGGCTGCCGTACAAAAGCTGACGATTCCGTGACACCCAACGGACCTGAGACGTGTATTCAGAGACGGTAGATGCAAAGGCTATCGACGGCAAAAGCGCAGCGATAAATCCAAGGTTTTTCATGGATATGGCGACGTCCCGACGTTTCCGAAAGTGATCACTGTGACTCATGCACACCGTGACCGAAGCGCGAACTAAGGACTCTCTACGGAATTACGGCAATGGTGGCGAAGACTTTACATTGGAAGCAGCGTATAGACGGACAGCCGTGATCCGGCGAGTCGTGCTCTTCGAGGATCACAACTATAGCCATGGCCAAACCGGCACTGTTCACGCCTACGATGCTGTCGCCCCCCTGACAGTAGCACCGGTGACAGTAGGTGCCCTCATGAGCCGCGGAATCTCGGAAGACGCCATCAGAACACAGGCCACCCGCCACGGACACTGGCATTCACGCTACGGGTATTTACCAATCAGGAAGTACGCCGGACGTCGATTTAGCAAAGTTAGAATGTTCGCTCTAAATGCACACTACAGACGCCCGGTGGCGTGCAAGGTCTGGGAGAAGGCATTCCTCGACACCGTAGGTCATATGAATTTCTGTGCAGTCGGCATTGCGACGCTGCACATCTGTTCAGCACACAGCCGTCAGTTCGAAGTCGGACCTCTTCGCACCAAGGAGACACGCATGCTAAGTCCGCATGAATTCACCACGCTGATGCTGGTAAAGGAAAAGCCCGATGAGATCGAACTGGGCCGCGCGGAGCTTCGCACCCTGCTGGAACGTCAACTAGTGATCGTCGAATTGCTGGCGTCAGGACACCGGCGACTTCGCATCACGTCGCTCGGCCATGCCGTCCTGCAAGCTGTTGCGCGGGTTCACTGAGTGCGTTCGCGCGGCCAGCATGAGATGACGGGGCTGACGGGACGCACAGCGCCGTTGCAGGAAGTCATCCCGGAAATTGACGCCAAGCGGTCGGCGCCTGCGGACCGGACCTAACGATGGAGGCTGCAATGGTCGAATCGTGGATGGGGATTGTGATCGGTACGCTCGTACTGGTGATCGCGGCGACCGAAGTGGTCGGCCACTATCGCCGCGAACATCGTCGTGCGCAGTTGCTAAGGCACCTAGACGACTGGTGCGCCTGGACCCGATCCCGGCGGTGAACGTTTCGCTGACGATGATGCGGTGAGAGAGACGGCGTCCAACACCGCCCGGTTCTCAGCACCTTTCATCGCGGGATGTCAGATCGCGTACGTTCCTGGCATCTCAGTCGGTCGGTGACTATCCATTTTATTCCGGGCCAGGAATTTCGCGACCGTGGAGCACGCATCGATGCTGCTCGCGGACCTGGATGGCATTGCCGACGCGCTGAAGAAACGACCATGAATGGATCCCTGGAGTCGTCCTCTGGCAATATCAGCCTCGATCATGCCGGTCAGGATGCCACCGTTTGTGACATGGCATGGGTTGATGAATGGCGGTACATCCGCTCGAACTCGAGAATGCTTGCCGGCCGCTGAAACAGAAAACCTTGCGCGAACCTGATGCCGAGCTCCTTCAGGGCGTCGCGCTGCTCGACTTCTTCGACGCCTTCTGCCACCACCGTCAGGTGCAGCTTGTTCGCCAGGTAGGCAATGCCTTCAACGAGCTGGCGGTCCCGGCCTGCGACACCGGCGGTGAATTGCTGGTCGATCTTGATGTAGTCGAAGGCGAAGCGCTGCAACAGCGCGAGGTTGCTATTGTCGGTTCCGAAATCGTCGACAGCGAACTTTACGCCATGAGCCTTGAGGCTCATCAGATTGTCATGGCTGGCCGAAAGGCCCGTCAGCAACCCGCGTTCAGTGATCTCGAGTACGACCTCAAAGCGGGTGGGGCTTCGCCTGAGCGTCGAACTGATATCGTGCGGGAAACAATGCATTCCGATGTGCTTCGGTGCGAGGTTGACGTTCACCCGGAAACCGTCCGGGAAGCCGCAGGCCTTCAGTTCAGCGAGCGCCGTGGCCAGCACGAACTCTGTCAAAGGCGCGATCACGGGCATCATTTCGATCTCGCCAATGAATTTGCCCGGCATGACGAGGCCCAGACGCGGATGTTTCCAGCGTAACAGCGCCTCGGCGCCGACCCAACTCCCGGTTTGGAGGTCGACGATCGCCTGGTATTCGACGTAAAACTCATTGCGCCGCAAACCCGCGCGAACCTGTCTTTCCAGGCGTTGACGGGGTGTGAAACCGGCGGCGTAGCCGGCGAGCAGTGCCACGAACAGGGAGAGTCCGATGAACAGTGCGACGATCTCGGTCGTGATCAGATCAGCGCGCGTCCTGTCGGCGTCGTGCTCCACCTGAACGAGGATTTCGCCCATGCCGGAGGCGCGGGCAGCGCTCTTGTAAAAGCGTCCGTCGCTCGTGAGGGTGCCGCCCGATCCGTCGGAGATCGACGCGCTCCTGGCGCCTGACGTTTTTGCCCGTGCAAGGATGTCGACAACGTACGCACCCTCGACCGTATACAGGATGCCGTGGCGGCGGTCGACCGGAGCATAGATCGCCATGACGGGCACGTCCGGGATCTGTTGCGTTCCGCCGAGGAAAGCGATTTGTGGGGCCTCTCCCGATGGAACAAGATACGTGGTGAGCGGGATGGACACCGGTCCGAGTCCAGTTGAACAGTACGCAGTCCCGTCCTGGACCATCATGGCGGTCCGGCGATAGGGGATGAACACGTCCCTGAGGGTGAGATTCGCCTGGACCTCCGGACACGGCCGTCCCGCGAGGTTTGCGAGTTTGCGCTCGTCAGTGCGCGTTGCCTTAACGATGCGGTCGATCGCGTCGTCAATGTCCGCGGTGACGGCCGTTTGCTGGACTTGTGCCCGTTCGGACGCGATGTGATAGCCCGCTGCCAGTGCCAGCAGGATCACCGCGACGAACAAGGCCGTTCCGAGCGCCAAGCGCCGGCGCGACGCGGTGCTTTCTCGCCACAAGACGGTCGCAGGCGTTGTGGACTCCGGGCTCATGCGGCCTCCCTTTTGCGTTTGCCGCGCGCATCGCGCGGGCCAGGCGGCAATTGGTCATCGTCCGGTAAATCGACGCTTAAGAGCAATTATATGATGTATCGCATTGCAGCGGTTTTGCGGAGCTGTCGTGCACTCGCGAGGCGCAGCTAAAGGACTCCGATGGGTCGACCAGCGACAGAGGCGGACGGCCGAGTCCACGCAGAAAAGCGTTGGCCGCCCGGATTATTTCACTAACTGTGGCAGCAGTTTTTCACTTACCTGGCACAGTTTTCACTTTCCGTGGCACGCGACAGCACCAGTTGAACCGGCACGCATCGGTTCAAACATCTTGCGGTGAGATATTGGAGCGGGCCTGTTGACCTTAAAACGGTTGCAGACTACGCTCTTCAATTATCTCGCAAACTTGCGAGGGGCGCGGAGTATTTCAGAAAACTTACACGAAAATGTTAGATACTATAGAGCCTATTATAGAAGCGACAAAAAATATTATAAATATACTTTTTTTTGTCATTATTTCAGTGGTGACCGTGCTTTCATATATTCAGGCTCGGCGGACGTTTTTTGCTCCAATTCGCACCGAGACATTCAAACTTCAGCTGAAAGCATTTGAAGAGGTTCTGCTTTTCTTTCAAAACAAATCGGAATCCGATTATGTTAATGTATTCGATTTACATACTATCGTATCCCTTAATACCCTCCGCATGGTCGATTGTTATGTTGCAGAATTCTTTCCGGACGAAATTGACATAGATCAGGTCGCGCGGGAGGAAGTATTCAGTGTGATCGTGGGGGGTACCATGAACAACGAATTTTTGAAAAAATATTACACGGTGCCGCATAGCCCAATAAGCCAGGAAGAGTACAAGGAAACTACAAAGATAACGAACCCGGCCGTGGTGTTTTCCCGATGGAAAAAATATGAACATGGCTACATTGAATTTACCGCGCAATATGTGGATCAAGTGAAGCTATTGAGGACGCTGTCTGCATCACCGCTGCTTCCAAAAGAATTGAGGGAGTTAATCGGTGATTTTGTTTCGCTGCCTGGCGCCGCCTTAGGTACTTTGGAAAGAGTTTTGACGGCGTGTTCCAAAGAAATGCCCACTCATTGTGCTACGGCTGTTGATCTGAAAAAATTCTCGGACGCGTGGATCTGGAATAAATTCAATGATGAGAAGCCAAAGTTTGAACCGCTTGCGGAAAAAATCCTGGACTACGTGAATAGTTATCTCAAAGTCGAGGATCTTATGCAATGAGGCATAGTAAAGGAGGCATTGATGTGCGTGTGTTTCAGCGCCGGTGCAGTATTTTGGGATCTCGGCCATGGAGCGCATTGATGAAGCCGCGAATCTAATTTGCACCGTCTGTGTATCGTTGGTCCGCAGACCGCTTCCATGGAACCGGACGGTCGGGCGTTCCGGCTGATTGACTGGAGTTGGCCGTCGAACCCGGTCCGACGTTAATCGAGCAAAGTCGGCCGCCATTGATCGGTTCGCGTCGGGCGGAAGTCGACCCCGAGCAGTCAGCGGCGTTAGAGTTGCTTCGATGACAGGTACCTAGTCACAACAGCCACTCGCCTATAAGCGCCGCCCCCCAGGCGATAGACGCCGCTCAGGCTTAGATTGCCTCATCAGCGCCCCGGATTGAGCAACCACAACGGCGAGAACTCTCCGAGGCTATCCGACCGAACCACTCGTCGCAAGCGATCCGGGTGATACTCAAGGTATCCGGCCACCCGGAGCAGCAATAGAATCCACCTAATAAGCAAAAAGCTACGACTCGACCCTCCTATGACCATTATCGTTACGGCAGCGAATCACGACTACCTGATGCAATTCTCAGATCGGCGCCTTTCGAGCGCTGGAGTGGTCGTGACCGATCAATCGAACAAGGCGACGGTTCTTCCTCTCGCCAACGGTCGCTTCGCCGTGGGATTCACTGGCATGGCACGAGTCGGAACGTTTGAGTTTCAGTCTTGGCTAGTTGATGCACTTTACAGGTCAGCTCCTCCCGATTATGGGATCGTGGAAACAGCCGAACGGCTGGGGAGAGAGTTGAACTCCCTCTTCAATAACCGCCGTCAGATAAGCCGTCTTTCCCCGATTCTGAAGCGTCTCACAGTGATGATGTCAGGCTATTTATACGCCGGCGCAAGGGCATACATAGGCACAATCTGGCTCACCAACTTCCAAGATTTTGTCCAAGGCGTTGACCATCCCGAAGCTGCAGAATCCTTCGATATAGCCCACGAGCTGGAACCGGAGGATTGTCCTCCGGTGCCCAGTTATATCCAACGAGTCGGGGCCTGGGACACCATGACGCAGGAAGACGAGCGAATCCTCCGAAATGTACTCGAATCTTCTCCATCTCAGATGACTATGTTGGATGCCGGAATCAATATCGTCCGTCGCATTGCGGAACGCCCCCGTTCGGGGAATAGCGTCGGAAAGAACGTGGCCGTCGTGGTTATTCCAAGGGATCGCAACTTGGAGATCTCAACGCGGATCCGACTTGGGAATGGCCGGAATGACGTTCTGTTAGTCGACTCAGTTCAAGCGGCTGTCACTCCAACTGGCGAGTCAAACTTAATCTCAATCAGGGATATAAAAATCGAAGTGCAGCAGCCGGTCGCGAATAAGGCGGCGTTCCAGGCGGTGCTTGGCCCTAACGATCCTTGCTGGTGCAACAGCAATCTGCGATTCAAGCACTGCCACGGCCGGGCGCTTAGCGCGCCCATGCGTTGAGCGTTCCTAGCCACTTCTCTATCACGAGATCCACGGAATCAGATGCGCGCCACGAAAATCGGGAAAGATCTGCTGGACACCCTTCCCTCTAAAGCGTGCCCCCTTCTATGAGCAGGAAGTTGTCAAGGCCGCTTACAAAGCGTCGATCAATTTCTTCCGCATCTCCTTGCTAGAGCGTATGGCGGGGTCAA
>NZ_JBNPVS010000105.1:0-10182 GCF_050434225.1 Paraburkholderia sp. GAS32 | reverse complement strand
ATCGTCGAAGTGCCGCACAAGAAACGCGGCACGTATCTGACGGTAGGCAGTCCGATCAAGTTCTCGGACATGAAGCCGGAAGTGACCGCGTCGCCGCTGCTCGGTGAACACACGGATGAAGTGCTGGCGAGCCTCGGCTACAGCAAGCAGGAAATCTTCAACCTGCACGAAGTCAAGGCCGTTTGACGGCGCAAGCAGGTAGAACTAGACGTATCTGAAGTTTCATTTTCGGAGCCTGCATGGACGGCGCGCGAGGCGGGCGCCGTCTGCACTTGAACCGCCGCTTTTTTCAAATTCCGGTTTCGCTATGCAAACAGCCATTGATTTCGAGCAACTGGTCGCAGCCGTCGGCGATGCGATCATCATTTCGGATGCCAAAGGAAATATCACGCTATGGAATCCGGCCGCTGAGCGCATGTTTGGTTTCAACCAAAGCGAGACGCTGCTGCATTCGCCGGAACATGAGTTGACCGGGATCGTTTCGGTGATTCGCGATGAAACCAGCCGCTTCCAGGAGGAGCGCAATCTGCGCAAACGCATGGCCGAACTGGAAGCCCGAGCGGGAGCGTAACGCAACGCCAGCCGTGTCGATCCGGTTGACTTTCTCTTGTGACGATCTATCAGGAGGCATCCGATGCACGTCGAAGTACTTGGACAATATCGGCTCGAGTTGTCCGCGATGCAATTGATCCACAACGGCGGATGGACCGCCTACGTGGCGATTCGCACGGCCGAAGAAAATCATCCGGCGCAACCCGATCTCCTGCCGTACCAGCAGGTCGTCGACGAGGCCGTCTTTGAAAGCGAGGAAGCTGCCATCGCCGGCGCGCGTCGCGTGGCGCTGGCGCTGCTCAGTCCGGCAACCCGGTAGCCCGGGCGTGCGGGGCGGGTACGGATCAATACAGGGAGACGTGAGATGGGCAAAGCATTGGAGGATGTGCGGATCCTCGACTTCACGCACGTGCAATCGGGGCCGACGTGCACACAGTTGCTGGCGTGGTTCGGCGCGGATGTGATCAAGGTGGAGCGCGCCGGTGCGGGCGATGTCACGCGGGAGCAACTGCGCGATATTCCTGATGCGGACAGCCTGTACTTCACGATGCTGAACCACAACAAGCGCTCCGTTACGATCGATGCGAAGAACCCGGAAGGCAAGCAGGTTCTCGAAGCACTGATCCAGAAATGTGACGTGCTGGTGGAGAACTTCGCACCGGGCGCGCTCGACCGGATGGGCTTCACGTGGGAGCGGATCCAGGAGCTGAATCCGCGCATGATCGTCGCGTCGGTCAAAGGCTTCGGCCCCGGCCCTTATGAAGACTGCAAGGTCTACGAGAACGTCGCGCAATGCGTGGGTGGCGCGGCGTCGACCACCGGCTTCGACGACGGTCCGCCGGTTGTCACCGGCGCCCAGATCGGCGACAGCGGTACCGGGCTGCATCTTGCGCTCGGCATTGTGACCGCGCTTTATCAGCGAAAAACGACAGGGCGTGGTCAACACGTGCTCGCGGCGATGCAGGACGGCGTGCTGAACCTGTGCCGCGTGAAGCTGCGTGACCAGCAGCGCCTCGAACGCACCGGCGTCATGCGCGAATATCCGCAACATCCGAACGGCACCTTCGGCGAAGCGGTGCCGCGAGCGGGCAATGCGTCGGGCGGCGGCCAGCCGGGCTGGATTCTGAAGTGCAAGGGCTGGGAAATGGACCCGAACGCGTACATCTACTTCATCACCCAGGCGCCGGTGTGGACCAGGATCTGCAACGTGATCGGCAAGGAGGAGTGGGCCACCGATCCGAACTACGCGACGCCCGCCGCGCGCCTGCCGCATTTGAAGGAGATCTTCGCCGAGATCGAGCGCTGGACCATGACCAAGACGAAGTTCGAGGCGATGGAAATCCTCAATAAGTACGACATTCCGTGCGGCCCGATCCTGTCGATGAAGGAGATCGCCGAGGAGCCGTCGCTGCGCAGGACCGGCACGATCGTCGAGGTCGATCATCCGGTGCGCGCCAAGTATCTGACGGTCGGCAATCCGATCAAGCTGTCGGACAGTCCGACCGAGGTCACGCGCTCGCCGCTGCTGGGTGAGCACACTGACGAGGTGATGGCCGAACTCGGTTACCACCCGGATCAGATCGCACATTTGCATGCGGTCGGTGCGATATGAGCGCATAGACGAAACCTGGCCGCGCATCCGACGCGCCGCAGTACGCCGTACAAGACATCGCCGCGCGACCGGCCTGATCGGTCGCTTCATTGCAGCAAAAAAAATCGCAGGAGACATTTCGATGAAATCGTGGATACGTTTTCGGCTCGCCCATGGCCGGATTGGTTTCGGCGTGCTGGAAAACCATCGCGTCACTGAATACGAAGGGGACATGTTCGGTGACGCCGTCCCAAGCGCCAACGTCCTGAGCGTCGATGACGTGACGCTGCTCAATCCATGTGTTCCTACCAAGGTGGTCGCGTTGTGGAACAACTTCCGCGCGCTGTCGGAGAAACTCGGCAAGGCCGCGCCGTCCCATCCGCTGTTTCTGATCAAGCCCTCCACTTCGGTGATTGGCCCGGGCGAACCCATCCAGCGGCCGCAAGCCTACGCCGGCAAGATCGCCTACGAAGGGGAACTCGCGATCGTGATCGGCAAGCGCTGCCGCAACGTCCCGGTAGACGAGGCGAACGACTACATTTTCGGTTACACGTGCATCAACGACGTGACGGCGGCCGAACTCCTGAACGAAGACCCTAACTTTGCGCAATGGTGCCGCTCGAAGGGTTTCGATACGTTCAGTTGCATCGGTCCTGCGATCCAGCGTGATTTCGACTGGCGGAATGCGCACGTCGTGACGCGGCTCGACAACGTCGAGCGGCAGAACTATTCGCTGTCGGACATGATCTTTTCGCCCGCCGAACAGGTGAGCCGGATCTCGCACGATATGACGCTGTTGCCCGGCGACGTCATTGCAATCGGCACCTCGATTGGCATCGGCTCGATCAAGGACGGCTCGACGGTCGAGGTATCGATCGAAGGTATCGGCGTGCTGTCGAACACGCTGTCATCGGGGGCCTGACATGGCGATGACGATTGCAGTGCCGCGCGAAGTCCGCGCGGGCGAACGCCGCGTCGCGGCGACGCCCGAAACCGTCAGCCAGTTGCTGAAGCTCGGTTTTGCGGTGAACGTCGAAGCGGGCGCGGGCCTTAGGGCGTCATTCGACGATAACGCGTATCGCGCGGCCGGCGCACAGGTGGTCAGCGACACCCGGGCGTTGTGGGCCGATGCCGATATCGTGATCAAGGTGCGCGCGCCCGAACTGAATCCGGCGCTCGAGGCCGACGAAGCGACCTTGCTGAAAAAAGGCGCGATGCTGATCAGCTTCATCTGGCCCACGCAGAACCCGGTGCTGCTCACGCAGCTCGCCGACGGCGGCACGAGCGTGTTGGCCATGGACTGTGTGCCGCGCATTTCGCGCGCGCAGAAGCTCGATGCGCTCAGCTCGATGGCAAACATGGCCGGTTACCGCGCGGTGATCGAAGCCGCGCAGCATTTCGGGCGCGTCTTCACCGGACAGATCACCGCTGCGGGCAAGATGCCGCCCGCAAAGGTGATGGTGATCGGCGCGGGTGTCGCCGGGCTCGCTGCAATCGGTGCGGCGCGCGGCTTGGGCGCGATCGTGCGTGCGTTCGACACACGTCCTGAAGTCGAGCAGCAGGTCGAAAGCATGGGCGCCGAGTTTCTCAAGCTCGATGTCGAAGAGGAAGGCAGCGGCTCCGGCGGCTACGCGAAGCAGATGAGCGCGAAGTTCATCGAAGCAGAGATGGCGCTGTTCGCCGCGCAGGCGAAAGACGTCGACATCATCATCACCACCGCGCTGATTCCGGGCAAGCCGGCGCCCAAGCTGATCACCGCGGCGATGGTGGAGGGCATGCGGCCGGGCAGCGTGATCGTCGACATGGCCGCGGAGCAGGGCGGCAACTGCGAACTGACGCAGCCCGGCGAGGTGGTGTCGGTCAAGGGCGTGACGATCATCGGCTACACCGATTTACCGAGCCGGATGGCGACGCAATCGAGTCAGCTTTACGGCACCAACATTCGCCATCTTTTGACCGATCTGACGCCGCAGAAGGATGGTGTGGCCCGCATCGACATGGATGACGACGTGATGCGCGGCGCGACCGTCGTGTATCAAGGCGCTGTCAGCTGGCCGCCGCCCCCGCCGAAACAGGCCGCGATCGCCGCGCATCGGCCGCCGCCCGAGAAGCCCGCGGCGAGCCCCGTCGATCCCGAGGAACAAGCGGCCGCTGCGGCTCGCTCGCGGTACACATCGCTCGTCTTGCTGGCGATCGCGGCGTTCGCGCTGCTCGCGCTCGGCGCGGTCGCACCGCCCGCATTCGTCGCGCACCTGACGGTGTTCGTGCTAGCGGTGTTCGTCGGCTACCAGGTGGTCTGGAATGTGACGCCGGCGCTGCACACGCCGCTGATGAGCGTGACCAACGCGATCAGCGGAATCATCGTGATTGGCGCGCTGCTGCTACTCGGCACGCCGAATGTGCTGGTAACGGTGCTGGGCGGCGTCGCTTTGCTGGTTGCCACGATCAACATCGCGGGCGGGTTTCTCGTGACCCAACGCATGTTGAAGATGTTCCAGCGCAACTAAGGAGTGGTCATGCTGAACGGAATCGGCAACATTGCGTATTTGGGCGCGAGCACGCTGTTTATCCTGAGTTTGCGCGGACTGAGTCATCCGACGAGCGCGCGCCGCGGCAATCTGTATGGCGCGGCGGGCATGCTGATCGCAGTCGTTGCGACGCTGATCATCGCACAGGGCGCGGGGATCGAAGTCGTATTGGCGGCGGCCGTGATCGGCGCAGCGGTCGGCGCGCTGCTGGCGCGGCGGGTCGAGATGACCCAGATGCCGCAACTGGTCGCGATATTGCATAGCTTTGTCGGGCTGGCCGCGGTGCTGATCGGCTTTACCAACTATCTGATGCCGGCCGGCGAGTTCGGCGGCGCGGAGCGGGTGATTCACCTGTCCGAGATTTATCTTGGCGTGTTTATAGGCACCATCACGTTCACCGGTTCGATCGTCGCGTTCCTGAAGCTGCAGGGCACGATTAGCGGCAAACCGCTTGTGATACCGGGCCGGCATCTGCTGAACCTGCTTGTGCTGGTGCTGTGCGTGGCAATCGGCTACCGGTTTCTCTCGGTGCCGTCGGGCGCGGAAGGCATCGGGGCATTGCTCGTGATGATCGTGCTCGCCGCGGCGCTCGGTGTGCATCTGGTGATGGCCATCGGCGGCGCGGACATGCCGGTGGTCGTGTCGATGCTGAACAGTTACTCAGGTTGGGCCGCCGCGGCCACGGGCTTCATGCTGAGCAACGACCTGTTGATTACGACCGGCGCGCTGGTCGGTTCGAGCGGCGCGATCCTTAGCTACATCATGTGCCGCGCGATGAACCGCAGTTTCATCTCGGTGATTCTCGGCGGCTTCGGCGCGGCGAGCGGAACGAGTTCGGCGGATATCGCGGGGGAGGTGGTGGCGACCAGCGTCGACGAAGTCAGCGCGATTCTGCGCGACGCCTCCGAGGTCATCATCGTGCCGGGCTACGGGATGGCCGTGGCGCAGGCGCAGACGACGATCAGCGAAATCACGCGCAAGCTTGACAGTCTCGGCGTGCGGGTGCGTTTTGGCATCCATCCAGTCGCCGGACGCTTGCCGGGCCACATGAACGTGCTCCTTGCCGAAGCGAAGGTGCCGTACGACATCGTGCTCGAAATGGATGAGATCAACGAAGACTTCACCAACACGGACGTGGTGCTCGTGATCGGCGCAAACGACATCGTGAACCCTGGTGCGCTCGAAGATCCGGGCAGTCCGATTGCGGGGATGCCGGTGCTCGAAGTGTGGAAAGCGCGCACGGTGGTCGTGTCGAAACGCAGCATGGCGACCGGTTATGCGGGCGTGGACAATCCGCTCTTCTACAAGGACAACACCCGGATGCTGTTCGGCGACGCGAAGGGCAGCGTCGACGCATTGCTCAGACAACTTGACGCTTGACCGGCTGTTGCCGCGCTCGCTCGCCCGCCACCTCACCTTACTGACCCGTTATGATCCGCCTACGCAAAGCAAAGATCGTCGCGACCCTCGGCCCCGCGACCTCCGATCTCGAAACGATTACCCAACTTTTTCACGCCGGCGCCGATGTATTCCGGCTGAATTTCAGTCACGGCTCGCACGAGGACCATCGGCGGCGCTATGAGCTGGTTCGCGAGGTCGAGCGTGCTTCGGGCCGGCCCATTTCGATTCTGGCAGACATGCAGGGACCGAAGCTGCGCGTCGGCCCGTTCGCCGAGGGCAAGGTGATGCTCGTGACGGGCGCCGAATTTGCGCTCGACCGGAACCCGGCGGACGGCGACGTCAATCGCGTATGCCTGCCCCATCCGGAACTCTTCGACGTCGTCGCCGCCGGCCAGTCGCTGCTGCTCGATGACGGCAAACTGCGCCTGGAAGTGCTCGACAATGACGGCGAGCGGATCCGTACCCGCGTATTGCACGGAGGAACGCTGTCGGATCGAAAAGGAGTGAATGTTCCCGACGCGATTCTGCCGATTCCCGTGCTGACCCAGAAAGACCTGATCGATCTGGAATTTGCGTTGTCGCTCGGCGCCGACTGGATTGCGCTGTCGTTCGTACAGCGTCCGGAGGATTTGATCGACGCGCGCGAATTCATTGGAGCGCGCGCCGGGCTGATGGTCAAGCTGGAAAAGCCGGCAGCGCTTGATCGGCTCGATGAGATCGTGAATGCGGCCGATGCGGTGATGGTCGCTCGCGGCGACCTCGGCGTCGAGCTTCCGCCCGAACGCGTGCCGGGCGCGCAGAAGCGCATTCTTCGATCCTGCCGCAGCCACGGCAAGCCGGTGATCATCGCGACGCAGATGCTCGAATCGATGATTTCAGCACCGGTGCCCACGCGCGCCGAGGCATCGGACGTCGCGACGGCGATCTACGATGGCGCGGATGCCGTCATGCTGTCTGCGGAGTCGGCCAGCGGCGGCTTTCCTGTGCAGGCCGTGGCGATGATGGAGCGGATCATCAAGGAGGTCGAACATGATCCGCTCTACCGGAGCCTGCTCGATGCTCAGCATGAACTTCCGCTGGGCACCCCGGGAGACGCAATCTGCGCGGCACTGCGCGATGTCGCGCAGACCATCGCTGCGGTTGCGACGGTCACGTACACGACGTCCGGACACACCAGCCTGCGGGCCGCCCGTCAGCGTCCGGTCGCGCCGATTCTCAGCATCACGCCGAAGCTGTCGACGGCGCGGCGTCTTGCGCTGGTGTGGGGCGTGCATTCCACAGTCAGCCCTGACGTCGAATCGGTCGACGAGATGGTGAGTGCCGCGTGCAGCATCGCCGTGAGACAGGGCTTTGCAAATTCAGGCGACCCGGTGGCGATCGCGGCAGGCATGCCGTTCGGCGAATCTGGTACCACCAATTTGCTGCGAATCGCCAGAGTCTAGCCGACGCCGCACGCAAGGTGGAAGGGTAGCCGGAGATAAATGGCCGGAGCGCTTGCGATCGTGCGCGGGCGCGCTCGCAGCGACTGCAAAGTTTCGGGGAGGTATTAACGATAGCTAATATAACGCAGAAGAAACTTTAACTTTTGTTAATTGTTGAAGCCGCCCATCATGGTTCAATCGCCATGACAGTTCAGCCTTGACATGCAGGTGTTTTGATCAGGCAAGCAAACAAGTCAATAGACGGAGACAGAGAACGTGTTACAGACTGACACAGCCTTCAGCGGCTATACGGCGCGGCGGCATAACCGCTGGGTCCAGCTGGCAGCCGGCATCGCCTGCATGGGTCTTATAGCGAACCTTCAATACGCATGGACCCTGTTTGTCATCCCGATGGACGCCAAACACCACTGGGGGCAAGCCGCCATCCAGCTGGCGTTTTCGATTTTCATCGTCACCGAGACCTGGCTGGTGCCTGTCGAGGGTTGGCTCGTCGACAAGTTCGGTCCTCGTCCTGTCGTCATCGGCGGGTCGATCTGCGCGGGTTTGGGCTGGATTCTCGACGCCTATGCGCCGAATCTGCCGGTGCTCTACGTCGCCGCCGTGATTGCCGGTATCGGAGCAGGATGCGTCTACGGCACCTGTGTGGGCACGGCGCTCAAGTGGTTTCCCGACCGGCGCGGTTTGGCCGCCGGTCTGACCGCGGCGGGCTTCGGCGCCGGCGCGGCGCTGACGGTGATCCCGATCTCCAACATGATCCAGAGCGCCGGGTACGAGCATGCATTTGTGTTCTTCGGCGTGTTCCAGGGTGTCTGCATCCTGCTGCTGGCAACCTTGCTGGTGCGCCCGAAGCCGCCGGCGCATGCGGCTGGGGTCAGGCGCATCGTCGCAACGAAGACCGATTACACGACGAAGCAGATGGTTCGCGCACCGCTTTTCTGGGTGATGTACGCCATGTTTGTGTGCGTCGCGGCAGGCGGCATCATTGCCACAGCGGAGATCGGTCCGATCGCGAAGGAGTATGGCTTTGCGGCTATGCCGGTCAGCGTGCTGAGCGTGACGTTGCCGCTGCTGACGATGACGCTGTCGATCAACAATATGTGCAACGGTTTCACGCGCCCGCTATGCGGTTGGATCTCCGACCGGATCGGCCGTGAGAACACCATGTTCATGACCTTTATCGGCGAAGCGCTGGCGCTGCTGGGGCTGATGCACTTCGGTCACAACCCGTACCTGTTCATGCTGTTTTCCGGGCTCGTGTTCCTGTGTTACGGCGATATTTTCTCGAATTTCCCCGCGACGTGTGCCGACACGTTCGGCGCCAAATACGCGGCGGGGAATGCCGGTACGCTTTATACCGCCAAAGGGACTGCCGCCATGCTAGTGCCTGTGGCTTCGCTGTTGTCCACGCACGGTGGATGGAACGCGGTGTTCATCTTCGTTGCGTGTATTTCCTTGATGGCCGGTGTGTCGGCGAAGTTCATCCTGTATCCGATGCGACGCCGCTGGATTCTGAACTCCGCTGCGCCCAGCACGGCACCGGAAAGCCGCTTTCGACCGTCGCCTCTCGGTTCGCACGAGTGAGCGCCGCTGAAGCAGTGCGTGTTCGGCGTGCAATGCGGGATCAGAACGTGAAGGCATCTCAGGGCCGCTCTGCAGGAGACTATCTTGGCCGATTCGAATGAGTTGATTGAGCGGCATATCCGCCGTGGTGGCTCCCTGCTTGCCGTGCTGCACGCGATCCAGGACGACGTCGGCTTCGTGCCGCCTGCCGCCGTCGCGCAGCTGGCGCGGGCGATGAACCTGTCGCGCGCGGAAGTGCACGGTGTCATCACCTACTACCATCACTTCCGCACGCAACCCGCGGCGCCCGTTACGGTGCACCTGTGCCGCGCCGAAGCATGCCGCAGCATGGGCACCGAGGCGCTCGCGCAGCACATCGAGGCACGCACGGGCTGCCGCTTCGACGCCGGCCATCGGAATGACGCGGCCGTGGGCCTCGAATCGGTGTACTGCCTCGGCCAGTGTGCGCTGTCGCCGGCGCTGATGATCAACGGCACGCTGCACGCGAAGGTTACGCCGCAGAAGTTCGACGCACTGCTTGATGCTGCTGAGGTCGCGCTCAGGGGCGCGCAACGTGCGGAGGAACCGGTATGACACGCATCTATGTCCCTCGCGATTCCGCGGCGCTCGCGCTCGGCGCGGACGCGCTCGCCGGTGCGATCGCTGACGAAGCCGCACGCCGCGGCATTGCAATCGAACTGGTCCGCAACGGTTCGCGCGGTTTGCTGTGGCTCGAACCGCTCGTCGAAGTTGCGACGGCTGAAGGCCGCGTCGGCTATGCGAACGTCGAAGAGAGCGACGTTGCCGCGCTGTTCGACGCCGGCTTTATCGAAGGTGGCGAGCACGCCCGCCGTGTCGGTGTGGTCGATGACATACCGTATCTGAAGAAGCAACAGCGCCTGACCTTCGCGCGCATCGGCATCACCGATCCGCTTTCCGTCGACGACTACGTCGCCCACGGCGGCCTCGAAGGGCTCAAGCAAGCATTGAAAACCGACGGCGACGCCGCCTGCGAAGCGCTGATCGAATCCGGCCTGCGCGGCCGCGGCGGTGCAGCTTTCCCCGCCGGCATCAAATGGCGCACGGTACGCGGCGCGAAAGCGGCGCA
>NZ_JBNPVS010000104.1:0-10322 GCF_050434225.1 Paraburkholderia sp. GAS32 | reverse complement strand
CGCCACGAAGGCCACCGTCCAACCACAGCGAAGCATCTGATTAAATGCAGGAATACTGATAATAGTCCTTGCCATGGCTATCTCTCCCTGCGCCGCGCTTCACACATTGACCAACGGCGGAAAAATTCAATGACTGCATTCCTTGGTTTCGCCTGACGACAAAAAGCGAAATGAGGAAAATATCTTGCGACTACTGTGACCCATCCCGATGGGGTATGCGTGCCCCTCGCCACGTTTATCTTGTGCAAACCGTTGACAGGAAACGACATGGGTCAACGTCCTATTCTTGCGGTAGGGGAGGCGCTCGACCGCACAGGCGATACCGTCTCGTGAGTTCTTGCGCGCCGCTCCACGCCTCGTCTCACGACATCGTCACGGCACCATCCAGGCCCCGTCGGCAACGAGCCTGACCCGGTCCGGCTCGGCAAAACGGACGATATAGCCGCCTTTGGACGCGAAGCGCTGCCCGGGCGCCAGCGTCAGGCGCGGGTAGTACCCGGTCAGGATGCGGCGCTCAAGCATGTCCTGAATGCGCTCGATCAGGTAGTCCCTCTCGAACGCATCGACCATATGACCAAGCGTCTCCGCCAGCAGACCGCACGCAAGATAGGTATCCGCCTGGACCTGCGGGGCGACCATCGGGATTTTGCGAATCGAGAACCAGCCGAACGCATAGTCGACACGGACACGCCGTCCGTCCGGCAAGTCGAATGGATACGCGAGGCGCGTGACGCCGCGCCAGCTCGCCGACAACGGTGTGCTATCGAGCCCGCCCAGCAGCCCCGACATGAACACGGTGTCCGAAGGCGGTGGCAAACGCCCGAGCGCCGCGATGTCGGGCGGTCGCAGCCATAGCACCAGCACGTCCGCACGCGACATTCCGTGCAGGGAGCGTGCGACGCTGTCGCCTGGCGCCAGAGCGCGGCTCGACACTGCGATGCCATGGCCCTTCAACGCGGCGGCAAGCGCCTGTGCGCCCCGCTCGCCGTTGTCGCCTGTGCGATAGACCTGCCAGACCCTTGTCGTCGCTTGCTCGGGTTTGCCATGGGCTTCATCGAGAATCCGCCTCGCGAGCAGCGCCGCCTCGAGCAGCACGCCCTTCGAGAAATACACGGAATAGAAATCCTGGTCGGCTTCAACCGGCACTTCCACGTTGGGAAAGAGACACGGCACGGCCTCCTGCTCGCAGAACTCGTGGATCGGCGCCCAGTTTTTGCCGCCGAGTCCCGACAGCACCGCAAACACCGGCTGCTCCACCAGTAGGCGCTTCAACTGTTCATGCCACGTCGACGGCGGTCCGTTCAGCTCCCACACATGCAGTTCCCAGCGACGATTGACCATGAACATCATCTTGTGCGACGCGCGCAGCGGCGGCGTCGCGCCAAGCGGAAACACGTTCTTGTCATCGAAGTACTGTTTGAGCACATCGAGCATGCCGCGCCGTTTCACCGGGTCCGCATCCGGTGTGATGATCGTCGCGAAGTGCAGCACCGTGTCCGTCACACCTGCTGACCTGCGTCGATCGAGGCGTTTCAGATAGCCGATCAGCGCTGCCATGTCGGTGTCGTTCAGCGCGTATTGCGGCATCAGATTGCTGAGCGGTTTGCCCTCCGAATCGAGCCCCTCGCGTATGGCTCTTGCGATCGTCGCATCGGTGTAGGGCTCGCGATTGGTGCGCATGCCGGGAACGTACGGGAGATCGAACTCTTCGGGACTCTCTACGCGAGGATGCACCAGATACCGGTCGGTGATCGGCGGGATGCTGCTATTGCCTTCCCTTGAGCCAAGGCCGCTGCGCCGATGGCAATTCATGCAGGCCGCTGCGGCGCCTCGCAGGTTCACGCCACCGTCGTGCGTCGCCTCAAGCGGTTCGCCCGAACCCAGCACGCCTTTCTGGAAGATCGCCTCCCCCATGTTCGCTGTTGTCATCGGCGGCGTTGACGGGGCGGAGTTCGCCATGCCCACCGGCACAATCAACGCGCCGAGCACCACACATTGAACGAGCATGCGCGCCGCGAGCGGGCGTGCCCACGCAATGGTTTCATGGCTGAACCGGGCGCGGTCCATGGCTAGGGGCTCGGCCGGCTCAGGGCAGGCAGCGTCGGCGGCGACATCTCGGCGTTGACCGACACCGAATTGCGCCGGCCCGGCGAGGTGGGTCGGGTAAACATGCCATCGTCAAGCGGCGGATTGAGCGAGACTTTCTCGATCGTCAGCTTGTCGCTCTTTCCGGCCGCCGCTACGCCGCTTTCGATCGTGAACGGTATCTGCAAACCTTCGACGTCCTTGTAGTCGCTGTACTTCACTTGCACGGTGACCGGCCCGCGAGGGCCCCGCACTTCGCGGTCGTACTTCACGTCAAGAAAGCTCTGCGCGTCGACCCACACATGACGGGTCACACCGGAAGGCAACTTCGCGCCGAGGCGGTAAGCATCGTGTCCGTCGACCTTTTCGATACCTTCAAGCGTGACATCGACACCCTTCGCCTGATGGTCGATCAGTAGCCCGTCGATGACCTGCTCGTCATGCGCGGATTTCAGCTCGTCCATGGTGTACGGCCGCGATTCCCCGCTGCCCGTAGCGCTCGGGCTCACTTTCCAGCCTTGTTTGCCGTCGAACATGCGGACAGCCCGCCGGTTGAGCACGGTGATCTCGAAGCGTGTCTTGTTCGGACGTTTCAGCGCGAGGGCAAACGGCAATTCCTCCGCGGGAGTATTCGCACTATCCACGTGCCCGACCCAGACCATCGTCTGGATCTTCCTCCATGCGTCGAGGCCGCCCCTCGCAGTGACGTTCTTCTCGACGATCTGGTCCGCACTCAGATCGTGCCCCTCCGGTATTTGCTCGCTCGCGTACACTGCCGCTGTCAGGCAGCCGATGAGCATCCACAATGCGATTCGTGTCATGGCAGTGGACCTCGCACGATAGCGGCTAGTGGCTATTCACCAGCGGCTGCTGGTTCGGCACTCTGGCCATGGCCAGTTGCGGTTTTGCAAACAGGGTGTCGTCCGTCGGCGGATTCACCGCGACATGGTCGATCGTCAGCTTGTGCGTCGGCTTGACGCCGCTGACGGCGGTTTCCAGCGTGTGCGGAATGACGAGCCCATTTTCTTTCTTGTAATCGCGATAGAAGATGGCGACATCGTGCATCCGGCCGTCGAGCTTGCGTGGTTCGCCGTCGATCTTCAGTTCGAGAAAACTGCTTGCGTCGATCCAGATGCGGCGTGACGTATTGTCTTTCGTCGTCAGCTTCAGGACGTACGCGCGATGCCCTTCCACTGATTCCATACCCAGAGCATCCACCCGTGAGCCCTTGCTCGCATAGTCGATCAGCGGCCCTTCCAGGTCAGCCGACGCCGCAGCCGATTTAGCCTCCGCAGGGGTATACGGTTCGACTTCGTCGCGTCCGAGGAAGGGCCTGACCTTCCAGCCCCGCGCGCCGTCGTAGACCTGAAACGCCGTCTGCTCGTTGAAGCGAACCTCGAAGCGGCTCTTGTTCGGCCGCTTCATCGTCATCGTGAACGGCAGCCTGGTGTTCTTCTTGCCACCGGCATCGATCTGCCCTGACATTGTGATCGTATTGACCGCATGCCACGCCTGAAGCCCACCACGTGCCGCGACGTTCCGCTCGACGATCTGCGCCGCACCAAGATGACTCGCCGCCGCGGCTTGCGCCGTTCCTGCGGCCGAGGCCGCGTATGCGACCGGGCAGGATGCCAGAACACAGGCCACTGAGGCCGCCGAAATCGCCTTCAAAAGAAATCGAGACATGAGTCACCTCCCCCATTTGTGTTGCAAATCGCCGTGCCGCGATCATTCGACGATCAGTCCGTCGACATGAAGCGAACCGATGAAAATGTCGACGCGCTCGCCGGCCTTGATCGGCCCGCCCTTGTTGGAAAACACCATCCAGTATTCCTGCCCGGCTTCAAGTGGACCGGTCTGGCGCAACGGCCCGACCTTGTCCATCACCGGAATCTCGAGCACCGCGTGGCTCGTTTGCCCGTACAGGTAGGCGGTCGCGGTCTTCTCGCCGAGCAGATGCGCCGCCACCGGATCCGTCACGCGATAGTTGAAGCGGATCAGATTGCCCGATGCGGTGCGGCGCACGCTCAGGTTATCGATGCCCTTCATCATCCCGTAGTAGTTCTTCGCGTGCTGCGACATGTTCACCGGCAAATACGGCGAGTGCCTGGGCGTGGACGCCGCCGGTGCGCCCGGCTGGGCCGCGACCCCTTGAACCAGGGTCGCGGTCAGACACACGCTGCTCACGAACAGCACCGCCGGCGTCGTCGAGGGGGATCGAAGTCTCATTGCCGCGTCCCCTTCAGCGTATGACCGCGGGCTGCGTCTGCGCCGGAGTCAGCGGCGGCGGCGGTGTCACAGGCAACTTCGGCGCCAATCCCTGAAGCACACCGCCGAGCAAGCCGCCAAGCAGACCGCCAGACGGGCTCCCCAAGGCGAGCGGATCGATCGGCGGAGGGGTGCCGCCCAACAGCCCTGGCTGCACGACCTCGACCGCGCCGATGTCGTATCCGGCACCCTGCGGCCTCGACGTGCCGAAGATGTCATGATTCGGCGCACCGGCTGACGTGCCGGTATTGATGGCCGACGAACCCGTCTTGATCGAGTAGTTGCCCAGCAGTACGTTATAGCCGGTGCTGCCCGACATGAGCGCTTCGTTGAACAGCGACAGCGGGCCGTACGACATGTTGATCCAGTTGTTGCCTTCGTCAGGCGTCGCCGACGGTAGCAGGCTGAACAGCGGGTTCGGAAGCACCGTATCCGAGATGCCCGGAGGCACCGCGAAGCCGACGCCGCCACCTTCCGGGGGCACACGTGCACCGTTGCAGTACTGGCTCACCACCGCCGGGTTGGCCGCGCTGTTATGCGCCCCCGGATAGTCGCCGGCGTCGGTCAGGATCGAGTACTGCGGGCTCAGCGTCAAACCCGATTGGTGGTTGGTGGGTCCGGTGTCGCCGAACGCGCCGATGTCCCAATAGACAGCCTTCGGATCGCAATAGCCCGTTTTTTGACCTGCCTGGTTCAACGTCGGGTTCAACGCGACCGCGTTCTGTAATCCGGGTATGTTCTTGTCCAGTCCCGACACCGTGATATAGAACGTGCGGTTCTGCCAGAACACATTGTTGCTCAGCGTCGGGTTCGAGAACGTCGTGCAGTTGGGCTGACCCGTCGGGCACACCACACCCGGATTGGTGAACGCGGCGATAAAGTTCGGCGTATGCCGCGCGGTCTCGAGCCCGGCCGGCTCGTAGGTCGACGTCGTGATCGGGTTGCACGTCGTTTCCGCCCCCACCGTCGTGCAGTTCGGCGGCCCGACGTTGGCCTGCGTGGCCGCGGACGTGTTGAACAGCACGCCTGCGGACGCCGTCGAGTCGTTGGAGACCACCGTATTGTTGACGAAGCTTACGCGCACCGCATCCTGCAGTGAGACACCGCCTCCCGCCCACCCGGCCACGTTGTTCGCGATGATGTTGTTGGTCACGCGAACCTGGTACCACGCGGCCTGGTTGCTGGGGCTGCGTTGCACATCGGTGCCGTTGACGCCCTGCAGTCGCAGGCCACCGCCCTTGCCGCTTTCCGCCGTGTTGCCGACAATCAGATTGCCGTCGATCACGAGGCCTGGGCCCACGCCATCCGAAAGCTCAGGAGCACAATCGATGTCCACCGTCGAGTTCTCGCAGAACGTGCCGTCAGGCGGTACGCCCTGGGCGATCACACCGCCACCGTAGGTGGGCAGCGTCGGGTTGTTGCTCTGGTTGAACAGCACCCAGTTGTGCGAGATGTCGCCGTTATAGCTGAACCCGAAGTGTGCGACACCGCCGCCGTCGCCGCTGCTCATGTTGCCGCAGATCCAGTTGTAGTTGAAGTGATAGTAGTCGGCACCCGTGCAGAAGGTCACGCCGCCCGCTGACGAAGGCGTGGTCGAGTTGATTTCATCGCCGTACGACGCGTTCGACGTCACCGCGTTGTGGTGCACGTTCACATGCGCGTTGAACTGGAACGGCACCTCAGTCACGCCGTCCGTGGCGATGGTCGCCTCGGGCGTTTCGACCATGCCGACCGTGATGCCGCCCGTGAGCGTGCCGGCATTGCTGAAGACGCGGTTGTTCGAGACCTCCGTGTAATGGTTCCAGCCGTGCAGTAATATCCCGCCGCCGCCCTGCGAGCTGTTGGTGAAGGTCATGCCGTCGATACGCGACGGATTGCACAGGAAGTTGCTCGGATACGCAGTGCAATCCGCGTTGCTGTTCGTGAGCGGCGCGCAGATGCCGTTCGCGGTGCAGTTCGGATCGGGTTGCAGCACACCGCCCACCAGCACATCCTTCACACCTTTACCAAGCACAGTCATTGCCGCACCTTCATACGCGCCCATCAGCGTCGGTTCGATCAGCAGTTCGGCGAGATTGCCATTGAGGTTGTAGTCCCAACCGACGGTGGGTTCGAGTGGTATCGGATCCACCTTGCGCTGCATCGTCGTCGAACAGGAATACGCGCCACTCGGATCGTACAGATTGGTCGACGAGATCATGGCGCCATTCATTGCGACGCCAAACAGGCAACCGACCTGTCTGCGCCACGGGTCCAGTTTGCCCGCCGGATGGGTGTTCGCGTTGACGGTCACGGACGTCGCGCCCACACCTTGCAGCCGGACCGGCTTCCACATGAGCAGCATTTCGTTATAGGCACCCGGGCCGACGACGATCATGTCGCCCGGCGTTGCCTTGTCGATCGCGGTCTGGATCGCGTTGCTCGTGGCGTTCTCGCCGTTCACGTAGGTCGGCGCCTTGCCGCCGATCGTCACGGTGACCGTGTCGATCGAGCGCTTGCCGTTGGCCGCCGTGATGGCGAGTTCACCGCAGGACGTGGGGTTCAGCACGCCACGCTGCTGGATCGTGCAGCTCGACTGCGAGCCGACCAGGATGGGCACCTGGCCTGTGATCGTGGTGTCGCTCCATGAAACATTGTTCATCGGAACACCGCCGATCGTGGCGTTCTGGCACGGGCCGATGGCCGGGCATGTCGAAGGCCGGCTGCCAAAGCCATAGTGGCGCGTGATGAACTTCTGGTTGAACGGCGCTGTGGTCGCAGCCGGCCCCGTGTAGGCATGGTTCGGCACCTGCTGGTTGCCCTGAGCGTTGATTGTCAGCGTGTGGGTGGCAACGCTCACCCAGGGTCCCGCGCCGCCGCCGGGGATCGCGTCGCCCGTCGCGCTGGCAATCGCCGGCGTGGCATCCGGGTAAGCGCAGTCAGGCTGATTGTAGCCATCCGCGAAGGCTTGGACCGGCACCACCGGCGTATCCATGTACTGGGTCTGTCCGGGCATGAACGGAATCTCGTAACAGAACTGGCTGTACGCAGGGTTGAACCACGGATCCCGAATCGTCTGGCCGGGATGCGCGGGATCGGGCATATCAGGATCGTTCATGCAGGTGACCATCATCGTCGGTGCATAGCCGGTCGGGTTCGGCGGATTGACCTGCCAGGTCGAGTAGTTCAGCCCGTCGAAGATGCCCCATTGGTCCGAATACACGCGGGACACTTCGTTGCCGGCAAAATCCTTTATGGATACCGGTACGTTCGGCACCGCAAACTTTTCACCGAATTGCGGCGAATACGGATCGAACTCCGAAGAGAAGTCATCCAGCATGAAGCCGGTGTAGTGCGCAGCCACGTGCGTCGAACTGAAGATCCAGAACTTCGTCAGCACTGTAGACTGGTTCGTCAGGTTCACTTCCTTGCGGTCGCACAGGTGCCGGGAGGCGCCCGCGAACGGCGCGACTTCCTGCGAACCCGGGAACAAGCTGATGAAGTCGGGCACGATGCGCAGCTCACCGACGCAAGGCCAGGAGGTTTCGATGCTGCCCGTGTCGCCCTCGCCCCGCGAGTAGGTGGTGGAGCCCAGGTCCTGGGTCGGATTCTGCGGATTGTTCCGGTTATAGGTGGAGTTCACCGCAGCCTGGTCGGGCAGGATGAAGATGGCGCCGATACCGGCGAACTGCTGCGTGACCGGCGCAATGTAGTTGTCGCCGATCAGGATGTTCTTGTCTTCCTCCTTCACCAGTTCGTAGCCCGGCGGCACGATCACTTCGACCACGTACTTGCCGGCAGGCAGCATCTGCGTACCGTCGCCCGAAGGATTGGCCACACAGACCGTGCAGTTCGTCGCGGTCGGCTTGCCGGTCGTCGTACTCCGGCCCGTCACGCTGGGGAATTTGTACATCCCGTCGTACGGCGCGGGCTGCAGCTGGTTGAACGCGTGCATGCCGTCGTAGCACTTGAACTGCGAATGCGCCGGCAACGCACGATGCTGCGCGTCGAGCCATTGCGGGGTGTCCTTCAACGTGAAGAAGAACGGGTCAGTGGTCTCCTGTCCCGGACAGTTCATGTTCGGCACGCCGTCGGAGCGGAAGCCCTGCGCCCAGTCATCCCAGCTCGCGGTCTTCGTCGTGTCCACCAGCGTCAGGCTGGTCGTGCCGTCCGCCGCGGTGCCCTCCTGATACAGGTTCACCGTGACGTTCGGCACGTCCGGCGTCCACTTCGTGTGGATCAGCAGCGAAGGATCGTCGAACGGCCGCGTCGAAGCATAGATGACTTCGCCCCGGATGCCGCCGTTTTCAGTCGCGCCAAACGGCGTCTTGCCGAATTCGATAAAGGAGCTCTGACCAATGAAGCCCTGCCAGCCCATCGTGGTCACCCACGGCGGATCGACCCGGCCGGTTGAAGGGTTCGTGCCCGAACGGTCGGTGCAATCCGCATCGTTGCAGTACACCGCGCCTGGCACGCGAAGGTTCGTGGGCAGGTGCGCCGTCGCGGATTCCTGCGTGTTGGCGAAATTGGCGGCGATGGTCGAGCTGCCCCCGCCAGGCGTGCCGTCGGGTGGGCCGCCCGCGTCATAGACCACATGGACGCCCGTCTGCTTGAAGCGGGTCTCGTCGGTGTCGACGACATACCAGTTGAACAGCGGGAACACTTCGTTAAACGATGCATAACCGTTCAGGTCGGTGTTGTTGAAGTTCGAATAGCTGCCGTCACGGAAACGGACATTGGTCGGAACCAGCGGGAGCCCGGGGGAACTCGGCTGCGAGACGCCGGAGCCGGTCGTGTCCATGAAGGTCCGGGTGTAGAGATTCGTGTGCCATTGGAGCACCGAAAGATCCCCGACGTTCGTGGTTTGGCCACCCGCCAGTTGGACCGCCGTCGCGAGCCCGTCGACGATCTGATCGTTCCATTGATCGAAGATCGTGATTCTGAACGTGCCTGAGGGCAGGCCGCTAAAGCTGAACGTCCCGTCGGCATTGCACTTCGTGAAGGCGATATCTTCGCCGTCCGGATCGCCGACGCTCACGTAGCACTGCGTGAAACCCAAGGCAGTGTGTGACCCGCTTCCGTAAAGGTTCTCATTCGGCGGACGGCTGATGTGCAGGTCGGTGACCCTACCCTTGAGTCCGTTGTTGCATGTCGTCCCTGCGCAGACGCCGGGCAAACGCGCATTGATGATTTTCGGATTGGCAAAGCCGACCGAGACGTGAAAGCCCGCTGGTCCGAACTCCTGGAAGTACGCCGGCTCCCCTGCCTTGATGAAAGCGTCGTGAGCCTTCTGTCCGTCCAGCGTGTTCGTCTGCAGCCATTCCTCGCCTCTGCCGATCCGGTCGGCTGCCGGTGTCGCGATCACGCCGTACCGGCCGGGCATCAGGTTGGCAATGACGGCAGTGCCGACGAGCGGCGACAGCGTCTTGCCGTCCGACTCGAATTTCGGACACGTCGGGACCATGCCGACGATCCCGTCGGTCGAAGTCGAAATCGGGCAGGCATTGAGCCCGGTGAGTGGATCGATTGTCCCCTGCAGGGAATTGGACAGCGGCATGTTGAACATGTCGTAGGTCATCTGTCCGGTCGGGTCCCCGGTGCCGCCCGCGTCGTCCCAGAGCTTGATTTCGAATCCGCCAAGTCCGGGCTCGTGTGCCGTACCGAACGTGTCGGTTCCGCCACCGACGTCCACTTCGCCATTCAGAGGGGCGTCGTCCTCGAAGACAAACACCGAGACCTTCGCGGTCGCCATCGGCGTTTGTTGCAGCAGCACGTTGACGCTGGTCTGTGCGGGCGCGATCGGCGCACCGCCCATGGTGTGGCCGCACTTGCCCGTGCCCGGCGCAAAATCCGCACCGCCGGGACCTGACGGGCAATCCTTGGAGATATCGAACGGTCTCTGCGGCCCGGTCGGGTTCGCCGGATTAACCGGTTGCGGCAAGCCCGCACCGTTCCCAAAGCTGTTACCGGCGTCCCCGGGCAAGATCGAG
>NZ_JBNPVS010000103.1:0-11078 GCF_050434225.1 Paraburkholderia sp. GAS32 | reverse complement strand
GCCGCAAAGAAAAGTAGGCAAAAGAAAGCGGCTCAAACCGCTACTGCTAAGTGGGCACCGTGGTCTGCTGCGGGTAGTGGTGCATCTGGAATCTGGGTTCGTGCACCTGCATGCGCCAGTGACAAGGGCGTCGTACTTCCGGCGGCGCTACGCGCGCCGAAGAGCACTTCTTAAAACCACTCGCTACGTTTTAGCTCACACTTGCCCACACGTTTGTGCTCTTGCACTGTGCTCTAGCGTTCCGACTCCCGCGTTTGGGTTTTGGGCTCGGGCTCTCGCGTTTTGCCCGGCGCCGTGACTCCTCATTGCATGGCCGCTGCGAGCGCAAGCGGGACTGATCGACATTTCATTTGAAGTGGGCTTCGCTCATAAGTGAGGAGGCACCTCTCCGAGGCGAAGCCGATGGCTCCCACGGACCTCAACCGAAGCCCGTGGTTTCCCATGCAAACCCGTCCGCGACGCACGCAGTGCGGAGTGGGAGCTGATGAGTCCTTTGTCACTAACGCGAAACGTGGGAGAACACGGATTCCAGATGCACCACTACCCGTTGCAAACTACGGTACCCGCTTAGTAGTAGCGGTTTGAGCCGCTTTCTTTTGCCTACTTTTCTTTGCGGCATGCAAAGAAAAGTAGGTGCCGCCCCGCACAGGGGCAACGCTAATAGACCACTAACAAAACAAGGAAAGGCCAACACCCTAAGAACACTGACAACAAGCGCCGCACAGGCAAAAAAACCCCAAATCCCTCCCATAAACCCAAAATTCAGCGCACACTATCCAACTGCTCCCTCGCGGAGCGATAAAAGCCTACTGGGGAGCCCATCATGGCAAAAGGTCAAATGCGCAGTAACCGCGAAGTAAAGAAACCGAAGCAGGCCAAAAAACCCACACCGGCCACGACGCCATCGGGCGCGCCGCCGATCCGCGTGGCGCCGACCGTTTCGGCAACGCCAAAGAAACACTAAGGCAGCACCAACCAAGCAGCAAGCCCGCCCCGCCAGGCGGGCCTCAACCACCCGCACTACCTCGAAATATCCTCCAACGCGACATCCCGCGTCTTCGGCCCAAGCGTCCCGATGGCCAGCATGACGATCATCATCGCCCCCGAAATAAACACAAACACCCCGTTCACGCCAAAGCGGTTCAGGCATCCCGCAATCACAAACGCGGAAAACATCGCCGAAATCCGGCTCCACGAATAAACAAACCCGACTGCCCTCGCTCGGATACTGGTCGGAAACAGCTCGGCCTGATATGCGTGATAGCTATAAGAAATAATGTTGCCCGCCAGCACGAGGCACACTCCCAAACTCACTAGCAATACCGTCTCCCGTGCCTGGCTAAACAGCAACCCGCACACGACGTTCACCGCCGCCATGCAGATAATCACCGTCTTACGCTCGAAGCGGTCGGCAATCAGCATCCCCAGCAACGGTCCAAGGGGCGCCGCAATCGCAATGATGCTCGCGTACATCAAACTCGTCGTGACGGTAATGCCCTGCTTGATCAGCAACGTCGGAATCCAGTTCGCGAAGCCGTAATAACCCATCGTCTGGAACACGTGGAAAATGATCAGCATCAGCGTGCGCCTGCGATACGGCGGCACCAGCAGATCGCGAAACGCCGCACGCGCGCGCACCGGTTCAGGCAACGCCGGCTCCGGCAAGGGCCGTCCATATTCTCGTTCCACGCGTGCTTCGAGTCGCTTCATCACGGCGTCGGCTTCCTCGATGCGGCCCTTCTGTGCGAGCCAGCGTGGGCTCTCCGGCAAACGCAAACGGATCCACCACACCACGATCGCACCCACTACGCCGGTCAGCACGACCAGACGCCAGCCGTCGAGGCCGAAGTAACGGTGCGGCACCAGCAAATACGACAGAAACGCGACGATCGGCACCGCGCAAAAACCAACTGCCTGTGAAAAGGCCGACGCACGCCCTCGCACATGTTTCGGCACGAGCTCGGAGATGTACGTACCGATCGTCACGATCTCCACGCCGATACCGATCCCCGCGATAAAGCGCCAGAGGTTGAGCCCAAGCGCCGAGTCCTGGAACGCCATGATGATGTTGGCCGCCGTGTACCACAGCAGCGACCATGTGAAGATCGCACGCCGCCCGAAACGGTCGGCGAGAAAGCCGCACGCCGCCGTGCCGATAAACAGGCCTGCGAATAAGGCCGCGATGAAACTCGCCACGCCGCTGGTGCCGAACAGACCGTGCGTCGTCGCTGTGAGAATGCCGCTGCGCACGAGGCCCGGCGCGATGTAGCCGGAGAACATCAGGTCGTAGAGTTCGAAGAAGAGTCCGAGGCTCAGCAGCATCACCAGTTGCCAGATCGAGCGCGTGGCGGGCAAGCGATCGAGCCGCGCGGAAATGCGCGCGCCATTCAGCGCGATCTCTTCTGCGCGGCCGCTTGCCGATGCACCGGCGCCTGAGGGCAAACCACCCAGCGTGCCGGCATCGCCGACCGCTGTCGCATACACCGCATGATTCGACGATTTCATCGTCCGTCTCCATGATTTCCGGTCTGACGCCGGATGAGATTGATTGACTACGTTTAACGCATCGAGCGCACCGCTACCCTCACGCAGCTTCTCGCGGCGTCTGCGCTACACCGCCGCCCAACGCCGTGATCTGCGCTTCGTCGTAGCCCAAACCGCGCAGCACGTCGGCGGTGTGCTCACCGATCTTTGCGATCGGCGAGCGCGGTTGCAGACGGGCGCCATCCATCGAAATCGGCAGCAAGGGCATCGCGGTTTCGCTTCCGTCATCGAGCGTCAATCGCGCGAGGCCGCCGCTCTCGTTCAGGTGCGGATCGTCGAACAGGTCTTCGGGTTTCGTGATCGACGCGAAGGGAATGTGGTCGCGTTCGAACTGCGGCACGAGCGCCGCGCCTTCGAAGCGACTCAAGGTTTCACCGAGCGTCTGCAACAACCACTCGCGGGCCAGCACGCGGTCGTTGTTAGTCGTGAGGCGCGGATCAGCCAATAGGTCGGCGCGATCGAGAATCGCGCACAGCGCGCGCCACTGACCGTCGCCGGTCGCGGCGATAAACATCTGCTCGTCGTTGGCAAGCCTGAACACGTCGTAGACGGCCCACGCGCTGATGCGCTCGGGCATCGGCGCAGCGGGCACGCCGGTCGCGGCGAACTGCTGCATGTGTTGCGCGGAAAGCAGCACACAGTTTTCGAACAGCGCGCTCTGTACTTCCTTGCCGCGTCCGCTCGTATGCCGTTCGTGCAGCGCGGCAAGCACGCCGATCGCACCGAACATGCCACCCATGATGTCGTTGACCGAACTGCCCGCGCGCAACGGCCGGCCTACCGGTCCCGTCATGTAGGCGAGGCCGGCCATCATCTGCACGACTTCGTCCAGAGCGAGACGGTGTTCGTATGGACCGTTAAGAAAGCCTTTGTGCGAGACATAGATCAACCTGGGATTGCGCTCACGAAGCGACGCGTAATCGAGGCCCAGCTTCGCCATGCGGCCCGGCTTGAAGTTCTCGACGAATACATCCGCGGTATCGACGAGCTTGTGCAGCGCGGCCAGTCCGGCTTCGCTATCGAGATCGAGCGCAACACTCTTCTTGTTGCGATTGAAGGTACGAAAAAAACCTGCACCGGTGCCGAGCAAACGGCGCGTACCGTCGCCACGCGGCGGCTCGACCTTGATGACTTCAGCACCGAGGTCGCCAAGAATCATCCCGCAGGTCGGCCCCATCACCATATGCGACAACTCGATCACGCGGATGCCCGCAAGCGGCAACGCACCCTGTTGCTCTGCTGAAGACGCGGATGCAGCAGAAGCAGATGCAGAAGAAGCAGATGCAGAAGAAGCAGACGTGGAAAAAAGCGGATTCATTGCAACACCCGTGATTCGGAAGGTTCAAAACGTTGAGCAGCCGCGCTGAACTGCTTCGGCAACCCGGCGCGCGCCAGATAGCCGTACAGCGGTTCGCCGGGGAGTGCGTCGGCGAGGACGTCGCGCGACGCGATAAGTCGGGTGAGGTCGATGCCGGTGTCGTAACCCATGCTGTCGAGCATGAACACGAGGTCCTCGGTGTTCACGTTGCCGGTCGCGCCCGGCGCATGCGGACAGCCGCCGAGGCCGGCCAGCGACGCGTCGAATTCACGGAGGCCGTGCTGCAGCGCGACCAACGTGTTTGCGAGACCGAGGCCGCGCGTGTCGTGGAAATGCAGCGAGCGCAGCTTGCTGCCCGCGACCTCTCGCACCAGTTCGATGATTTCGCCGACCTGGCGCGGCGTCGCTTCACCGGTGGTGTCGCCAAGCGCGATGACATCGGCGCCCGCCTGCAAGGCTGCGCGTGCAATCGCAACGATATCGGCGTAAGGCACCGCGCCTTGCAGCGTGCAGCCGAACACGGTCGATAATCCTGCGATCAGTTCCACGCGCCGCGCGTTCGCGCTAGCCGCGCTATCGATCAGCTCGCGCATCGCGGCAAATGCCTCGATCATCTCGACCGGCGTCTTGCGGACATTGGCGAGGCTATGCGCCGTGCTCACCGAAATCGGCGCGACGATCCGATGTACGCCGGACTCGAGCGCACGTTGCGCGCCCTTCAGGTTCGGCACCAATGCCGTCACGATCAGATCGTCGTAGGTGAGCGCGTGGGCGATCACTTCGTCGGCGTCGGCCATTTGCGGCAACAGCTTCGCCGGCACGAACGACGCGACTTCCATATGCCGCACGCCGGCGGCATATGCAGCGTCGATCCAGCGTCGCTTGAACTCGGTGGGCATCGTGCGTGCGATGCTTTGCAGGCCGTCGCGCATGCCGACTTCGGTCACGACAACACGCTCCTGGGTGTCACTCATGGTCTTGAATCCCGGTCTTGAGTCTTGCGTAGAGTGCAGGGAAAGAAGCAACTGAGTGACAGCGTGCCCGCGCGCGACCGTACGGCAAAGTCTGCGTTGACGACGCACTCCATCGCCGCTCGCGATGGCCGCGGTGGCATGCGGGACGGGCGTGCGCCGTCGCAAAGGGGAAACCCTTAAGGGCTTTTCAGAGGGAGCTCAGAGGCAGCCAGGAGCCGGCGCTCAACCTAGGCGCAGCAGATGGTCGAGTAAATGCGCCGCCGTCAGCGTCAGCGCCTTACGGTCGCGCATACAGATCACGAAGCGCCGCTCCGCCCATGCTTCGCGCAAGGGCACGGCGACGATGCCGTATTCGTCAGCCGCATGTTTGGGCAGCGCCTCGCTCGGCAGGATCGCGACGGCAAGGCCTGCCTGGATAAAACGATAGGCGGCGTCGAAGGTCGATACATAGGTTCGATAGTTGAGCTCGCTGCCTTTTTCCACAGCAATGCGTTGCATCAGCGCATTCACCGATGCATTCGATGCGAGCCCGAGATGATCGAACGCCAGGGTCTGCTCGAAGCCAACCGCAATTTCACCGGCCAGCGGATGATCGCGCGGCACGATCAGCGCGAGGTGATCGGCGCGATACGGCAGCACATCGAGACTGCCCATCGGCACCACATCGCGGCAGATGCCGAGATCGGCCACGCCCTCTTCCAGACCGCGCACGATCTCGGCGCTGACGCGCTCTTCGACATCGACACGAACCTGCGGATTGGCCTTCAGAAACACCGACAGCGCCTCGGGCAGAAACTCGACCATCGACGACACATTCGCCAGCACCCGCACATGACCGCGCGCGCCAGCCGCGTACTCGCTGAGCTCGGCCTGCAAACGTTCATGGCCGCGCATGATGAGCCGCGCGTGCCTGAGCAGCGCCTCGCCGGCGGCGGTCGCGCGCACGCCGCGCTGGCTGCGCGAGAGCAGCGCGACGTCGACCAGCGCTTCGAGATCGGCGAGCCGCTTGCTGACCGCGGACGGCGCGATGAACTCGCGTTCGGCCGCCCGCGCGATCGTGCCTTCCTCGCAGACGGCGATGAACAAGCGCAACGTCACCTGATCGATTTGCCACATGAACGGGCGCGCCCTGGGTGTTTGAAGTGAGAAAATTATGCCCGAGGAAGGCGGCCGCCAAGTCCATCCCAGGGTATCCACGGCCGGCATGCCGGTTTGCGTCGTCGATCGCGCGCCAGGTTGTGACCGCGAATCGTGTGTCAAACTGCGCAATCAGAACAACCGACCAAGGCTTTCCCATGTCCACCGCCAGTCTCTTCGTCACCTCTGCGGGCGTCGGCCTCGCGATTGCCGCACCGGTCGGCCCGATGGGCATGCTATGCATCCGCCGCACGCTGACGGGCGGTCCGCGCGCTGGGCTCGCAATCGGCTTCGGCATTGCGACCGGCGATGCGGTTTATGGCTTGATCGCGGCACTCGGCCTTGTCGGCATTTCGCAGTTCATGCTCGCCTACGACCGGCCCCTGCATCTGCTCGCCGGTCTGTTCCTGCTTTATCTCGGCGTGCGTACCTTGCTGCAAAAAGCGCCCGCCGATGCGGCCAACGGCAATGGCAACGGCAACAGCGACGGCGACGGCAACGGCAACGGCAAGCTCGCGCAGGTGGGCCGCGCCGGCGTACTGCGCGCGTATGCGAGTTCATTGCTGCTCACGCTGACCAATCCGCAAACCGTCATCATGTTTGCCGCGCTGTTTACGACGCTCGCACCGCGTGGCGCGTTTTCATCGAGCATCGCGTTGACCACTGTAGGCGGCGTGTTTTGCGGTTCGATCGCGTGGTGGTGTTTTCTCGTGACCGTGGTGTCGCTCGCGCGCCATGCGATCGGCAGCAAGCTGCGCGTGGCGATCGACCGGATCGTCGGATTCACGCTGGCGACGTTCGGTATCGTCGAGATTCGCCGCGCGCTTTGAAGAGGGTTAGCAGGACCGCACAAGGGCCCTCAACGATGCGCCTTGTGACTCACGAGCGCCCCCGCAACGCCACGAGTACCACACCCGCAATCGCCATCAATCCACCGCATAGCGTCGCGAGACCTGGACGCTCGCCGGTCAGCACGGCGGACAACGCCGTCGCCACCGCAGGCGTCAGATACAGAAAATTGGCCGCGCGCGCCGCGCCGAAGTAGCCGAGCGCGAACGTCCACGTTGCATAACCAAGCGCCGCCGGAAATACGCCGAGCACCAGCACCGCCTGTAACGTACCGTGCGGCGCACTGCCAAGCGAGTTCACCGCACCCGGCAGCCACGGCGCCAGCAACACCGCCCCCGCCAGCAACGTGTAGGCGGTGCACGTCAATGCCCCGTAGACCGGAATCAGGCGCCGCTGCAGCACGAAGTAGCTCGCCGAACACAGCGCCGCGCCGAGAATCAGCGTACTGCCCGCGCCGAGCGTCAGGCCGCCGGGCTGACCCCGCGCAATCACCGCGATGCCGGCGAGACTGACTAACGAACCGAACCATCCCCAACGATTGAATCGCTCGCCGAGAAACACGGCTGCCAGCAGCGCCGTGAAAATCGGCAGCGTATTGACGATGAAACTCGCCGCGCCTGGCGCCACCGTTTTCTCGCCGGTGTTGAGCAGCGCGTTGTAAAGCGCGATGCCGAGAAAACCGCACAGCACGAAACGCAGACCGTCGCGCCATGCCGGCAACGGCGGGCGCCGATAGGCAAGCCATGCGATCACCAGCAGCGCCGCGGTGGCGAAACGCGCCGCCGCCAAAGGCAAAGGCGCCAAACCCTGCAAGCCGATGCGAATGAAGGGAAAGGCCGACGCCCAGGACACAATGGTGAAGGCGACGGCGCCTGCCGCCAGCAGCGGCTGCCGCTCGGAACGGGGCGATGGAGACGAAGTGAGTGTGTTCATGCGCAGATGGTGCCGCGCCGCGAGCTGCTAAGCTAGCGCACAAATGAACATCGTGATGTGAAAATGGCTCACACCTCCTCACCGACCTCGTTGGCGCGGCCGCCGCTCGCAAGCCTCGAAACCGTCTGCGCCGTCGCCCGCGAAGGCTCGTTTCTCGCCGCTGCCGAGGTTGCCGGATTGACGCACGGCGCGATCAGCCGGCGGGTGGCCGCGGTCGAAAACTGGCTCGGCATGACCTTGTTCGAACGCCATGCGCGCGGCGTGCGGCTGACGCCGGACGGGCAGCGTTTCGTCGGGCGTATCGAGCAGGCGTTCGGCATCATCGACAGCGCCGCGGTTCAATGGCGCTTGCCGCGCAGCCCGCAACTGGTCAAGCTGAGCGTGGTGCCGGCGTTCGCCAAACTGTGGTTCTTCGAGCGCCAGGCGGCATTCGAGAGCGCCGCCCCGGCGCTGCGCATACAGCTCGATATCGATCATCGCAACGTGGACATCGCCGGCGGCGAAGCAGATCTGGCGATTCGCTACGGGCGCGGCAGTTGGCGTCAGCTCGAGGTCAAACCTTTCCTGCCGGAGACGCTCTATCCGGTCGCGCATCCCGCGCTCGCCGCACGCCTCGCGAAGCAGCGGCATAAACATGGCGACGCCGCGCTGCTCGATGTGCCGCTGCTGCACGACTCGGATGTGACCGGCTGGCGCGCCTGGTTCGGCGCGCTGGCTATTCCGCTGAAGCCGCGCGCGCAGGACCGGCGCTTCGAAGACTACACACTGGTGCTGGCCGCCGCCGAAGCGGGACTCGGCGTGGCGCTGGCACGCGTGCCGGTCGCCGATGCGTATCTGCGCAAAAGCGGCCTCGTGCGGGTGAGCCGCCACGAAGTCGCCTCGCCACTGACTTATTACTTCGTGCATGCAAAGGGCGAGAGCCGGCCCGAAGTGCTGGCGCTGATCGACCGGATGCAGGCGGCCCAGCAGGGCGTGTCGTAGCAACTTCGTACGCAAGCGCGGCAGTTTTGCGACAATAGCGGCTTTCGCCGCGCCGTCGTGCGCCTGTCGCCGAGATGCGCCGGCGCTCGAAGGCGAGTGTGCGCCGGCCTTGCCGTCTAACCTGTTCAACCCACCCGACCGTCAGCGGTCTGCTCAATGGCTCTTCCCCACATCGATCTGCTGTACTCCGTCTCCGGCCTGTTCGTCGGCTTTCTGGTCGGACTGACGGGTGTCGGCGGCGGCTCGCTGATGACGCCGATCCTGGTCCTGCTGTTCAACGTGCATCCGGCCACCGCGGTCGGCACCGATCTGCTGTACGCGGCCGCCACCAAGGCGACCGGCACGCTGGTGCACGGCCTGAAAGGCTCCGTCGACTGGCAGATCACCCTGCGTCTCGCGGCCGGCAGCGTACCGGCGGCAACCATCACCTTGATCCTGCTGCATCGGTACGGCATGGACACGCCGGGCGCGAGCCGGCTGATCCAGATCGTGCTCGGCGCCGCTTTGCTGGTCACGGCCGTGGCGCTGGTATTCCGGCCGCAACTCGCGGCGCTCGGCGCGCGCCGTCAGCGTGCGCCGAGGCAAGGGCGTACGCTCGCGCTAACCATGCTGACCGGCGCGATACTGGGCGTGCTGGTGTCGCTGACGTCGGTGGGTGCGGGCGCCATTGGCGTGACGGTGTTGTTGCTGCTGTATCCGTTGCTGCCGACCACGCGCATCGTCGGCTCCGATATCGCGCACGCAGTGCCGCTCACGCTGCTGGCGGGCGCCGGTCACTGGCTGCTGGGCTCGGTCGACTGGTCGATGCTGCTGTCACTGCTGGTGGGATCATTGCCGGGCATCGCGATCGGCAGTTACCTGTCGTCGCGCGCACCGGACGCGCTACTGCGCAACGTGCTCGCGGCCACGCTCACGCTGGTCGGCGTGCGCCTCGTGCTGTCATAAAGTAGCCGCGCTACTTGAAAAACCGGCAGGTGAGATCGGTCTCGAACTGCCTGACCCATTGACCCTGATGGTCGTGATATGACTGCGCCCAGCCGCCGCGCCGAACCGTGACAAGGCGCTCGTGTGCGGCATCGCCCGGGTCCGGGCAGGCGCTGATGTCAAAATGCGCCGGCGCAAAACCGTGCCGCGCACATACCAGTTCGAAAGCCGCCCGATCGCTGATCGGCAGATCGGTATACCGCAAATGCGTGGTTTCCATGGCGTTGACTCCGGTTCCGCTTGCATCACAGTACGCTTCGCTCCGCGTCGATAGTGTGTCACAGCACACAGACGGGCTGTTGCGGCACCGGCGTTCAGCCCGGCACTGGCCAACTCATCATCACCGTTTCAAAAATCACCGCTACGAAAAATAAAGCGAAAAAAAGGCTCCGGTTATTCGCCGGAGCCCCCGCACTGGCATGCATCACGATGGCGCATGGCGCGATAGCGAATCGCATGCACCTCCTGTTGCCGCCTTTCGCGCCTGCCGGCGCTTCGTGCTCATGTTGCAAGCCGCTTATGCCAGGCCGCTTATCGCGGCCTGCTCATTGCAACCGTCTTACTGCTGCACAACGGTCAGCTTGTTCGTCACCGACGTCACGCCGGCGACGCCCTTGGCCGCTTCACCGGCAGCGTCGATCTGGCCTTGGTCAGGCACCGAACCAGTCAGAGTCACTGCACCGCCACGAGCACGCACGGCGATGTTCGAGACGTCGATGCCTTGCGCCTTGGCAAGCGCGCCGCGCACCTTGCGACCCAGTTGGCTATTAGCCTTCTTGCCGGCCTTGGCGCTTGCAGCCGGCGCTGCGGTCGTGCCCGTAGCCGTTGCATCGCTTGCCTGAGCGTACACATTGCACGCCACCACCATTGCCACAACCGAGCCCAGCGTTTTCAGAAAACCGACCGATTTCATAGTTTCTATTCTCCTTAGCTACACATTGGACCGCATGTACAAGCGGCTTCGTTACGACTACCGGCGGCCATTCGGGACGCGACAACGCGCGGCTCAGCGACGGCCGACTATGGCTGCGACACGGTGTGCGAGAGGCGAGAGAGGCCGGCCGCCGTTAGTCGCATGCGATGCCACGCATGCAATGCGGTACGGGAGCCGGCAAGCCGCGAGGTCCGCCAGCGCGCCCGGTTCTTGTCTGTCGTGCCGGGTCACGCTGTGCAAACATCTGTTCGCGGCAGCGAACGACAATTTAATCTAGCCGCGCCAGAAGCGCAAAGGGTTTAGTCGTACGTTGCGGTGCATTCCGGTTGTCATAGATCCTATGAGCACGGGCGTCGAGGAACTGATACGTAAAATCAGCGTGTCGAGTCCTGTTCAAAGGAGAGAGCATCATGCGCACGGATCA
>NZ_JBNPVS010000102.1:0-11280 GCF_050434225.1 Paraburkholderia sp. GAS32 | reverse complement strand
AGGATGAAGTCTGGCTCAATCCGGAGCGCATGCAGCCGGAAGAACTAAAGCAGTCCGCATGAAGTGACGCGACAAGTACGTTGACAACCGCCGGCTTGGCATGACGCGGTTTGGCGCGTGCCTCATTCGGTCGGTTGTACCGAATAGTCAAAAGAAACCGCCCTCGATTTACACTGACGATGTTTTGGTAAAAAATCACAGTGCGACTCACTCGACACCGATCGTCAAAAAATACGGCACGAGTCGTGAAGTTCATGCTTATTAGCGCCCCGAGAGGGACAACAAAAAGCATAAAAACATCGCCAAATCCCAAAAATGGGTTCGATTGCGCGAAGAAGACGTAGCACGCCGCAATCACAAGCATAACTACAACGAGAAACGGCATTGCAAAGCGACTACCGCGCACGATGAGTGCCGGCTGGCTAGTCTGAGGTAGGCTGTTCATGTTTAGAGTAACTATTTGAACTGGTAGTAAAGATAACCCGGAGTGCTGCTGCACTTCTATGCTTGGGCGCACCCGAGATCGGTATTGCTGATGCGCACTGACAGGTGCTTGGTGTATTTTGCACGAAGGTCTATAAGTTGGGGGCGAAAAAACGCAACACTAATCCAATCAGCATTAACTCCAATTTTGATGTTGGCGCTGTCTGATAGACGCCGATTTTCTTGGGCAGGCAGACATTTCATCCAACTCACGGGCTTGAATTTTTGTGTTTGTTTTAAACCAGTGATGGACGCCTTATTCAATCTCCTTTATCGACCCGTGCAACCGTTTGCCCTATCTGCCGCCCGGATCGAGGCGCTGCGCGCATTCTGCGCGGCTCAAGGAAGATTCCGGGTTCGCCGCGCAGTCAGTTCTGGTTGACGCCACCTCACGCTATTGCAACAGCGATGGAAAAGCGCCGTTGGTGACCAATTCGTGAATGACGTCCTGCACTGCGGCGGGAAACTGCGCCGCCACACGCCGACAGGCTTCAGAACCCTCGAAACCTGCTTTAAACGTGGACCTGTGTTGAACACAAAAGAGCCAAGGCGGGCAATGAAGCTACCTTACGCTCGCGGCAGGGCCACCTGTCCAGCGTCAGCGAAAGAAATCAGGCGGCGACGGCGCGCGCGCGGGCTGTAATCACGTCAGTACCAGCGAGTATGAAGGAGCTGGGTCAGGCAGTGCTGGTAGACATCCCTAGCGGTCGGCGAACGAAAATCAAGCCGCAGATTTTCGCAGAACATTGAAGTGACCTGCCCGGGCTCGAAAGTGAGCGGTGATATCAGCTCGATCTGTTCGGCAATCTCGCGGGCTCGACTCGCAAGCATCACACGCTGCAGGATATCGGCACCCCCGCCGTTTGCGGCCAGCCAGATTTTCGGCGATTCCACAACGCGATCGGACGACAGCCATCCCCCCGTCAACTGCCGGGCGACAAAGTGAGAGGCGACCGGGTACGTAAGTAACTCGGCACGAGCGCGTAGGTCAAGGTTAAGCGGATTGGTCAAGATAACGCCGTCCTCGCATAATCGACTATGCAAGTTTAACGCGCAGACGACGGTTGACCATTTGAGGCGTACCCGTGCGAGCAAACCATCCAGTAGCGGGCAACTAGCGGTCCCGATTGCACTGACAGATATTTGCTCTCTTCTGCGAAATCTCCATCCCTTCGCGATCCTGACTCAGCGAACATCTGCTTGTGGCAGAGCGAGGCAACTGTCAACGGTGCGCAGAGTCTACGAGCGCGCTACCGTACAATCTGAAGGTCAAACCGGGTCAACACCACGCAGTAGTGGACGCATGAATTGGGCAACAGCGTTGGCAAGTCAGCAGCAGAGCGTTACGAGGCGGTCCGAGTCGTTGATAAGGGCCGTTCGCGCGCTATGGCGGCATGAGTCGACATGATCGACGCGGCTGGTGCGATCGGTATCAGGGACAAACTTCAGGCCGAACGCGATGCCTTGCAACGACTTCACACGGCAGCGGCCGTTGCATTCGAAGAAGCGTCCCGACCCATGCAAAACTGGGCTTCCGCTTATCACGATCGTCGATGGATAAGAATACATACGCACAGCTTTCAAAGCAGTTGGTTGAACTCGACTCGGAAATAGAGCGGGTTCGACGGATCGAACGGACAGGAGTGATCGCAGAGATTCGCGCGCTGATGCGAGTGTACGGGATCAAACCGAGCGAACTGGTTGGACTCAAGCGCGGCAGGTCGTCGGCCCCGCCCAGATACCGCCACCCGGAGACTGGGCAGACCTGGACCGGTCGGGGGCCGCGCCCGCGATGGCTTGAGGGAAAGGACTCAAAGCAGTTTCTGATCGCTCGCCCGAAGCCTCCGCGGAACGATGCCACTGATGGGCAATAATCCTTCCACTTCTCCACAGGCCGCTTGCGACCCACAAGGGCCCTCGACCCGTTGCTCCTTCAACGACGGCTTCCAAGGTACAGCGGACCTTCGCCCAATCGTGCCGTTCGGCGAGTTGTCGGCCATACCTGACATTCAGGTACCGCCATCGATGAGGCGGCTTCAGGTCGCTTTCCCGACATTCGCATCTCGGCAGCCGCGAATGTCAGCTATCACTTCAAGCGGATGCGTGCTTGTGCTAAGTCCTTTGGCCCGAAGCAGCCGTTTGCTCTCGCGCGACTGCAACGACCGCTTCCACGATACGACCGTCGCTCGCGTCCTTGAGTTGATTGTCGCGTCGCTGGCCTTCGCAGTCTTCAATTTCCGCCGCCTCGAGGTCTTCCTCCAAGTGACCGCCTTCGTGACGAAACGACACTCTGTACCGCGGGGTTTGGGGCCAACTTGGGAATACCACGCTCTTCCGACTGGCGAGGCCGGTCGGGGCATGCGGCTATTCTTCCACAAAGACCCTATAAGATTGATGTCCGACTAGTCCCTCGGCTTTGTGAACTGCCGCAACGACACCCCTGCGAGTAACAAACGCACTATTCCCCCAGCGGCAACAGTGCCAAAAGCAGGCGCCGCAAGTCCAGACATTCGGTCGGTGTCAGTCTCGCAGTGAGAATGCGCTCGACCTCCTCGACACGTGGACGCAACGTCGCAAGCTGCTTCTTGCCGGCGGGAGTAAGGAACAGCACATAGCTACGTTTGTCGACGGGATCGTCCGAGCGTTCGATCAAATCATTGCGAACCATGCGCGCGACGAGATCGGCGATTGTCGAACGGTCCACGTCGAGTTCATCGCCGAGTTGTCGTTGATTGACGCCGGGCGTTTTCTGCAAGATTTCGAGCGCCGCGTACTGGACGCTCGTGATCTCGGCGGAGACTTCGCTGAGCCATACCGCTACGTGGCGCTGCTGGGCGCGGCGTACCAGGCTGCCCGTGAATTTGGAAAGCGTTTCGGGGTTGTCGTGTTTGGTCGGCAATTTCTAAGCGTGTAGCGAAGATGTGTTCGTTCGGAAAATGCGCCGTAAAAACGCATTCAATTCGGTGTAGGCGTCCAGCGGAAGTACATGCGCGACGTACTGGTCCGGACGGACCACGACGAGCGCGCCCCGTTCCCGCTCGATGCCACGCTCGTCGAAGATATCAGTCGCTGCGTCGCTCGTAAACGCTTTCTCGTAGTCAATTAGGCCGTAGCGTCCCTTGCGCGGCAGCAACAACGCATGCAGATCTTCGAGTCGTACTTCGCGATGAGGCTGCTGCAACACTGCGCGAAGATCGAAGACGCTATCCGCATCGGCATCATCTGGCGTGACGAGACGCAAGACCGAATCGGGCGACGTGGCGAGATGTTCGCACAGCGCATTAAGCGCGGTTCCGCAAGCGTCCGAAAAAGCGTACAGCCGCCAGCGACCGTCGGCGCGTGCAACATGGCCGAGTTGCATCGGCTTTGCATCGGCGAGACGAATGACAGGCGACGAATGAAAGCGTGTGCCGATGGAGAAGCCGCTCGCGAGCGATTGAGATGTCGGTTCGCCGGTCAACGCACCCGGCCAATATCGCGTCGCGACGCCCGCCGTATATCGGCCCGCACGAACGAAATAGTCCTGCAGTTCCGTTGGATCGACACCGCCTGCTTCGGGGCGATTGGGATCTTTCGGCGGCGCGGCCATCATCGCGGACCATTCCTTGTCGAAGTCGATCAGCTCTTGCGCGATGGGCTGGCGTTCATCGGAATACGTGCGCAAGAGGTCGATGTCGCTAAGTCCTTGCAGCACTGCGCCGAGCTTCCAGCCGAGATTGAAGCCGTCCTGCATCGAAACGTTCATGCCCTGACCCGCTTTCGCGCTATGCGTATGACAGGCATCGCCGGCGATGAACACGCGTGGCTCGCGAGATGTTCCGTCGGCGGCGATTGCGTCGTCGAAGCGATCGGTCAAACGCTGTCCCACTTCATAAACCGAAAACCACGCGACCTCTTTCACGTCGAGCGAATAGGGATGCAGAATCCGTTGCGCGGTCTGAGTGATGCGCTCGACCGTGATCTGCTTGATGGTGTCGCGATTCTCAGGCGTGACTTCGCCAAGATCGACGTAAAAGCGCGCGAGATAGCCGCCTTCGCGCGGAATGATGAGCAGATTGCCCTTGCTCGCAGACTGAATCGCAGCCTTCAGCCGGATGTCCGGAAAGTCGGTGACGGCGAGCGCATCCATCACGCCCCACGCATGATTGGCGGCATCGCCGCGCAGCGTTTGGCCGATGGTCGTGCGCACGCGACTGCGCGCGCCATCGCAGCCCACGACATAGCGCGCACGCACGACGACCTTTTCATCGAGTCGCGCTGCGTCCGTGCGGCGTAGCGTGACGCGCACCGGATACTCGCCCTCACTATCGCGTTGCACGTCCACGACTTCGAGATCGTAATCCGGCTCGAGCCGTTGCGCGGAACGGCGCGTCACATCGAGCAGATAGTCCTGCACGCGCGCCTGATTAACGATGACGTGCGGGAATTCCGACATGCCTGCTTCGGTATCCTGAACATGTCCAGTACGCTTGATCACGCCACGATCGTTTGCATCGGGTCGCCAGAAGACCGTCTCGTTAACCCAATAGGCTTCGCTCAGCAAGCGCTCGCTCAGGCCGAATGCATTGAACATCTCGACCGTGCGGCACGCAACGCCATCCGCTTGCCCCATCAGCAACGGTCCCGAGCGACGCTCGACGATACGCGTCGTGATCGACGGAAACTGCGACAACTGAGCCGCAAGCACGAGCCCGGCCGGACCGCTTCCGACGACGAGCACATCGACCGTATCGGGCATTTCGACGCGAGGCGCGCCATCGGCGGTTGGCTCGATCATCGGATCCCCGACGCGGAAACCGTTGAGATGAAATTGCATGATGTCTTCCTCCAATCAGTCTTGATCACCTTGGTGGCGAATATACTCCGTACACCAACCATTTAAAAGCACTTCATGTCGTGATGGATGTTTACCCTGATCTCAGGATGCGTTTTGCGAATCTCCGTCTATCGGGATCATTTGCCCCGAAATGGAACGCCCAGCATCGGATGCCAGAAAAACAGCGAGCGCCGCGATGTCCGCCGGATCGACAAAATGCTTGATGGACTGATTGGCGAGCGCAGCCGCCTCTTCCTGCGCGACGGTGCGGCCGCTGGCTGATGCGCGTCCTGCCAGCACCTGCTGAATACGCGGACCTTCTACGGCGCCCGGCAGGATCGCATTGACTCGTATGCCGAATTCGCCCAACTCACGTGACAAGGTCTTCGCGAATCCGATGAGCCCCCATTTGGTCGTTGCGTAGGGACTGCGGTTCGGGTAACCGAAGCGGCCGGCGAGCGACGACATGATGAGAATCACGCCCGCGCCCGATTGCTTCAGGAAAGGGATGGCCTGTTGCGTGACCATGAATGTGCCTGTGAGGTTCAGACGAAGCACAGCTTCCCACGCGTCCGGATCCATCTCCGCGACACTCGCGGTCGGTCCAGCAATGCCCGCGTTGTTGATCAGGACGTCCAAACCGCCGAGAGCGGACGCGGCGTCCGCGACCATGCGCGAAGCCGCCGCGCGATCGGCGATGTCGCACACCGATGTCCTTACGCCCGGCAGTTGCGCCTGCATCTGTTGAAGCGCCGCTTCGTCGATGTCGCAGACAAAGACGCTCGCGCCCGCCGATACGAATGCTTCCGCGATGGCGCGCCCTATCCCGCCTGCACCCGCCGTCACCAGCACGCGCCAGCCTTTTGATGTGGTCATGAAACCCTCTTTTCTGACTTGGGTCACGCTCGCCGCTCAGTCGCAGGCGGTACGTATAAACTCGGGCACGGGGACGGCCTTCAGCCGTCCATCGTCCTGTTTGATACACAACGCGCGTGTCGCGCGACCCTCGCAAATCAGCGTATCGTTGCGGATGATTCGATGGCTTTGGATAAAGACCTTGCCTCGCCATTCCTCAATGCGGGTATGCACCTCCAGACTTTCGCCGTAGGTCGCCGAGGTGTGAAAGCGAGTGTGGACCTCTAGCAGCGGCGCACCGATGCAATGGGGTAGCGTTTGCATATCCCGCCATGGTGGCAGGCCGCACTGTATAAAATAATCGTGCGAAGCGGCGTCCATCCAGCGCGAGAAGTTCGGAAAAAAGACGATTCCGGCCGGGTCGCAATCGCCGAATTGCACGTCGACACGATAGACAGTTTCTTTACTCACGGGCCTATGCTCCAGTTTCCAGTCCGATCATTGTGTGTGTCTTGCATCCGCAACACTGTCACTGCGGCGACAGTTTGCATTGACCGCCGGGCGAGCGGCTCTGGGAGCAGGGAATGACCAGACAAAAGCGGATGGTCACTGTTTCGCTTACGCTCGATGAACTACTCGCACGGTCGCCGTGGTTCGAAAGGCTGGACGAACCCGTGAAGTCTCGCGTGCGCGCTGACGCCTCGGAGCGCGCCGTCGCCGCAGGTCAGACCCTCGGACACCACGGCGAACGGCAACATATGTGGTTCGGCGTGCTCGAGGGCCTCATCAAGTGGTCGATCACCGCGCGTGACGGACAGACGGTGACTTTAGGCGGGCAGTCGGTAGGCAGTTGGTTCGGAGAAGGCACGCTGATTCGCAACGCGCCGCGCGAGTCCGATCTCATCGCGTTGCGCGACAGCCGCGTCGCGCAGATTCCACGCACAACGTTCAATTGGCTTCGCGAGCATCAGCCGTCGTTCAACGAATTTCTGCTGTTTCAGGTCAACGAGCGTCTGCACTGGTTCATGGGCGCCGTCGCCGCGCACGGATTGCTCGATACCGACAGTCTTGTCGCACGGGCGCTGGTGGGCATGGTGCAACCATTGTCCAATCCGAGCGGCGTGGGGCATCTGCCGATGTCTCAGGAAGAACTCGCCAACCTGGCCGCCGTGTCGCGTCAAACGTGCAATAGGGCGATGACCCGCTTCAAGAATGCCGGCCTCGTGCGCACCGAGTACGGCGGCATCGTCGTGCTGGATTTACCTGGGCTTCACGCCTTGGCACGCTAGCGCCGCGTATCTTTCTTCGCGAATCGTTGCCGACGGCGTTCGCGCATTGCCTGGTGTTTACGCTGACTCCAACTGTCGCGCGATCGACAGTCGTGGAAGCGGTCGCTCGAAATAATGCGTGTCATACAAGACCAGGAGACACGCATGATTCCCGCTCGTCCGCTGCCCGCCCAAGCCGCGCTCGTCGAGAGCCCGACGAACCACGTAGTCGAAGACGCCGTCTTTCGTAAGATCAGTTGGCGCGTCATGCCGCTCGTTTTGATCGCGTATGTGTTCGCATTCCTCGATCGAATCAATATCGGATACGCGCAGCTGCAGATGAAGCAAGACCTTGCTTTCTCTGACGCTGTGTATGGACTCGGTGCGGGCATCTTCTTCGTCACCTATCTGCTGTTCGAGGTGCCTAGCAATCTGCTGCTCGAGAAGATAGGCGCGCGACTAACCTTCCTGAGGATCATGGTGTTGTGGGGCCTAACGTCCGCGGCGACCGCCTTCGTCACGGCATCGTGGCATTTCTATGCCATCCGGTTGCTGCTGGGCATATTCGAAGCAGGCTTCTTCCCCGGCATCATTCTGTATCTGACGTACTGGTACCCGAGCCAGCGGCGCGGCCGTGTGACGGGCCTGTTCCTGTTCGGCATGCCGATCACGGGCGTTCTGGGCGGCCCACTGTCGGGAACGATCATGAGCGGCATGGAGGGCGTTGGCGGCATGTATGGATGGCAGTGGCTCTTCCTCGTCGAAGGCTTGCCGACCGTTCTGCTGGGGTTCCTGCTGTATCGCATGCTTCCGAACGGGCCGGCCCGCGCGTCCTGGCTGAACGACGCCGAGAAAGTGCTGGTGCAGTCGGTCCTGAATGCCGACCACCGAGGCGAGGCGAAGGCCGGGCATCATGGCAGGCTCGTCACGGCGCTGGCGGACCCGAAGACCTACGTGCTTGCCTTCGTCTACTTCTGCTGCGCTTGCGCCGTCTACACGCTCACGTTCTGGCTGCCGACCATGATCAAAGGCCTCGGCATCGCCCCGATAGCGACGATCGGCTGGTACACGGCAGTGCCCTATTTCTTCGGTGCACTTGGCGTTCTCGTCATCAGCCGCAGTTCGGACCGTTTCAAGGAGCGTCGCTGGCATGTCGGGGGAACCCTGGTCCTCGGCGCGGTGGCTCTGGCCTCGACTTCCTTTCTTGGCACCGCGGTCGTCCCGGTGATGGCCCTGCTGTGTGTTGCCTCGTTCTTCATCTTTGGCGGCGGCTCGCTGTTCTGGTCGATTCCCCCGACCTACCTTGGCCGCGACGCAGCCGCAGCCGGTATCGCGGTGATCAGCTCACTGGGCATCCTTGGCGGCTTCGTCAGCCCGACGCTGATCGGCTGGATCAAGGGCGCGACGGGTAGCATCCAGATGGGTCTGCTGGGCTTGATCGCGCTTGTCATTGGCGGCGGCCTGACGATCCTGCTGGGCCTCCCAAAGAGCGCGATCCGCGTGGGCCCGGGCGATGGCGCGAGCGCGCACTGATCGAGCACCTGTCCTTTAGACCCATTTCTTCTCTGGAGAAGACCAGCATGAGCAAGCCCAAAGTCATCGTGACGGTTGCCCCGACGGGCGGCATGGCCAACAAGAAAATGAACCCGAACCTGCCGACACAGCCGCAGGAGATCGCCGACGACACCTACCGCTGCTACAACGCCGGTGCCAGTGTCGTGGCAGTGCATGCACGGCGTCCCGACGACGAGGCCACCTGTGATCCTGCAATCTATAGCCACATCAACCGGCTGATTCGCGACAAGTGCGACATCATTCTGAACAACTCCACCGGCGGCGGCATTAACGGCGACATGGTTCGCGAACTCGACAACGGCCTGTGGGAAATCCAGTGGGAAGAACGCCTGAAAGGCATGCAGGGTGACGGCGTCGAGATGTGCACGCTCGATGCACAGACCGTGATCGCAAGTTTCAACGGCAAGGAGATTCTGGTGGCGACGCCGCCCTCGCGAATCCGGCAGATTGCCGAGATGATGAGCGAGCGCGGGATCAAGCCGGAATGGGAGGTGTTTGGTCTTGCCGACATCGTTCAGGATGTTCAGCGGGCCATCAACGAGGGCCTCGACGATGCCCCGCACTTTATCAATATCGTCATCGGTGCCAATGCCTTCCAGGGCGCCTTGCCTTACACGCCTCGCCTGTTGCAGACAATGGTCGACCACCTGCCCCGCAACACCGTCTTCAACGTCAGCGCCATCGGCGCGGCGCAGCTGCCCGCCGCGATGAACTCGCTGTTACTGGGGGGCCACGTGCGCGTCGGGCTCGAAGACAACCTGTACTACAAGCAGGGCGAGTTGGCCACCAACGTGCAACTGGTCGAGCGGCTCGTTCGCCTGGTACGGGAGATGGGTTACGAGCCGGCCACGCCGGCTGAGGCACGGGAGATCATCGGTCTGCGGCCGTTGCGCGAAACAATCAAAGCTGCCTGCCTGGAGAGTTAGACCATGACAAAGCGAGCCGTCAACATCGCCATCGTCGGCACCGGCGTCATTGGCGCAGGCTGGGCGACACACTTCCTGGCTCATGGTTTCGCGGTCACGGCGACGGACCCCGCCGACGGGGCCGAGTCGCGCCTGCGCAACTGGATCGACAACTGTTGGCCTGTAGTTGAGAGACTCGGGCTGGCGAATGGCGCCTCGCGAGAAAACCTGACTTTCACGACTGATGTGGGCGCGGCGGTACGCAATGCGGACTTCATTCAGGAAAGCGGCCCCGAGCGGCTGGATGTCAAACACGCGTTAATCGCGAGCATCGAATCTGCGGCAAGGGCAGACGCGATCATCGCGTCGTCGTCGTCGGGGCTGGCAATCAGCGAGATTCAGGCAGGCGCGAAGCATCCGGAACGAATTGTCCTTGGTCATCCATTCAATCCGTCCCACATCATCCCGTTGGTAGAGGTCGGTGGGGGCAGCCTCACATGGCCCGAAAACATAGCGAGAACGATGGCGTTCTATTCGTCAACGGGCAAGAAGGTCATCAGGATCAACAAAGAAGTCAAAGGTCATATCGCCAACCGTCTGCAGGTGGCGATATGGCAAGAAGCCATTAGTCTGGTACAGCGCGGGGTCGCCTCTGTGGGGGACATCGACGCGGCGATCTCCTACGGCCCGGGCCTGCGCTGGGCGCTGCTCGGTCCGTTTCTCAACCTTCACGCTTCTGGAGGCCCCGGTGGCATCACGCATGTGCTGCAGCATCTGGGCTCGGCCCAGCGCGAGTGGGCCAGAGACCTGGGCACGTATCCCGAGACAGACGACTACATCGAGTCAATTGCGAAAGGCGTCTATACGGAACTGCAGTCGTACGATTTTCCAGAAATGCTTCGCCAACGCGATCAATTGCTGATTCAACTACTGGAGGCGAAGCGAAATCTTTCTCAGATTCCGTAGGTGAACGATGCCTGAAGCTGAGTGGAGTTTCGACTTAGGTCTCGGGCCGAAGTGGCACACGTTGAAACTGCCATTCTTGCGACAGAAAAGATGCCACTCGGCTCCGGTTTGCGATGCAAGGGACGATGAAAGCCTCGTCCCTGGCATCAAGGCGTTGCTCGGTGCGACATAGCTCATTCACCGAAACCTGAACTTGTCCGATTCCGCATTCCCGAAAGACGCAAGCCGATCCACTATCGTCAATCAGGCTTCCCCTAGCCGAACGACAGCTTGCTGAGCACAGCGGCCGTTCTGTTAGCTAGTTCGGCGACGGGTGCTCGGCCAAAGCCGCCGCTCGCATGTCGACGCTGGCATGCCCACTCACTGCAGCACAGCGGTCGTTCGACAGCGTCAATTGCGAACGCCGACTGTC
>NZ_JBNPVS010000101.1:0-11584 GCF_050434225.1 Paraburkholderia sp. GAS32 | reverse complement strand
GCCACCATGACGTTCAAATACACGGCAAAGAATTCGCAGAACACGTCGAGCACCGCCGCGACCGTGACGGTGACGTTCAAGGGCGGCAGCGGACTTATCGTCAAGCCGCTGGACGCGCCGAGCACGGCGCCGGGCAAGACCGCGGTTCAGCTTGCCGACTACCGCTGGATCATCGAGGAAGACCGTACCTTCCAGATCGATCCCGCATGCCAGACGACCGCGACAACGCGCCCGGCTACGTGCCCGCCGCTGCCGGTTCCCAGCCTCGGCGCAAATTTCCACACCAGCTACATGCCGGTGGTGGCAGCAGGTTGTGTCGGCAAGGTCGCCTGCGAGTCGGGGCAAACGGTATACGACCCGGCGAGCAACTCGCACTTGCCGGCCGTGTGCGATATCGGCAACGGCGTGTGCCGCACTACGGCTGCGCAACAGGTGCCGGTCAATCCGAGCCAGGTGGCGCTCGATCCGAAGAAGCACTACTACATCTCGATCTTGCCCGGGGACGCCGGTAACAGCTTTGGGAACGGTGCGGGCTTGCCGCAACCGGTTAATCCGGCGAACCCGACCGGGCCGCAGAGACAGTTCGACATTTCCAAGGACTGCCCGTCGGGTCCCGCCGGCGCGGATTTTGCGCCGGGCACGGGTAAGTGCGGCCACACCATGGGTGGCGCCCCGATCGCGCCCGGACAGACCAGCGTCAACGTGCTGTTGCAGGAGACGCCGATGGCGACCGCGAAGGTCTCGGTGTTTGTCTTCGAAGACGACGCCCCGGTGAATGGCGAAGTGGACGTCAGTGGCGGTACCGACACGTTCGGCTCGGCGCGCGAACCAGGACTTGGCGGATTCGAAATCAAGCTCTGGGACGACGCGGGCGGCACCGGCGACCCAACCGGACAGATGACGTACGACATGTTCAACATGCCGCTGTCCAATTCCTTGCAGGGGACCATCGATCCGGTCACGGGGCTCAATGCCTGCCCGATTTCGACGGCGACCGACGGAATTGTCGGCATGGTCCCGACGTGTCCGAAATTCGAGTCGGACGGCAAGACGGTGTCGCCGCTCGTCGGCCAGGCCATCATTGCCAACTTGATGCCAGGCCGGTACGGCGTCGTCGCGACGCCGGCAGCCGACCGGATCGGCAGGGGAGAGGAATGGCTGCAGACGAACACGCTGGACGGACAGAAGGCACACGACGCGTTCGTCAAGGTGGGTGGGCCGGCGTACTTCCAGGAGTTCGGGCCGGCAGGCTTTCACGTGGCGGTCGGCTTTGCCAATCCGAAAATCATCAATGCTCGCCTGCCGCTCCTTTGCGCAGGTGCGACGTGCACAAGCGGGCTCAAGGGCAGGGTAACGAACCTGCACTACAGCCGTCCGCCGAACGAGAATCTGTATGGCGCCGGCTCGCGTACCTCGCTGAGTTTCACGCAGTGCTATGTCAGCGTCGGCGATCCGGACGGCGAGGATATGGCGTTCACCAAGTGCAACGCCGACGGGACGTTCAGCTTTAGCGGCTTGCCCGCAGGCACGTTCAGAATCACGATCTTCGATCAATGGAACGATCAGATCGTCGACGGGCTCGCGACTGCGGTGCAACTGGCGACCGGCCAGACTGTGGATGTCGGGGATCTTTCGGTGCTCCAATGGCACACGAATCTCTACACCCGGACGTTCATGGACACGACCGGCTCCGGCGTCTCGCAGACGAGTTCGCCAGGGCTCCCGCTGGTTCCGACCAATATCCGCTTCCGCGACGGCAGCTATTCGAACTTCAACAACACGGACCTGAACGGCTATGCGTCGTTTAACGAAGTGTTCCCGCTGTTCAACTGGTACGTCGTCGACACCGACGAAACCCGCTTCAAGCAGACTGGCGTCCATGTGGTCTACGACGCCGGCGGCCCGCCCGACGGCACACCCGGCGGCGGCACCTCGACCATTGCAGCTAACTACGCCAACACGCTGGAATCCGCGACGGCGCACCTGCCCACGAACCTCCGGGTACCGGGCGCGGTGTATTGCAACGACGCGGACTGCAAGGACCGTACGGGTTCGAATCCTTCGACCGGCAGAGTCGATCCGCCGTGGGTGACCACGATGGGTTGGCAGGGCTTCTCGGGGCAGAGTTCCTTTATCGAGTTCGGCAAGGCGCAGTTTGGCGCGACTGAAAACGGCGGCATCCGGGGCGAAGTCATCTACGCTTCGACGCGGCCGTTCGACGATCCTTCGCTGCTGATCCACACAAAGTGGACGCCGGACGTGCCGAACGTCACGGTGAACCTGTATCAGGAGGGCGTCGCGGCGGACGGCACGACCAGCCTGACGCTGGTGGACACGACCAAGACCGCCAGCTGGGATGACTGGGCGCAGGGCTTCCGCTCCGACGGCGTGCCGAACATGAACTGTCCGGGACAGGAGACCACTGACCCGTTCTTCTTCACGTTGAAGGACACCCCGCAATGGCTCGACGCGCAGAAGCGTGCGTTGCCAGCGCATTCGCAGTTCAAGTGCTACGACGGCATGCACGCGTTCAACCAGTTGCAGCCCGCGCCGTACGACGGGATGTACAAATTCCCCAGCGTGACGGGCCGGAGCACGACGACCGGCAAGCCGACCGCGACGAACTGCACGGTCTGTGTGGCCAATCCTTCGGGCGACGGTACGCAGATGCTGCCTGCCGGCAAGTACGTGGTCGAAGTGATCGTGCCGCCGGGCTACGAACTGGTGAAGGAGGAAGACAAGAACATCCTGATCGGCGACAACTATATTGCGCCGGTCACGCAGCAGTTCGCCGGCATCGGCGCCATCTTCATCCTGCCCGACCAGGCTGCGGTGAACTCCACCTATAACCGGAACAATCCGCAGAATCCGACCCAGGACCTGGGCTCCACCACCTACTCGCGGGGCGAGGGCGACACGGGCAGCATCGAAACCTCCTGGCCTTGCGTCGGTGAGCTGCGCATCGTGCCCGACTACATCAGCTTGTTCCCGGGTTCGCAGGAAGTCGCGCCGTTCGCGGGCGCCTCCCGGCACCTGTGCGACCGCAAGGAAGTTAACCTGACGAGCCAGTCTACAGTGCTGACGAAGTTCTGGATCTTCAGTTCGACGCACGTGGCCGCGCACTACACCGGCTTCATGCTGGATGACTTCTCTTCGGAGTTCGATCCGTATTCGCCGCAATTCGGTGAAAAGTTTGCGGTGCCGAACGTGCCGATCTCGATGAAGGATTTCGCCGGCAACGAAGTCGCTCGCACATATACGGATCAATGGGGCATCTTCAACGGCTTGAACTATTCGACCTGGCAGGTCAACCCGCCGAACCCCACCGGCTATGCGCCGACGATGATGGTCGCCTGCATGAACGATCCTGATATGCCCGATCCGGCGCATCCTGGCCAGACGATTCGCGATCCTCTGTTTAACACGGCATACAGCCAGTTCTGTTACGAGATTCCGTTCATGCCTGGACAGACCCAGTACATGGATACGCCAGTGGTGCCGGTCTCGGCCTTCGCGGAGGGCTACAACCAGCCTGACTGCGCGTACCCGGATGCCACGCCGGCGATTTCCAGCGTAACGGGCGACTCGCTCGGCGCCGGCGCGGGACCCTGGGTGAGCGTTGCCACCCGCACGCTGACCATCAACGCTCAGGGCAACCAGCAGGTGCCGAACCATGCCTACACGGGTCCGGCTGCGACCACGGCGCCGTTCAATCAGAAGTTCCTGACGCGTCACTATGGCTTTGGCAGCCGGCCTTCGACATGCCCGGCCATCGGCCCGTGCAAGAACGCCACGATCGGCGGTGTTCCGATGAACAATGTTTCATGGAGCGACACCACGATCACAGGCCAGGTGCCCATCCTGGTCGGCTCGCAGTCGAGCTGCACGATCCAGCAGCGTGGCGTGCTGAATCCCACGTCCTGCGGTGAACTCGTCATCACGGCGGCCAACGGCAAGCGCTCGATCGACACGGTCACGGTCACGATCGGTGGCAAGATGCCAACCTACGTGAATGGCGAGAACGCCACCAGCAACGCGATTCAGACCGCGATCGATAAGGCGACCCCGGGCGACATGATCGTCGTCGGTCCGGGCGTCTATAACGAAATGCTGCTGATGTGGAAGCCGGTCCGGTTGCAAGGTGTCGGTGCGACGGCGGTAACCGTCAACGCGAACACCCACCCGTCGGGCAAGATGGACCCGTGGCGCAGGCAGGTTGGCTGTCTCTTCGGCGACGCATTGAACGGCGGTCTGATCTCGGCGAGCAATCCGTACGATCCGACCGGCACGTATTCCTGTTCGCCCACGATGCAGCGCAAGGTGGATACGATACCGTTCGAACCCGCCTCCGGATGGGACTTCAACCTCAACGGCAACCTGGCTGAGCTGCTGATCGAGCCGACGCTGATGGGTGCGTATGAAGGTGCGGCCATTACCGTGCTCGCCAAGGGCGTGAAGGACGTGAACTCGCAACCCGACCCGAACTGCATCGCGAACGGCATTTGCACGCCGCTCACTGGCCCGACCCTGCTCCAGCCGAACCCGCCGGATTGCACGAACTATCCGAGCAACTTCCTGTGCAATCCGTCGCGTATCGACGGCATGACCTTCACCAACAGCTCGCAAGGCGGCGGAGGGATCTTCCTGCATGGCTGGAACCATTACACGGAGGTCTCGAACAACCGTGTCTTCGCCAACGCAGGGACGCTTACAGGAGGCATCACAGTAGGCCAGGTCGAAACTGCCGAAGCGACCATCGCCGGGGACGGCGTGACGGAGTTGCCGTTCCTGCTCAACCAGCATGTGAACATTCACAACAACGCGGTGACGTCGAATGCTTCGTATGGCGACGAAATCAACTCGACCACGCCTTCATCGGCGGGCGGTGTGACCTTCTGCAATGGTGCCGACTACTATCACTTCAACTACAACTGGGTCTGCGGCAACATCAGTGCCGGCGACGGCGGCGGTATCGCGCACTTCGGGTTCAGCTATAACGGCGACATCTCGCACAACTGGGTGCTGTTCAACCAGAGCAACAACCCGACGCTGCCCACGTACGGTGGCGGCATCATCGCCCAAGGCGTACCGCCTGACGGCACGTTCTGCGAGAACTCGACGGTGGACATCGATTGCGCGCCTCAGCTTTCGGATGGCGTTGGCCCGGGTCTCGTGATCGACGGCAATCTGATTGTCGGCAACACGGCGGAGAGCGGCAAGGGCGGTGGCCTGCGGCTGCAGAATGTCAACGGCACCGACGTACAACGCAGTCCCAGCAACCCGAAAGCGTGGTATTCGGTTCTGGTGACCAACAACATCATCGCGAACAACGTGGCCGGGTGGGCGGGAGGCGGTGTCTCGCTGCAGGATGCGGTGGCCGTGAACTTCATCAACAACACGGTTGTCTCCAACGACGCAACTGCGTCCGCAGGCGTGCTGTTCAACACGCCCGCGGCCACGCAGGCCAACGTCGGGCCGCCGAACTGCACGACGGTTGGATCGGAAACGACGTGCTCTCCGATCACGACGTCGACATTCGAGCCGGCTGGGCTGGAGACCGCGCGCCACACGGGGAACTTCATCGTCGCGTTCACCAATCAGAGCGTGGCATGTCCGGCGGGGTTGCCCAACTGCACGACGTTCTCGAACCCGGTGCTGACCAATAACGTGTTCTGGCAGAACCGCACGTTCTATATCACCGTGGGAGGAAAGAATCCGAACATCGCGGGCCTGCAGAACGCGGTCACGTTGAACCCGTCGTTGAATCAGGCAGGGAAGGCGACAGGCTTCTGCGATCCGAACGCAGTCTATTGGGACATTGGCGCGTTCGGCGACACCTCGGCCAGCAGTCGTCAAGCGGCTTTGACGATGCACCCGCAGTACTCGATTCTGACTGACGCCGGTGACTACCCGGGAGCGCACAACAGCAATCTGAATCCGGCTGTGGTGCACCAGTACTGCAATGGCTCGCGTGTGCCGCCGGAAGCGGGCGGAATCGGCATCACGGTACCGCCGGGTATCGCCGATACGGTTCTTCCGAATCCGCTGTTCACCCTGATGCCGTCGGCGACGCCGGATGAAGGCAACCAGTGGATCAACATGTCGTACGGTCCGCTGTCGCTGTTCAACGAAGCGCTCACGTCGGGCATGACCGGCTATAACGTAGTGCTGGGCAACTACTCGATCAATACGGGTTCGCCAGCAATCAATGCCGGCACGGCGGCCGGTGCGCCGAATCACGACATCTTCGGCACGTCGAGGCCGCAGGGCGCCGCCATCGACATCGGCGCGGTCGAGGTCGTGCAGCCAGGCTTGTTGGGCGGCACCCCTCCGCCGATCGATCCGCTCGCATTGGGTGGCTCGTCGACGGGTGGTCTGCTCGGGCTGTTCCAGTTAGTGGCGCCGAAACTGCCCGTCGTGACGCCACCGGTGCCGCCGCTGACCCCGGCGCAGACGCTGCCTGCGGTCATACGGTGAGGGGGCTGTAATGAAACTTCGGTCCCCCTCGACAAAGCCGGCGGTGCTGTTCACGAGCAGCGTGTGGCTGGCCGCGACCCTGGTTCAAGGGGTCGCGGCCCAGCAGAGCGCGCCGCCGGCGCTCACGGCCAGGCACTCGCCGTATTTGCCGGTGAGTGTGTCGCAGCACGCGAAGAACTACTACGGGATGATGAAGGGCATCGATAACCTGAGCGTGCGCCGCACCGCATCGGGCAATCTGATCCGCTTCAACTATCGCGTGACGGATCCGGTGGCGGCGCATCTGCTCGGCGAGAAGACCGCGACCGCCTACCTGTACGGGCAAACGAGCCACGCGGTGCTCGAGATTCCGGTGATGGACAAGGTCGGGCCGTTGCGCCAGACCGGTCCACTTGAAGCCGGGCAGGAATACTGGATGGTGTTTTCCAACAAGGGCGGGCCGATCAAGGCCGGCGAGCGCGTCGACATTTTCATCGGTTCGCTTCATGTCGACGGACTGATCGTCGAATGATCGCGGCACGGTGATTTGCAACACAAATGGGGGAGGTGAATCATGTCCCGGTTTCTTTTGAAGGCGATTTCGGCGGCCTCAGTGGCCTGTGTTCTGGCATCCTGCCCGGTCGCATACGCGGCCTCGGCCGCAGGAACGGCGCAAGCCGCTGCGGCGAGTCATCTTGGTGCGGCGCAGATCGTCGAGCGGAACGTCGCGGCACGTGGCGGGCTTCAGGCGTGGCATGCGGTCAATACGATCACAATGTCAGGGCAGATCGATGCCGGTGGCAAGAAGAACACAAAGCTGCCGTTCACGATGACGATGAAGCGGCCGAACAAGAGCCGCTTCGAGGTTCGCTTCAACGAGCAGACGGCGTTTCAGGTCTACGACGGCGCGCGGGGCTGGAAGGTCAGGCCCTTCCTCGGACGCGACGAAGTCGAACCGTATACCCCTGCGGAGGCTAAATCGGCTGCGGCGTCGGCTGACCTGGAAGGGCCGCTGATCGACTATGCGAGCAAGGGCTCACGGGTGGATGCTCTGGGTATGGAATCGGTGGAAGGGCATCGCGCGTACGTCCTTAAGCTGACGACGAAAGACAATACGTCACGCCGCATCTGGATCGACGCAAGCAGTTTTCTCGAACTGAAGATCGACGGCGAACCACGCAAGCTCGACGGCCGGATGCACGACGTCGCCATCTTCTATCGCGATTACAAGAAAGAAAATGGGCTCGTCATTCCGCACACGCTGGAAACTGCCGTCAGCGGCGTCAAGCCGACGCACAAGCTGACGATCGACCATGTCGTGGTGAATCCGCCGGCGGACGATACCTTGTTTGCGAAACCGCAACTGGCCATGGCCAAAGTGCCGAACCAGCAGCCGCTGGTGAATAGCCACTAGCCGTTATCGTGCGAGGTCCACTGCCATGACACGAATCGCACTGTGGGTGCTCATCGGCTGCCTGACGGCGGCGGTGTACGCGAGCGAGCAAATACCGGAGCACGATCTGAGCGCGGACCAGATCGTCGAGAAAAATATCGCCGCGAGGGGAGGGCTCGACGCATGGCGGAATATCCAGACGATGGTCTGGGTCGGGCACGTGGATAGTGCGAATACACCCGCGGAGGAAATGCCGTTTGCGCTCGCGCTGAAACGTCCGAACAAGACACGCTTCGAGGTCACCGTGCTCAGCCACCGGGCTGTCCGGGTATTCAACGGCAAACAAGGCTGGAAGGTGAGCCCGAGCGCCACCGGCGGCGGCGAAGCGCGGCCGTACACCATGGACGAGCTGAGTTCCGCGCATGACGAGCAGGTCATCGACGGATTGCTGATCGACCATCAGGCGAAGGGTGTCGATGTCACGCTCGACGGTATCGACAAGGTCGACGGACACGATGCATACCGCCTCGGCGTGAAGTTGCCTTCCGGTGTGACCCGTCATGTGTGGGTCGACGCGCAGAGCTTTCTTGACGTGAAGTACGACCGCGTGGCGCGGGGCCCTCGCGGGCCGGTCACAGTGGAAGTGAAGTACGGCGACTACAGGAGCGTCGACGGTTTGCAGATACCGTTCACGATCGAAAGCGGCGCAGCGGCGGCCGGAAAGGGTGACAAGCTGATGATCGACAAGGTGACGCTCAATCCGCCGCTTGACGATGGGATGTTCACGAAACCGGGCTCGCAGGGTCGGCGCAACTCGGTGTCGGTGAATGCCGATGCGTCGTCGCCCGCTCTGAGCCGGCCGGGCCCCTAGCCATGGACTGCGCCCGGGTCAGCCGAGGAGCCAGCGCTCGGGTGCGATGGCTCGCGGCGCTCGCGCTCGTTCAATGGGCATTGCTCGCCGCGTTGATTGCGCCGGTAGGCAAGGCGAACGCTGCCCCCTCGTCGCCGCCCGTAACGACAGCGAACACGGGGGAAGCGATCTTCCAGAAAGGCGTGCTGGGTTCGGGCGAACCGCTTGAAGCGATGCACGACGGTGGCGTGAACCTGCGAGGCGCCGCCGCGGCCTGCATGAATTGCCATCGGCGCAGCGGCCTTGGATCCAGAGAGGGGAATAACAACATCCCGCCGATCACTGACCGGTATCTGATCCATGCTCGCGTAGAGAACCCCGACGAGTTCGACCTCCCGTACATTCCCGGCATGCGCATCAATCGCGAGCCCTACACCGATGCGACGATCGCAAGAGCAATACGCGAGGGACTCGATTCGGAGGGCAAACCGCTCAGCAATCTGATGCCGCAGTACGCGTTGAACGACACCGACATGGCAGCGCTGATCGGCTATCTGAAACGCCTCGATCGACGCAGGCCGGCAGGTGTGACGGACACGGTGCTGCACTTCGCGACGATCATCACACCGGATGCTGACCCGGTGAAACGGCGTGGCATGCTCGATGTGCTCAAACAGTACTTCGACGACAAGAACGTGTTTCCGCTTGGCGCGACGCCGCCGCTACGCGCGTCGCACAAGATGATGTTCATGGTCAATCGTCGCTGGGAGCTGCATGTGTGGGAGTTGAGCGGACCGCCGTCGACGTGGCATGAACAGTTGAAGCGCCTACTGGTGGAGCAGCCGGTGTTTGCGGTGCTGTCGGGACTCGGCGGCAAGAACTGGGCGCCGGTCCACGAGTTCTGCGAGCAGGAGGCCGTGCCGTGTCTCTTTCCCAACGTGGAGGTGCCGGTTGAAACCGACCAGGATTTCTATTCCGTGTATTTCTCGAAGGGTGTACTGCTCGAGGCGGCGCTGCTTGCGAGGCGGATTCTCGATGAAGCCCATGGCAAACCCATGCAAGGAACGACAAGGGTGTGGCAGGTCTATCGCACAGGCGACAACGGCGAACGGGGCGCACAGGCGCTTGCCGCCGCGTTGAAGGGCCATGGCATCGCGGTGTCGAGCCGTGCTCTTGCGCCAGGCGACAGCGTCGCGCGCTCCCTGCACGGAATTTCGCATGGGGACGTGCTGGTGCTATGGCTGCGTCCGCCCGACGTTGCGGCGCTCGGGCATTTGCCGCCGCCGTCGGACACCGTGTTCATGTCGGGGCTGCTGGGCGGGCTCGATAGCACACCGTTGTCGGCAAGCTGGCGCGGTGTCACGCGCCTCGCCTATCCATTCGACTTGCCGGACGGACGGCGTGTCCGTGTCGACTATGCATTCGGCTGGTTCTCGATCCGCAAAATCCCGATGGTCGCCCCGCAGGTCCAGGCGGACACTTATCTCGCGTGCGGTCTGCTGGCGGAGACGCTTGGTCATATGGTCGATGCGTTTGAGAGGGATTACCTGATCGAGCGCATTCAGGACATGCTTGAACGCCGCATCCTGACCGGCTACTACCCGCGCCTCACGCTGGCGCCCGGACAGCGCTTCGCGTCCAAGGGCGGCTATATCGTCCGCTTTGCCGAGCCGGACCGAGTCAGGCTCGTTGCCGACGGGGCCTGGATGGTGCCGTGACGATGTCGTGAGACGAAGCGTGGACTGGCGCGCAAGAAATCACGAGACGCTATCGCCCGCGCGGCCGGGCGTCTCCCCTACCGCAAGAATAGGACGTTGACCCATGTCGTTTCCTGTCGACGGTTTGCACAATATAAACGTGGCAAGGGGGCGCGAATGCCTCACCGGAATGGGGCACCGTAGTCGCGAGACCTTCTTCTCATTTCGCTCGTTGCCGTCAGGCGCGACACAGCAACGCAGTCATTGAATTTTTCCGCCGTTGGCAAATGTGTGAAGCACGGCGCAGGGAGAGATAGCCATGGCAAGGACTATTATCAGTATTCCTGCATTTAATCAGATGCTTCGCTGTGGTTGGACGGTGGCCTTCGTGGCGCTTTGTCTGTTCCAGGCTTCTACCGCACACGCTTTGCCTATATTCGCACGGCAAACAGGACAAAGTTGCATTGCGTGCCACGCCGGCGGTCAGTTTCCCGAGCTCACGCCGTATGGGCGCATGTTCAAGCTGAACGGATATACGCTCGGCGAACGCACCATCCCGCTCGCCGTGATGGGAACAGTCGATGCGACCAAGACCCGGCACAACAACGACGCTAACGGGAATCCCATCTCGCCCAAAGACGGCAATCTGACATGGGATGCGGCCAGCATTTTCCTCGCCGGGAAGATCACCGACAAGATCGGCGCGTTCGCTCAATATACCTACACGAACTACGATCACCAGAATGGCGACGGCAGGTGGATCGGTAAATGGGCATCGGACAACACCGATGTCCGTTACGTGGAACGGATCATCGGCGAAGCGAGCGACTTCATACTAGGCGTAACGTTGCACAACAATCCGACGGTGCAGGACGTCTTTAATACCGCGCCTGCATGGAGCTACCCCTACCTCTCTTCGTCGACGAGCGCTGTTGGGTCTCCGGTGTTCACGCCGCTCATCGAGGGGGCATTGGCGCAGCAGGTCGTCGGCATTGGCGGCTACCTGTACTGGAACAAGATGGTGTACGCGGAACTGACCGCATACAGCACCGCCGACGGAATCTGGTCGTTTCTGAGCCATGGCAGCAAGGCAGGAGACCTGGCCCACCCGCAGACCTATCTGAAAGGCTACAACCCGTATTGGCGCGTTGCGCTGACCCGCGAATGGGGCCCGCATAACATCATGGT
>NZ_JBNPVS010000100.1:0-11877 GCF_050434225.1 Paraburkholderia sp. GAS32 | reverse complement strand
TGCACCGATAGGTTACGATTGACGGAACAATCGGTTTCTCTTCTGGGCAACCCAGATGAAACAATCCTCCACGTGACTTCGCACGTCGCACTGCCGCAGGCTATATTAGTGGCGCCGAACTGGAAGTCGATGGCGCGGTCTTCGCATAGCTGTCAAGAAGTATCTATCGACGGCTCATGTTGCCGTTTAATGAGGACCGGTCCGCTGCGAGCGTCAGTTCGGGCCGGCGCGTTGTTGGCCCAAACACCTCCACGGCCAACTCGCCATCCCGGCAAACAGGCCGAGCCGCTTCGTGCAGCGACTAAGGGAAATCCTTCCCAACCAGTCAATTGACAATTCCCCATTGTAGGAATATAAATTCCATCCATGCAATCCCACTCGTGATGCGAAGCACGGCTTTTCGCATGCGATCGGATTCAGCATCGCTGTTTGGCGCGCTTCGGTCTTGAGAACTGTGATCGTATCTTCAGCGAAGTTTCCCGATAGAGAAAGCGCCGGTGACCCACCGCGCACCAAGGTGACCCGAAAAGTCTGGAGGTCGACAGACGTTCGGGTGAAATGCTTTTTAGACCGCTTCACATCAATTAGTACTATTAAAATGTACATTGGAGACAGGCATGAATCGGATCACAGCGATCTCAGGCGTTATCGTAGCTGCGCTCGCTTCAACGTGGTGTAGCGCGGCCCGCGCCCAGAGTGTCACGCTATATGGAATCATCGATACGGGCATTGAGTACGTGAATCACGCGAACCCGACGGGCGGTTCCCTCGTGCGGATGCCAGGCACCACGGGCGAGCTACCCTCACGGTGGGGTCTGAAAGGCTCGGAGCCGCTCGGCGACGGCTACAACGCGGTGTTCACACTCGAAAGCGGTTTTGCAACCGGCACGGGCAGCCTCAATCAGGGTGGCCGGTTGTTCGGCAGACAAGCCTTTGTCGGGATTGACGGTCCGCTCGGTGCGTTGACCTTCGGCCGACAGTATTCAATGTTGTTCTGGTCGCTGCAACCCGCTGATCTCGTTGGCACCAACATCTATGGACTGGCTTCACTCGACGCATGGATTGCGAATCCCCGCAGCGACAATACGGTCGTTTATCAGAAGCACGTTGGAGGCCTGACGGTCGGCGCAAGCTACTCGTTTGGTCGGGATGCGTCGCCGGCAAACGGATTCAATACGCCCGGAGAGGGGACGTGCGCAGGTAGTATTCCCGGCAATGCCGCGGCATGCCGGGAATGGTCGCTCCTGCTGAAATACGACACAAGAAACTGGGGGGCCGCTGCGAGCTACGACCGTCAGAATGGTGGTCCAGGTGCCGCGGCCAGCCTGTTCAACGGCCTGACACCCGTTGCTCTGACCAGCAGCGGCAATCGGGACTCGCGTCTCGTGCTGGACGGGTATGCGAAGGTGGGCAAGTTCACCTTCGGGGCAGTATGGCTGAATCGTCACGTGAGCTCCGCTTCAACGACAACACCCACCATCACGTCGAATCAATATGCGCTCGAAGCGGACTATCAGATGTCGCCGGCGCTGTTTTTCGACATGCTGCTGCAGCGGATTATCGATCGCCAGCAAGATACGCGGGCAAGCATGGAAGTGGCCCGCGCCACCTACCTTTTGTCGCCACGCACGGCAGTGTATGCGCAACTTGGTTTTCTGCAGAACAGCGCCAATGCCGCTTATTCCGTAAGCGGCGGCGGAGCGTCCACGCCAGGCAAAGGGATGAGTCAGGTGGGCAGCATGCTTGGAATCCGACACTCGTTCTAGCAGCCGCCGATGAACGGCCGCCTGCTCGATTGTTCTGAGGCTGGCCGTTCTGAAGCAAACCTTCCGTCCGGCTACTCCGGGATGCTGGCCAGTTCAGGATCGATCTCGGCCAGCAGCCTCACATCTTCCTCGGGATGCTTGATCAAAAACTCCGGCAGATTCGCAACCCAATGCTGATTTGCAAACGGCGGGTTCCAGATCCTCGGTTGCCAGCGGTCGTCCAGACAGTCGGTATCGGCCGAATACTCGGCCTCACCGCCTGCAGGATTATTGATGTAAGCGTAAATCGTCGAAGAAAGCCGGTGCCGCCCCAGCCCCAGGTTGCTTGTCCAGCCCGTGCGTTGCATATGATTCGCACCCGCCACAAGCTCATCCAGATTTTCTACGCCGAACGAGATATGGACAAATCGGGCGCGCGTGTCTTTTAGCCAGAACAGGTTGTGATGATCGGACCGCCCGTCGGCTCGAAGAAATATGCCGCGATCGCGCGAAACATCCGTTACGCGAAACTTAAGTCGATCCCGATAGAACCGGGCCGCCTTCTCGTAATCCCGGCAGGCAAAAACGACATGATGGATGAGCTGAGGCGCCGCGCGCTTGAACCATTTACGGTGGCGATTCCAGCGTAGCGAGCGGCCGGGCGAGTTGACCAGCTCCTCGTCCGAGATCAGCGGTTGGCGCTCGAAGAGACCAAACCCGACCGACAACCCCGCATCGTCGAGACAATAAATCCGCCCGTGAGCGTCTTTTTCGACGGCTCGGTCGTGACGCAGGTCAGCCTCGATCGCGTCGAGGCTTTCCTGGCTATCGACTCCCCAGATAACCTGCCGGACGCCAGGGCCCGAACCGAAAGCCGGTGGCAGAGCGGAATCTGTACTTTGCCGCAGAACCACGTTCGAACCTTCGCGTAGTTTGTACTCTACGGCATCGGTATCTTCTCTCACCAGGCCAAAATCATCGAAGAACTGTGTGCAGCGTGTCATATCGTCGACGCCGAACACTACTGTTTGCACACCCAATATAGCCATTTGTGTCTCCATTCAAGAACGCGAAAAAAGCCGCTTATTCCAATTCTCCGAAGCGGCCACGCTGTCACAAAGACAGCTTCAAACGGAGATTTCTTCGAGAATGCGACCCTTGGTTTCGATCGCGGCAACGGCAACCGTCAGGCCACCGATCAACCCCATCGCAGCAAGGAAGAGAAACACCGCACCAACGCCGATGTGGCTAAGAAGTGCCCCAATCACAAGCGGACTCACCACCTGAGCGATACGCAGCCAGGCCATGGCCGCGCCTGCACCTAGCGCCCGCATGCGGGTCGGATAAATTTCGGTGGCATAGGCATGGATACTCCCGAGCCCGATCGCGAGCAGATAGTTGCTCACTGTCAGCAACGACACCACCGCGAGCATCGGCACCTGCCCGGCCAACCCCAGCACGATCAGCGGCACGGCGCTGCCGAACAACGACAGCATGAAAGTGCGGCGACGGCCGATGCTGTCGATCACGAGAACGCTCGTAATGGCACCAGACAGGCCCGCGATGCCCAGCACACTGCTTAGCAGGAACGTGTTGGTGAGGGTGACGTGATAAACGGTCTTGTAGATCGTCGGCAGCCAGGTGATCAGCGCATTGCCGCATGCGGAAATGCAGAACATCAGGACCCAGATGCAGACGGTACGAACCGCATAGCCGTTGCGGAACAGATCCGCAAAGCGGCCATGCCGCCGCATAGGATGAAGTGTGAGCGGACCGACCGGCGGAAGGGGTCGCGTGCCCTGCTTCGATATGGCCGTCTCGATACGCTCCGTGGCTGCGGTGGCCTCATCGATCCTGCCTCGCAACGCGAGCCATCGCGGCGATTCCGGGACCACGCCGCCGATCACAAATATCAGCAAGCCCGGCAGCGCACCCAGGTAGAACATCGATTGCCAGCCAAACTGCGGGATCAGCCAGACTGCGGCGAATGACGTCAGAAAAAGACCGGCCGCGAATATGCTCTGTAACGAACTGATAACGCGGCCACGAAAACGGGCCGGCGTTAGTTCGTTGACCAGGGTGGCGGCAACCGGCACTTCGCCGCCGAGCCCCAGTCCCTGGATCAGGCGCAGGATAACGAAGGTCATGTAGCTGCCGGCGAAGGCTGTCGCCAGGCTAAGAACGGCCATGATGCCCAGCGCGAGACGCAGTACACGAAGACGCCCGAAGCGTTCCGACAACCAGCTCAAGCCGATCGCTCCGACGATCTGTCCGAGATACCCGATGGAAAAAACCAGCCCGACCTGCCCCGGCGAAAAGTGCCAGAGTTCGATCAGTACAGGCAGCACGAGTGCAATGGCCAGCGAGTCGAACGCATCGAGCAGATGCGCGATACCGACCACTGTCACCAGGCGCACATGCCATGAGGAGAACGGCAGCCGCTCGATACGTGCGGTGATTTCTGCCGCGGCGGCCGCATGATTGGCATCGGCCGCTGTTGCCGGCGAATGGGTTGCATGCTCCTCAGTGGGAACAATGGCTTTTACCGTCAACACGTCAAGTCTCCTGATAGCGTCTGCCCGTCGACGAGGGCAGCTATTATTGAACGTCGATTCCGACGATGAATGAATCTAGGCTTGTCCCACCATGCGGCCGATGTCTGGCCAGGGGTCGACGGAAATCTCTTCGAACGGCGCCCGGTCCGCCGCCGTCATGCTGCTGACAATTGCGCGCTCGACCGCCGGGCGCTTTCGCGTGCGCTCGTACCATGCCGTCACATGAGGATAGGAATGCCACATCGGCGCGAGGCGCAACATGTCCAGACGGATCACGTAGGGTATGACCGCGATATCCGCGAGCGAGAATTCGCCGCCGGCCAGATAGTCATGATCGAGCGTTGCACGTTCGATCCACTGCAATAGCTTGATGAAATGCCCGACTGCCCCGACACAGAATTTCGAGTCCAGGCCTTGGGCTATCACATCGCGTTTGTAGTCGGAGCGCTTCTGATTCGGGGCACCCGATAGATAGCTTTCGCGGTTGACCGGATCCATTTTCTGGAAGCGTGTCCGCAATGCGATAGCAAAAGTCAGCACCGTGCAGGCGTTATGCACATACTCGTCAATGAACTTGTTGAACAGCCGCACGGTAACGCGATCCATCGGGTCTTCCGGCATCAATCGCACGTCAGGAAAACGGTCCTCCAGGTAGTAGAGGATGACCGACGATTCGATGACGGGCTGTCCGTCATGGATCAACGTCGGAACCACACCGTTCGGATTGAGCTTGAGATAGGCCTCGTCGAACTGGTCGCCGCGTAAGGTCATCTGATGGCTTTCCCAGTCCAGGTCCTTTTCTGCCAGTTCGATCCTGACTTTCTGCGCGCAGACGGAGTTCAGCGTGTGATAAAGCTCAAGCATTGACTTTCTCTCCTATCCGCTGAACACTGTCAATGATTTAATTCCCATTTATGGGAAATGTCAATATGCTTCGACTGCGGGTACTGCCAACCTCGTCCTCACTACAATCGCGGATTGGGCATAATTCCGCTGCGATGCTCCAATCCTCCGAGTACGATCACCCTTCACCACCAGGAAAAGAACCGCCCGGATATGCCAGCTCGAAAAACTGAAAAGACCCGACGCCCCCAAGGCCGCCCCTCCATTGCTGGGGCCGTCGGCAAGGAAGCCATCCTGGCCGCGGTGCAAGAGACACTAAAAACCGTACCGCCGGGAGAGATCACGTTCCAGCAGGTAGCGCTGCTGGCAGGCATCGACAAGAAGTTGATCCGCTACTACTTCGGCCAGATGCCGGATCTTCTCAAAGTGGTCGCCATCCAGATCACAGAGGAACTGCGCAACCGCTTCATCGCCTCCAACGTCCGCGACGGTTCCGTCAGAGATCGCCTGCGTCTGCGCATCTCGATCTTTCTGGACTTTTTCGGGAGCAACCCGCACTACCATCGTCTGGTGGTCGACTATCTCTTCAACACGATCGGCCCCGAGCGTGATGCCGCGCTCGACAGGTTCCGGCATTCCATCGGCGAATTGCAGACGCTCCTGAGCGGGGAACACGCTACCGGACAAACCTATCCATTGGACGCGCGGTTCATTCACGTTTCGATTGCCGCGCTTTGCGAATTCATGTTCAGCGCGAAACCTGTCTTCACAGCACTGTTCGGAAACGAAGTCGACACCCCTGCATTCAAGGAGCGATTTTGCGACTTCGTCACCGATCTGGTGATGGGCGCCGCCGCGATCAACGTAGCGGCGAGTGACAAAAGCACGGACAAGTCATCGGCAGCCGCGCGAACGCCGCGCAAGCGATGACCGGTGAGCGTGCTCGCTTCACCGTTCTCCGACACGCTCTAGATCGGCTCCGCGAGGCGCCGTTCGTGCGGCCGCGGCTGCGGGTCCTGGAAGGCAGCGCGCATTCGCTCATTGCGCAGTTCGCAAAGGACGGGGTCGTCGAGATTGCCGTCCTGTCCGATCTGGTGCGAAATGTCCTGCACGAATTTGCATCGCTCATAGCGGCGTTCCATGAATCTCGCGAGTGTTTTCTCCACGCCCTCACCCTCCGCGATCAACTCCGCCAGCACGACGGCGTCCTCGATCGCCATGGTCGCTCCCTGCGACACGTGCGGACCGGAGGCATGCGCGGCATCGCCGATTAGCAACACACTGCCTCGATACCAGGGCGATGGAATGATGACCTCCTCGATCGGGCCATAGATGACGCGTGCCGGATCTTCGATCTGTTCGCGGATCTGTCTGACGAGAGGCGCAGTAAATGATTGCAGGCGTTCGCGCAGCAGGCGCGGAAGCTGATCGGTTTCGAACCGCGGATTGCCGGGTTCGTTGGTGACCAGCAGGAGATACATCTGATCCTTGGAGACCGGCATGATCCCCGCTTTAACACCCACGCCGAAATACATGATCTGATGGTCGATCTCAGCAGGCCGGGTGGTCGTAAAACGCCAGACACCGTGGCCCGTGTATTGAGGGTCGAACTGACTGCCGAATAGCAACGTCCGGATCCGCGAGCGGATGCCGTCCGCCCCGACAACTAGATCGTATCTTTCGTGCGAGCCATCGGTCAGTGTCACGTCCACCTCGTCGCCGACCTGTTCAAGGGCCTGCACGCTCAACCCCAGGCGAATCCTCGCGCCAAGAGCAGTAGCTGTCTCCGTCAGGATGCGGTGGAGCGCTGTGCGCGGCAAACCGTTGACGGCCGGAATATCCGGACTGGCGATCCGCAGCAGCTTCATCCTGGCAATGAACTCGCCGTCACTGTCGTTCATCACGTAGTAGTCGATCTGAAGCCCTTCCGCGAGACAACGCTCCATCAGGCCAAGACCGTTCAACGCACGCAGCGCATTGCCGGGCTGGATGATGCCCACACCGTAGACGTTGTGTTCAGACTTGATCTCGACGATTTCAGCCTGAATCCCCCGGCGCCCCAATGCGACGGCCAATGACAGACCGCCGATGCCTCCACCCACAATCAGCACCCGCCTAATCGGCTTCATCATATTTCCTTTCAAGTTGTTCAACTGCTGAGGATCTTCATTCATAAATTTAAGAATCAGGCAGACAGTGCGGCTGTGAATCACCGGCAGGTGGTCAGTACCAACGACCGATGCCTTCGCGTCATCCGACCGCGGTCATCGCGTCGCCCGCGATCGTCACCGGCGCGGCATCGATCAGGACAAAAGCGATGACACATGGCGCATCACTGCGATTAACCCAGTTGTGAATCGTGCCGCGCTGCACGAGCACATCTCCAGCGCGCAGCACCACGGCCTCATGATCGATTTCCATCGTGATCTCACCGGCGAGCACGATGGCGTAGTCGATCGAATCGGTCCGATGATTGCGCGGCGCGACCCCGGGCGCGTATTCGATGACACGGAAGACTGAGCGCCCTTTCATCGCAGTGCCCACGATCTGTTTCGCTCCGTCGTTCGGGTCGTCGTTATCGGCCGGCAACGCCGCCGACCAGATATTGCAGACGGTGGCGCCTGGACGGAAGCTGACAACATCGTTGGACGGTTCGTCGATCAGGATCGTGGCCTCGCCGTTCGACTTGTGTCCGGTGACTACCCTGCGAATCTGCATCGCCTACTCCTCTCAATCGTTAGTGCTGGGGATATGGGGAAGCGTCAGATAGGACGCGCGAGTCCCGCCGGTCAGAATGCGACTGCTGCCCTGGAAGGTAGCCCCGCCGCGGTCGGATGCGTGCTTGTGCAGAATCCGGCCGGGAATGTCGGGGAACTCGAAATCCTTGCCCATAATGGTCAACACCAATCGATAGCCCTTCGGAAAGACCATCGACGTTGGCCAGATCTCGACGTCCACTTCATAGAACTCACCCGGCACCAACGGCTCGACCCGATCATGAGCATGGAAGGGACGTAGCGCATTGCTCCGCTGTGGATCGAGCCTGCGATGCGACACGCGCAGCCAGCCGCGCGACACGGGAGACGCTTCGTGTGCACCGTTGATGACAGTCTCCTTGCCAGCCGCATCGACGATACGCAAGACCGCAAACAGGTCCATGTCTTCCGTCGATGAAGACACGCATAGATGAGCCGTGATGAAGCCGGTAAATTCGGTATCGACGGCAAAGGGTGCTGTCGTAAAGCTCACCCCGTCTCCCATCGCGTCGAAGATCGCGTTGCACTCCTCTGCGGGACAATCGGCGGAGAGCATGCCCGACGCGACGTCGAGGTAGTGGCGTGTGGGTTGCGTCTCCGGCAATGGGAACGACGACGCTGTGCGCATCCGGTCGCCTCGTGGATCGCGCACAACGATCCGCACTTCAGGCTCGTTCTGCCAGCCGTTCCGCTCATCGCGCAGAAAATGGTTGAAGAAGCGTTTCTGCATTGCGACGTATTCGGGAAGATAGAACGCCTCCCAGTGCTTGCCGACGTGCAGGGAGAGCCACTTCTGCTGCGAGCCCGTCCCGAGAAAGCCCTCGATGTTTCCGCGTAGATGCATGCCGGGGCCGCCCCAGTTGCCAGCCGACAGCACTGGCACCTCGATACGATCGAGCACTGGCGTTCGTTCACGCCACCAGGCGCTATCCAGCGAGTGCCGCAGAATATCGGCGACGTAGTCAGTACGATTGGCAATGAGTTCCTGTTCACTCAATGCTTCTTCACCGGTGACACGCTTGCCGGTCTCCCGTTCCCGATGCGGCGAGGCGCCGTTGCCGTGCTGCACGGCGAGACATTGCTTCGGCCACCAGTAATTAGCGAACCCGCTGCTCAGGATGCCACCGTGATGTGTGCTGTCGCGGTAGTAGTCGGTATAACCCTCCCAAGGGCAGATCGCTGCCAGATGAGGTGGCCTCAACGTCGCGACGCGCCACTGCGTCACGGCGTAGTAGGAAATACCCAGCAAGCCGATCTTGCCGTTCGACCAGGGTTGCCGGGCCGCCCATTCGATAGCGTCGTAGTAGTCCACGATCTCGCGCGGCGAGCGAGGATCCAGGTAGCCGGGCGACTTCCCGCTTCCCCTCGAATCGATCTGGATGATCACAAAACCATCCGGAACCCACCGTTCAGGATCGGCCGTTTCCCAGCGAAGATATTTGCCTGTGGAACCGTTGCTGCAGAGGTCCGGATATACGCCAATTAGCTGATCCCATTGCGTCTTGAAGCCGTCTTCGAAATGGAGATCCTTGCCGTATACGCCCTGCGCCATGATCACGGGAAAATTGCCTTCAGCATCCGGACGGAATACGTTCGCACGCAGAATGAGCCCATCGCTTACGGGAATGGGAACGTCCTGTTCGAAGATCATGCCGTAGGAATTTTTCAGATCCAGCTCGCTTCGTTCCAATCCTGTTTCTTCAGTCATCCTCATCCTTATCTCCACTTCTTTGCACCGGACCGATGCCTTCATCGGTCGCTGTTCTGAACGGCCCGGAACACGTAGCCCATCCAGACTGTGGACGACACCGATCGCCCATGCTTTCGTGCAATATATTCCCCATAATGGGAATATGTCAAGACGGTACTCACCACCTTCCCTGACTGCCCTGCCTCACGGAACAACTGCCTCGACGGCGAAGAGAAATCCGGCTTCCACGGAAGTCCTTGGATTTCAGTTGAAATATTCCCAATATTAGGAATAAACTGGCGACTGCACGATCCGCTGACAACAGAACTGGAGAACTTGGAATGTCTGATCGACCCGTTTTACTTGGAATCTCGGGAAGTTTGCGTAAAGCCTCGCACTGCACGGTGATCCTGAAAAACATCGTCGATGCCGCTGAGAGCCGCGCGACACTCGAAATTTTTCCGCTCGATGCTGTGCCCTTGTACAACCAGGATCTCGATAACGAATCGCCTCCCCTGCCGGTGGCTGCCCTGCGGCAGGCAATCGAACGCGCGGCAGGTCTGGTGATCGTCACGCCGGAATACAACTACGGCATGTCCGGTGTTCTGAAGAACGCGCTGGACTGGGCGTCCAGACCCTACGGAAAATCAAAGCTGAAGGGGAAAGCCGTGCTGACGCTCTCGGCATCGCCGGCCTTCACGGGAGGTGTGAGAGCACAGGCGCAACTCAACGAAACGCTGCTCTCGAACGCTGCCTTACTCGTATTGCGTCCGCAGATTGTCATCGGCATGGCGCATGAAAAAATACGGGACGGCCGGATTGTCGATCAGGAGACCGCAAGATTTCTTGCCGAAGGATTGAACGATCTGCTCCGCGATATCGCCTGCAAAACAACAGTCGCCGATCAGGAAGCCTGAATCAGGGCAACCGGGATAACCCGGCAGAGTCGTCGTCTCAATCGACGCAATGGAGATAACATGAAACTTCTGTCTTACGAGTTCGAAGGCGCTGCCCGTCTAGGGGCGCTCGTTGATAACGGTGTCGTCGACATCGGCAGGCAGCTCGGTGTGAACAGCTTGCGCCAATTACTCGAGGCCGGGAAGCTTGCCGCAGCAGCTGAACTCGAGGGGGCGCAACCCGACCACGCTCTCGGCGACGTGGCCTTCCTGCCACTTATCCCGGACCCTGCCCATTTCTATTGTGTCGGCGTCAACTATGCGGACCATTTGAAGGAGGTCCAGGATGCCGGCATCGTACGCCCGAAACCGAAGCATCCATCGCTGTTTCCCCGCTTTCCGGAATCGCTGGTCGGGCATGATCAACCTTTGCAGATACCGAAGGTATCGGACGAATTCGACTACGAAGCAGAACTGGCCGTGGTCATCGGAAAAGGTGGGCGCTATATCGACGAAGCCGACGCATTGCGCCATGTCGCCGGATATTCCTGCTTCAACGACGGCAGCGTGCGCGACTGGCAATATCATTCGAGCCAGGTCACCTCAGGCAAGAATTTCTGGCAAACCGGTGGTCTCGGTCCGTGGCTTGTCACGGCAGACGAGATCCCCGATCCGAGTTGCCTTGACATCAAGCTTTTGCTCAATGGTAAGACCCTTCAGGACAGCAATACTCGCCACCTGATCTTTGGTGTCGCGCAAATCATCGCTTATGCGTCAGCGCTCATACCGTTAAAACCGGGCGATGTCATTGCCACTGGCACACCATCTGGTGTGGGCTTCTCCCGCACGCCGCCGATTTTTATGAAAGCTGGCGACATCTGCGAGGTCCAGATCGAGAAAATCGGTACCTTGCGGAACAAGGTGGAGAAAGCAGTCGGGTAATCCGTTCGCCGCGCAGGCTGCCGCCGAAGCAACGCCATTGTCTCGTAAGGCAACTGGCTGATCGCGCACAGCAATATTTCGCGCCGTCAAATTTCAGAACCGCTATCGGAGTAACATGGCGCAATTTCTTGGCGAAGCGGAATGAGATGATTGCCAACATACCGAGTCCGGCCGACGACTATAGGTTCGGGAAGAAACTCCGTGATTCTGCCGGGGACGCCACGGCTAGCCTACGACGCAGAGCTGGCGTGCAATGAAGCGAAATTAGAAGCGTTTCGGAAGTAAAAGTGGAAGCAGCCTTGGCGCAATTGGTCTACATCGCCCACCCAGACGGTTGTCGTGCCCATTCCCTTCGAACGTAAGCGCGAATTAACGCACACCACAATGAGCCGGCGCGTAGGGCTAGATCATGCAGGAACTAATACGTCGCGCGGCTTGGCAACGTTGAAC
>NZ_JBNPVS010000099.1:0-11881 GCF_050434225.1 Paraburkholderia sp. GAS32 | reverse complement strand
CGGCTGCAAAGAGAAGTAGGCAAGAGAAAGCAGCTCAAACCGCTAATGCTAAGTGGGGCCCGTGGTCTGCTGCGGGTAGTGGTGCATCTGGAATCTGGGTTCGTGCCCCTGCATGCGCCAGTGACAAGGGCGTCATACTTCCGGCGGCGCTGCGCGCGCCGAAGAGCAGTTCAAAAACCGATCGCTGCGTTTTGACGCCCACGGCTCGCGACCGGACCGTGGCTCATCATTGCACCGCCGCCACCACCGCGATTGTGATTGGAGCGGCAACTGCAATCGCATACCGCGACCGCGACTGTGACCGTGATTGCGGGGCACCGGCAAATCATTTGAAGTGGGGTTTCCCGGGTGAATGCAGGAGCGCGTCGCCGAGGCGAAGCCGACGGCCCCCACAGACCTGAACCGAAGCCCGTGGTTTCCCATGCAGACCCGTCCGCGACGCACGCAGTGCGGAGTGGGAGCTGATGACTCCTTTGTCACTAACGCGGAACGTGGGAGAACACGGATTCCAGATGCACCACTACCACTTGCAGGCCACGGTGCCCACTTAGCATTAGCGGTTTAAGCTGCTTTCTCTTGCCTACTTCTCTTTGCAGCCGGCAAAGAGAAGTAGGTGCCGCCCCGCACAGGGGCAACGCTAATAGACCACTAACAATTCAAGGAAAGGCCAACACCCTAAGAACACTGACAACAAGCGCCGCGCAGGCAAAAAACATCAAGAAGGCGCCACCCCCGCCCGCCGCCCCTTGCGGGCCTCCCACCGCACCCGAATCCGATCCATATACAGATACACCACGGGAGTGGTATACAGCGTCAGCATCTGACTAACAATCAACCCACCCACAATAGCAATCCCCAACGGAGCCCGAAGCTCCGCCCCTTCACCACTTCCAAAGGCCAGCGGCAACGCCCCAAGAAGCGCAGCACAGGTAGTCATCATGATCGGCCGAAACCGCAGCAAACAAGCCTGAAAAATCGCATCCCGCGACGACAACCCCTGCCGGGAGGCCTCAATAGCAAAGTCCACCATCATGATTGCGTTCTTCTTCACGATGCCGATCAGCAAGATCACCCCGATCAACGCAATGATGCTGAACTCAGTCTTAAACAGCAGCAAAGCCAGCAACGCCCCCACGCCCGCGGAGGGCAGGGTGGACAAAATCGTCAGCGGATGGATATAACTCTCATACAACATCCCCAGCACGATATACACCGCCGCCAACGCGGCCAGAATCAGAATCGGCTGGTCCGACATCGACTGCTGGAACGCCTGGGCCGTGCCCTGGAAGCTGCCGTGGATCGTCCCCGGCATGCCGATCTGCGCCATCGTGTCGTGGATCACCTGCGTCGCGGTCGATAACGATACGCCCGGCGGCAGATTGAACGAAATCGTCGAGGCCACGAACTGGCTCTGGTGATTCACCGACAACGGCGTATTCCCCGGCCCGAAGCTCGCGATCGCCGACAACGGCACCATCGTTTCCTTCGACGTCGACACGGCCGCACCCGACGAAGCACTCGACTTGCCGCTCGCCGCAATCGAATTGATCGCCTGGTTGCGCGCGGAGTCGGTCGCGATGCTCGCCACGCTCGATGCAGTCGTGCCCGCCGTGCCGCCTGTCGTCGCGCTCGTGCTCGCTGTAGCCGTAGCCGTGGTCCGCGCGGTCACCGTGCCGGCCGGCGCGTTGGTGGTCTGCGCGCCGCTCGCGCTGCCGCCCGAGGTGCTGACGTAAATCTGTTTCAGCATGTCCGGGCTCTGCCAGTACTTGGGCGCCACTTCCATCACGACGTGATACTGGTTCAGCGGGTTGTAAATCGTCGAGACCTGGCGCTGGCCGAACGCGTCGTACAAGGTGTTATCGATCTGCGCCGGCTTGATGCCGAGGCGCGCGGCGGTTGCGCGGTCGATCGTCACCATCGCCTCGAGGCCGCCTTGCTGCTGGTCGGAATTCACGTCGGCGAGTTCGGGGCGCGCCTGCAGCGCCTCAGTCAGCTTCGGTCCCCACAGATACAGATCGGTCGTCGAATCGGCCAGCAGCGTGAACTGATACTGCGCGTTCGATTGCCGGCCCCCTACGCGAATGTCCTGCACCGCTTGCAGGAAAGTCCGCGCGCCGGCCACCTCGCCGAGCGGGGCGCGCAGTTGCTGGATCACCTGGTCGGCGGATAGCTTGCGCTCGCTTTTCGGCTTCAGCGAAACGAACATGAAACCGGAGTTGGTCTGCCGGCCGCCGGTGAAACCCGCCACGCTGTCCACGGCGGGATTCTTGCCGACGATCTCCATCATCTCCGAGAACTTGCTCTTCATCGCCTGGAACGACGTGCTCTGGTCGGCCTGAATGCCGCCGACCAACCGGCCCGTGTCCTGCTGAGGAAAGAAGCCCTTCGGCACGATGATGTACAGCCAGATGTTCAGTCCGATGGTCGCGAGCAGAATCATCACGATCAGGCGCGGATGCCGCAGCGCCCAGCCGAGGGTACGCTCATAACCGCGATGCATCGACATGAAGCCGCGTTCGAGCCAGAGGCCGAAACGTCCTTCTTCCTTTTTCTCATGCGGCTCGCGCAGGAGGCGCGAACACATCATCGGGGTCAAGGTGAGCGAGACGATCAGCGACACGCCGATCGCGAGCGACAGCGTCAGCGCAAACTCGCGGAACAGCCGCCCGACAATGCCGCCCATCAGCAGAATAGGCAGGAACACGGCGACCAGCGAGATACTGATCGACAGCACCGTGAAGCCGACTTCGCGCGCGCCGAGGAACGCGGCCTTCATGCGCGGCACGCCATTCTCGATATGCCGTGAGATGTTCTCCAGCACCACGATCGCATCGTCGACCACGAAGCCGGTCGCGATCGTCAACGCCATCAGCGACAGGTTGTCGATCGAAAAGCCCAGCATATACATCGCGGCGAACGTGCCGATGATCGAGATCGGCACCGCCACGCTCGGAATCAGCGTGGCGCGCCAGTTGCGCAGGAACAGGAACACCACCATCACCACCAGCGCCACCGCGATCATCAGCGTGCGCTCGGTGTCTCTCAGCGACGCGCGGATCGTCGTGGAGCGGTCGGCGGCCGGCGCGATGTCCACGTCGGCGGGCAGCGACGCGTGCAACTGCGGCAGCATCGCCGTCACGCGGTCGATGGTGTCGATGATGTTCGCGCCGGGCTGGCGGTACAGAATCACCAGCACCGAACGCTTGCCGTTGAAGAGGCCCAGGTTGCGCAGGTCTTCGACCGAATCGACCACTTCCGCGACGTCGGACAGCTTCACCGCCGCGCCATTGCGGTACGCGATGACCAGATCCTTATACTGCGACGCCTTGCTGGCCTGGTCGTTGGTATAGATCTGCACGCGGTTCGGGCCGAATTCGATCGAGCCTTTCGGGCTGTTCGCATTGGCCGCGGCGAGCGCCGCGCGTACGTCTTCGAGGCCGATGCCGTAGTGGGACAGGGCATTCGGTTCAAGTTCGACACGCACAGCCGGATTCGCCGAACCGCTCACATCGACTTCGCCGACACCGTCCACCTGGGAAAGCGACTGCTGCAACACGGTGGCCGCCGAGTCGTACAGTTGGCCGGCGGTCAGCGTCTTCGATGTGAGCGCGAGAATCAGGATCGGCGCGTCGGCCGGATTCACCTTGTGGTACGTCGGGTTGCTGCGCAAGCTCGCCGGCAGATCGGCGCGTGCGGCGTTGATGGCCGCTTGCACGTCGCGCGCGGCGCCGTCGATGTTGCGGTTCAGGCCAAACTGCAGCGTAATGCGCGTCGAGCCGACCGAACTCTGCGAGGTCATTTCGGTGACGTCGGCGATCGAGCCGAGATGCCGTTCGAGCGGACTCGCGACGCTGGTCGCGACCGTGTCCGGGCTCGCGCCCGGGAGCGTCGCCTGCACCGAAATGGTCGGGAAATCGACTTGCGGTAGCGGCGCGACCGGCAGCTTGGTGAACGCGAAAATACCGGCCAGCGCGATGCCGATCGCCAACAGCGTGGTGGCGACCGGGCGGGAAATAAACGGACGCGACAGGTTCATCGCTTAAGTCCCTGCATCGGTGGCGGGCGGCACAGGCTTGCCGCGATTGAAGCGCTCACGCACGCGGCGGGCGAGTGCGTCGAAGCCGAGATAGATCACCGGCGTCGTAAACAGCGTGAGCAACTGGCTGACGATCAAACCGCCGGCAATCGCGATACCGAGCGGGCGGCGCAATTCCGAGCCGGCGCCGGTGCCGAGCATCAGCGGCAGGGCGCCGAGCAGGGCGGCAAGTGTGGTCATCAGGATCGGCCGGAAACGCAGCAGACACGCCTGATAGATGGCTTCGCGCGGGGGCTTGCCTTCCTCGCGCTCGGCGTAGAGCGCGAAGTCGATCATCATGATGGCGTTCTTCTTCACGATACCGATCAGCAGCACGATACCGATGATGCCGATGATGTCGAGATCGTGCCCGGTGATCAGCAGCGCGAGCAGGGCGCCGACGCCGGCCGACGGCAGCGTCGACAGAATCGTGATTGGGTGAATGAAGCTCTCGTACAGCACGCCGAGCACGATATACATCGTGACGATCGCTGCCAGGATCAGGAACAGTTCGTTCGACAGCGACGCCTGGAACGCCAGCGCCGCGCCCTGGAAGCGCGTCTGGAACGACGCCGGCAGCCCGATATCCTTCTCCGCCTGATCGATCGCTTTCACCGCCGCGCCGAGCGACGAGCCGGGCGCGAGGTTGAACGAGACAGTGGTGGCCGGGAACTGGCTCAGGTGCGTGACGAGCAGCGGCGCGGGTTTCTCGATGAACTTCGCGATCGACGACAGCGGCACCTGGCCACCCGACGAGGTGGAAGAGGGCAGGTAGATCGAGTTCAGCGACTCGGTGTAGTGCTGCATCTGCGGCTGCGCTTCCAGAATCACGCGGTACTGGTTCGATTGCGTGAAGATGGTCGAGATGATGCGCTGGCCGAATGCGTCATACAGCGCACTATCCACGGTAGCCGGCGTGATGCCGTAACGCGACGCCGTGGCGCGGTCGATTTCGATGTACACCGACTGGCCGTTGTCCTGCAGGTCGGTGGCCACGTCCGCCAGTTCCGGCGACTGCTTCAGCCGGTCGACCAGCTTCGGCACCCAGGTGGTGAATTCGCTGATGTTCGGGTCGGTCAGCATGAACTGGTACTGCGTCGGGCTGACGGTGGAATCGATCGTCAGATCCTGCACCGGCTGCATGTACAGCGAGGCGCCCGGAATGTGCGCGACGTCCTGCTGCAACTGGCGGATCACGTCGCTCGCGGTGTTGCTGCGGTCGTCGCGCGGCTTCAGGTTGATCAGCATGCGGCCGCTGTTCAACGTGATGTTGCTGCCGTCCACGCCGATGAACGAGGTGAGGCTTTCCACGTCCGGGTTCTTCAGGATCTGCGCGGCGAGTTCCTGCTGACGCTCGGCCATCGACGCATACGACACCGACTGCGGCGCCTGCGTGATTGCCTGGATCACGCCGGTGTCCTGCACCGGGAAGAAGCCCTTCGGAATGTACACGTACAGCACGCCGGTCAGTACCAGCGTGAGCACCGCGACGAACAGTGTGGAGCGTTGCCGGTTCAGCACCCAGGTGAGCGCGACCGCGTAGCGGGCGATCACCCAGTCGATCGATTTATGGGCCTTCGCTTCGAAACTGTGGCTTTCATGCGGCGGCGTGTGGCGCAGGAGCTTCGCGCACATCATCGGCACGAGCGTGAGGGAGACGATCGCCGAAATCACGATCGTTACGGCCAGCGTGATCGCGAATTCGTGGAACAGGCGTCCCACCACGTCACCCATGAAGAGCAGCGGAATCAGCACGGCGATCAGCGAAACCGTCAGCGAAATGATCGTGAAGCCGATCTGTTTCGAGCCCTTCAGCGCGGCTTCCAGCGGCGATTCGCCTTCTTCGACATAGCGCGCGATGTTCTCGATCATCACGATCGCATCGTCCACCACGAAGCCGGTTGCGATGGTCAACGCCATCAACGACAGGTTATCCAGCGAGAAACCGCACAGGTACATCACCGCGAGCGTGCCGATCAGCGAGAGCGGCACCGACAGACTCGGAATGATGGTCGCGTAGACGTTGGCGAGGAACAGGTACATCACCAGCACCACCAGCACGACCGACATCAGCAATTCGAACTGCACGTCGCGCACGGAAGCGCGGATCGTGGTGGTACGGTCGGTGACGATTTCCACGTTGAGCGCAGCGGGCAGCGACTGTTGCAGTTGCGGCAGCAGTGCCTTGATGCTGTCGACCACCTGGATCACGTTCGCGCCCGGCTGGCGCTGCACGTTCAGGATGATCGCCGGCGTGTTGTTGACCCATGCGCCGAGCTTGGTGTTCTCCGCGCCCTGCACGATGTTCGCGACGTCCGTCAGCATGACCGGGCGGCCGCCCTTGTACGCGACCACGGCGCTCTTGTAGGCGTCGGCGTCGGTCAGTTGATCGTTCGCGTTGATCGTGTAGTTGCGGGTCGGGCCGTCGAAGTTACCCTTCGGCGTGTTGACGTTCAGGTTCGAAATCGTGGTGCGCAAGTCGTCCAGATTCAGACCGTACGCGGCGAGCGCGCGCGGGTTCGCCTGAATCCGCACGGCCGGGCGTTGGCCGCCAGACAGGCTCACCAGACCCACACCCGCCACCTGCGAGATCTTCTGCGCGAGACGCGTGTCGGCCAGGTCTTGCACCTGCGTGAGCGGCATCGTCTTCGAGGTGATCGCGAGCGTGATGATCGGTGCGTCGGCGGGATTGACCTTCGCGTAGATCGGCGGCGCGGGCAGATCGGATGGCAGCAGGTTGCCCGCGGCGTTGATCGCCGCCTGGACTTCCTGCTCGGCGATATCGAGCGGCAGATCGAGGCTGAACTGCAGCGTGATGATCGACGAGCCGGCCGAGCTTTGCGACGACATCTGATTCAACGACGGCATCTGCCCGAACTGGCGTTCGAGCGGCGCGGTGACCGACGAGGTCATCACGTCCGGGCTCGCGCCCGGATAGAAGGTCTGCACCTGGATCGTCGGATAGTCGACTTCGGGCAGCGCGGAAAGCGGCAGAAAGCGCAGCGCGACGAGACCGACCAGCATGATCGCCGCCATCAGCAGCGCGGTGCCGACGGGGCGCAGAATAAAGGCGCGGGATGGATTCATGCGATAGTTGCCGTGCCTTTATTGCGAGGCTTGCGCCGCGTGATTGCGATGATGTCCATGCGCGCCGGATGCGCCCGAAGCGGCAGCCGCGCCGCTTGCACCGCTCGCACCACGCGCGCCCGAAGCGCTGCGCGGCTTGTCGGCCGGAATCGTGATCTTCGCGCCTTCCTTCAGCCGGTCCGAGCCGTCGATCACGACGCGCTCGCCGACCTGCAGGCCGGATTTGATGCTGGTGCGTTCGCCGTCCACCGGACCCACCTTGACCGCACGCACCGTCACCGTGTTGTCCGGCTTCACGACGTACACGAACTGACCCATCGAGCCGTTCAATACGGCCGGCGTCGGCACGATCACTGCGTCCTTGATCGTGTCCACGAGCAGGCGCGTATTCACGAACTGATTCGGGAACAGCCGGTTCTTGTCGTTCTGGAAGGTCGCGCGCAGTTTGACCGTGCCGGTCGTGGTGTCGATCTGGTTATCCAGGGTTTCGAGCGAGCCGCCTTCGAGCGAGGTGGTGTTGCTGCGGTCGTACGCGGTGACCGAGAGCTTCGCGCCCGTTTGGGTCTGCTGGATGATCTGCTGAAGGTTGTCTTCGGAGGTCGTGAAGATCACGCTGATCGGCTGCAACTGCGTAATCACGACGATGCCGTTGGTCAGGCTCGGTGTCACGTAGTTGCCCGGATCGACCTGGCGCAAACCGACGCGCCCCGACACCGGCGCGGTGATGCGCGCATAAACGAGGTCGAGCTTGAAGGTGTCGACGTTTGCCTGGTCGGACTTCACCGTGCCTTCATACTGCCGCACGAGCGAGGCCTGCGTATCGACCTGCTGGCTGGCGATCGAGTCTTGCGAGAGCAGCGTCTGATAGCGCTTCAGGTCGAGGCGGGCGGTTTGCAACAGCGCCTGGTCGCGCGCGAGGGTGCCTTGCGCGTTTTCCAGCGAGATCTGATAGGGGCGCGGGTCGATCTGGGCGAGCACGTCGCCCTTCTTGACCATCTGGCCTTCCTTGAAATACACGTCCTGCAGCACGCCGCTCAACTGCGGCAACACGGTGACGTTGGCGAGCGGCGTGACCGTGCCGAGCGCGGTCAGCACCACGGGCATCTCACCTTGTGCGGCGGTCGCCACGTGAACAGGCTGCGCCATGTTGGCGAGGCCGCCAGGGCCACCACGGCCCGGGCGGCCGCCGCTCGCGCCGCTTGCACCGGCAGCCCCGCTCGCGCCTCCGGGCCCGCCCCACGGATGCCAGCGCCACAACACGACCCCAAGGATGACCAGCGCCGCAACGATCAGCGCGATGTTGCGCCCGCGATGGCTTTTTGCTGCGACCGGCGTGTTCCCGGGACCGCCGACAGGTTTCCCGGTGGCTGACGGTTGCGAACCGGGTTGAGAAGCCGGGGCGGCAGGGCGTGTGGTTTCCGAATGCTTTTGTTGTTCGTCCATCGGTTCGGTCTGGTGGCTGGCTTTGATGTGAGCCGCTCGTGCGTTTGTGCCGCTTCAACAGTTCGGCGGACCGGCACGCAGGCGGCATGACAGGCGGTTTCGACAGCGGGCGCGCCGCAAATGTTCAGCGCGATGCTACCCGAGGCGCGGGACAACGATGTTAACGCAGTGCGGCATCATGGCAGCTCGGCGGGACGTTATCGAAGGGCGATAGCGGCAAGCCGGGCGAGCGCCCGCGACGGGAATGCGTGATCCTACGTCGCAGGCTCTGTAACAGTCCACCCGTGTATTTTTCTTTTGATTACGAAGGTTACAGTGCGAGTGGAGGGCGGCTGGAAAATGCCGTGGCCGCCGACCGGCGAGCGCGTGCGCGTTTCAGTTGTCGAGGCGGCGTCCAGGCGTGCCGCCGATCTCGAGAACGATCTTGCTGATGCATTCGAGCAGGGCCGGCGCCGCACGTGAGATCAGCCAGTCGCGCGGACACTGATCCGCGGAGCCGCCGCAATTGACTGCGTAGCGCTCGCCCGAGGGGCCGGTGAATCCTGATGCGATGGCGTTCAAACCGTCGTACCATTCGCCCGTGGCGATCGCGAAGCCTTGCTCCGCCGTTTCCCGTAATGCGCTCGTCAGACGGCTGCTGACGTGGCCCCAGTCGTCGCCTTCGGCGGCCTGCAGGCCGATCAGCAATTTTTCCCGCTCCGGTTCGGCAAGCGCCGACAGATAGGCGCGGCCGACTGCGGTGCGGCTGAGGTTCATGCGCGAGCCGATTTCGAGGCGCGATACCAGCACCGCCGAACGTGGCCGGATCGCGTCGATGACCACCATGTCGAGGCGGTCGCGTACGGCCAGATGCACGGACAACGCGGTGCGTTCGGCGAGTTCGATGAGGAAGGGGCGCGCCCGGGCCCGGATGTCGAAGTTGCGCAGAAAGCCGTTGCTCAACTCCAGTACAGACGAGGTCAGCACGAATCGCTCGCTGTCGGGCAAGCGGAACAGGAAGCCTGCGCCGACGAGCGTGGCGGTAATGCGCGAGACGGTGGGCTTCGGAATGCCGGTCAGCTCGGTCAACTCGCGGTTGCTGAGCGGCGCATCGGCCGCGGCGATCGAGCGCAGCACGGTCAAACCACGTGCCAGCGCGGTGACTTCGTCGCCCGAGCCGTCTTTGTCTTTGGCTGGGCCTGCGGCAGTTCGGGAGGACGTGGGTCGGGTCATGTCGTTTTTCTGGAACTATATTTCAGTTTTCTGTTCGCTTGCCTGTCAGCAACCGATCCGCAGAGGTGCGGCGGAGGCCCCAAAATGGGGCGCGAAGTGCATTTTTCGTCGGAAGATTCATTGTATCGGAATATTTTGCCGAGACGAATGAGGTCTCTTTAGATTTTGCTTGACTTAGTCAGCATAACCATAAAAAATGGAACCTCATTTCGAAAGACGGTTTCAGGTTCTGCATTTTGAAATTCTGAACCAACCGTGGTCCGCGGAGTGTCTGGTCGAGTACCTCTAACAGTCCCCCGTAGCAGTCCACGCAGTGTCTGTCTCGAGTCCGGCGTCCAACATCGCGCACCCGTCCAACTTTCGAATACCGTCTCTCAGGTTCTAGCACGGCCCTCGGAATGGCTAGAACTTTTTAAGGCGTCACGGAAACGTGACGCCTTTTTTTTGTGCTATCGGCGCACATCAAAGTCTGCGGCATTCATAAAATGCCCCTTTGCGTGCAACAAAGTCTGCAGGTTTTGGATTAATTCTGCTGCGCGGCAGCAATTCTGGGTCTTTGCCATCACCCTCGATGGTCAATGTGCGGTCCGTCAGTCTGAGCCGACTTGCCCGTTCAGAAGATACTTAATTCGCCCTACGGTGGTTTCTCTTGCCAGTATCAAACCAGTAGTTGCCAGGTTTCAACGCCTACCACCCGCGCCAATGCGTCCAAGGTATCGAGCGTTGCTGCGACCGTCTTGCTTTCAATCTTGTAGGCATAGACGCGTCCGAGACCTGCCGAAGTTGCGGCCTGTTCTTGGGTCAGGCTCAGCCGAAGCCTAAGTCGTTTCAGATTTTGGGCTACCGAGTCGCCAAGCGGCCGCTCGGCGTAGTCTCCAGGCGCTTCCACTGGGTCAGATGACAACGGAAGGCAAGGGTCGACGTCCAGGGCAATGGCAAGCCGGTTGACTGTATCCAGGCGGACATTTGCTGCCTGATTTTCGATATTGGTAACGGTATGCACGCCCAATCCGGCGGCGCGGCTGCTGCCATCCTGTCCGCCCTCATTTAAATGGCGCGGACCATCGCCGCTTCCTCGACGGCGCGAGTTCCCGAAAGCGGCGCCGTCCTTCCTCGCTCCACCGTCAGTTGCCGCTCCCTTGCGTCTACAAAGGGTCCACAATCCAACTCACCATTCTTGGACTCTATGTCCAAGCACCCCCCAGGCACCTTTTTGCGAGCAGTCTAAAATTTCACCGGCAGCGCCTCGGCGTGTCACAGGTGACGCTCACCCTCAGCTAGCTTCATCACTGAACTGGGGAGCAGGAGTCGGAGGCGAACGCTGCGAGACAATTAGATCGCACAAATCACCACTCCTTGCACGATATTTAGAATAATCGCGCGCTGGCTTAGGTGCTCGTCGGCGCTTAATGCATGGATTGCAGAGTAGCAAGCCAAATTGACCCATCCAGCTACATTTTCTGCGCACTTTCCCATACCTTTGGTAATGCAAGGCGACTATGTAGGGTTTGCAGAAAAGAGGCTTCAAAAATGGGATGCTCGCGACGCCAGCATTGGCGCGGGCTTGCGGCCGACATCAGCGCAATATCGAGGTGTTCGAAAGCGTCCGACCGCTACTCTTAAGACATGCGTTATAGGGAATGTCTCAGGTTAGGTGCATTACGCACCCTGAGGTTGCAATCATCGACGTGGGGATGCCGGAAATAGACGGCTTCGAAGTCGCACGCGCAGTTCGACTTGAACGAGCACTCGACGACATCGTGCTCGTGGCGCTTACGGGCTATGCATCCGAATCCGACAAATCGAGGGCTTTGGCGGCCGGTTTCGATTTTCATCTGACCAAGCCCCTTTCGCTCGATAAGCTGCAGTACATCCTGGCGAAACGTGCCGACGGTACGCTGCGGGGCATTGTCTAAGGTCGGCGCGCCCTTTGTCGCGAGTTTTAGGGCTACAGAAAGTCGGCTGGACTTAGATCCTATGAGCACGGGCGTCGAGGAACTGATACGTAAAATCAGCGTGTCGAGTCCTGTTCAAAGGAGAGAGCATCATGCGCACGGATCACAC
>NZ_JBNPVS010000098.1:0-12486 GCF_050434225.1 Paraburkholderia sp. GAS32 | reverse complement strand
GAGCGCATCCACGGCCCTCGCGGAGGAGCTTCGCAAGGTCACACTTGACGTCACGAAGATGGATTGCGCTGTGTGTCCGATTACGGTTCGCAAGGCAGTTGAGAAAGTACACGGCGTGACCTCGGCAAAGGTCGACTTCGCAAGCAAGCGCGCGGAGGTGGTATTTGACCCGAAGAAGGTTTCGGTCGACGCGTTGACGAACGCCACGACCGATGCCGGCTATCCGTCTCACGTAAAGCAGGTGCAGTGATGGCCGCAGTCGTGCTGGATTCGAGCATCACGTGTCCTGCCTGCGGGCACAGGAAAGACGAGACGATGCCGACCGACGCCTGTGTGTGGTTTTACGAATGCGAGCATTGCAAGGCAGTGGTCAGACCGAAACCCGGGGATTGCTGCGTGTATTGCTCGTACGGTACCAACAGGTGCCCGCCGATGCAGCAGTCTGGTTCCTGCTGCGCCTGATCATGTTCACGCGAATGTGGCTATCACAACGTGACCATTCGACCTGAGTGTTCTCATCAGCACGCGGATGTAGGGGTCCCGTTGCGATGGGTTCATCAGGAAGTGGAAGACGGCGCGGTCATGCCAGACGTCAAGGTGCGCGCGGTACCACTGACTGTATCCGGGGTTTTGGACCGGTACACGTCTTATTCGAATCACCCGCGCGCTAACGCTGCGTTACCCAGCTCAAAAGTCGCTCGCCATACCGGCCGCTCAACGACAGATAAAGCGCGGCGACACCGAGGTTCCACAGCAATATCATCGCAGTGGCGTCGAGCGGATGGAGAATTGACAGTGCTACCGCAGTGATTGCGGCGACTGCAAGACTTCCTGTCATCGCAACCGGGCCCGGCGACAGTCGGGCAACGTGGCGCAGCATAATCAGCATCACAAGCGATAGCGGCGTGCCGACTAATACCAACGTGGCAAAGCATCTGGCCGTTTCGCCAGGAGACATGCCTTCTGGTCCAATCGAGACCCAATGGGTCAGGCAACCATATCCAAGGGTTGCTACCCAAACGAGGGACGCCGGAGCCGGCAACAGAAGCCAATGGCGCGACATGCCTGGCACGCTGGCAAGGAAAGCACCCATGGCGGCCAGAATGCCCGTTGCCATTGCCGCAGCTACGCTGATAACAAACAGGGGTTGATCGAGTTTGACCGCGAGGTCAGCGCGCACCCCATGCGCGAGACCGACGAGGAACATGACGAGTGTCGCAAACAACAACCAGCACGAAGCTCGCGCTGCAGGATGCCTCAGACGCCGGACCGGTTTTGCGTCAGCGACCAGCAGGTCAATCAGGTCGGAGGTCCGAGTCATGTTTTGCTACCTCGCTGCCGGAACATTTCCCGTAGTCGTTTCATTGCCCGATGAGTGGCCACTTTCAACGCAGCAACTGACATTCCACTTGCAGCGGCGGCTTCCTGCAGGGACATTTCTTCCAGCTTGAGCATGCGCATCGCGTTGCGCTGTCCGACAGGCAATTGCTCGATAGCTGTCCTTACCACATGGGCATCCGCTGCCTCTTCCTGTAGGTTCGCTTCATCAGCAGAAAAGGTTTCCAGTTCATTTTCCACTGAAGATTCATGTGAGCAAACGCGTCCACGCCGGCGCAGACCGTCGACGATGCGTCTGTTTGCGATAGCGACCAGCCACGGGGCAAACGGGCGGGACGGGTCATAGGTGTTGCGCACCGAGTGTACGGTCAGCAATACGTCCTGCACCGTGTCTTCGAGGTCGTCGGCGTTCCGGATGTGCCGTGCCGCGAGCGCCCGAAGATAGGGGGTTATGTCCTGGAGTAGCCGGCGATAGGCATTCAGATCGCCCATTTGCGCGCTGGCCATGGTGATGGACCAGTCGAGTTTGCCGTCGGCGCGCTTGGCCGCGGGTGCTTCCTGACCGCCGGGCGTCAATGACGCCAGGCCCTCTTTATCGGAACCTGAAGCGGGAGTGGGCGGGTGTGAATGCCGGAGCATGCAGGAATTTTGCGGCGTGGACGACTGTTTGTCACGCAGAAAAAGTTTGCTCGGACCGTAACCTTTTGGCGCGGCCGGCCGAACTTCCCTACACGGCCGGAATGCCGGGCCGCCACCCTCAGGAGGAAGCGTGATGAACAAACATGTTATGGCCGCGTCGACCTTGTCGTCGGCAATCGGTCTGGCACTTGCCATGCAGGTCGTACCGGTTCAGGCCCAGACCATGAAGGACATGAGCGGAATGCCGCAAATTGTGAAGGACAACATGACCCGGATGGAAGCGAACAAACTGGAGAAGTGCTACGGCATCAATGCCGTATCGAAAAACGACTGCGCTGAAGGAGCCCATTCCTGCGCCGGACAATCTACGCAGGCACGCGACCCCAAGTCATTCGTGCTGCTTCCCGCTGGAGATTGCAGCAAAATCCAGGGCGGCAAGCTGAAGCCCGCTTGAGCAAACGGGGGCGTTCATGGATGCCGCATCTGCTGCGTCGCAATGTGCGCATGGTCTGATTCCGGCATGCGCCGGGGTTGGGTTGCGCTTTCGACACCATCAGGAGGTTGTTGAAGGATGTCCGCGAGCCACCTGGTTCGAGGTCCATACTGAGAACTATATGGGCGGGGGTAGCGCGCCAGCTTACCTGGACGCTATCCGTCAGAACTATCCAATCTCGCTCCACGGCGTAGGACTTTCTTTGGGCAGCGCCGAAAGGATGGATGTCCGGCATCTGGAGCGTGTGCGCGACGTCATCAAGCGTGTCGAGCCCGGTTTGGTCTCCGAACACCTGTCCTGGAGTATCAACGGTGGCATCTATCTCGCCGACCTCTTGCCACTGCCGATGACGGAAGAAGCATTGAGCATTGTCTGCACGCACGTCGACCAGGCCCAGGCCTACCTGCAGCGTCGGATTTCGTTAGAAAACCCATCGAGCTATCTGCGGTTCCGCCACTCAACCATCCCCGAATGGGAATTCCTTGCGGAGGTCGCGCGCCGCACGGGATGCGGCATCCTCTGTGACGTCAACAATATCTACGTCAGTGCCAGCAATCACGGTTGGGATGCGCTGACCTATCTTGAAGCTTTGCCGCCGGAGTCAGTTACCGAGGTCCACCTGGCGGGGCACAGCATCCGGCAGCTTGACCAGGGCCAGATAATTCGCATCGACGACCACGGCTCGCGCGTCGCGCCTCCCGTGTGGGACCTGTTCGAGCTGGCACTCAAGCGTTTTGGACCGGTCCCCACGCTAGTCGAATGGGACACCGATGTGCCGGCGCTTGAGGTTCTGATGGAAGAAGCCGCAATTGCAGAGACCGCTATTGAGAGGCAGCGAAATGACAACCTGTGCGCCCACGCTGCTTGAGCTGCAATGTGCAGTCCGCAGGGACTTGCTTGGGCTTTCCGATGGAGATGCATCCGGGTATGTGGTACCGGACGGCCTGGCTCCGCAGGCGCGGCTCGCCATCTATCGAAATACGGCGAACAGTACGCTGCTTACAGCGCTAAGGCTGACTTATCCAGCCGTGCAGGCTCTGGTTGGGGCCGAATTCTTCGAAGGCGCGGCTCGACTTTTTATTGAGCAACACCCACCGTTGAACGCACAGCTAGACAGCTACGGTGCCACGTTTCCGGATTTCCTGGCACAGATGCCAGAAGCGGCGTCTCTTATCTATCTGCCAGATACGGCACGACTCGAATGGGCGGTGAATGAGGCGCTACACGCGCCAGACGCAAAGCCGCTTGACTTACGGCGCCTTGAGCAACTCGACGCAGCCGACATGCACGTCGTAAGGTTTTTGCCGAGCCCGGCCGCGCGGGTACTTGAGTCGCCGTTTCCCGTCGATGCCATCTGGCACGCAGCGTTGTCACGGGACGACAGCGCACTGGCAAACATCAATCTGACTGCTGACCCGGTCTGTTTGTATATCCACCGAGGGCCTTCGGGTGTGGAGGTGAACCGCATGGCGGAGGGCCAATGCCGGTTCACGGCTGCCTTGATTGCGGGGCGCCCCTTGCATGATGCCCTTGTCGACGTGCCGGACGCGGAGACATCCGTCTGGCTCGCACACCTTCTTGCATCAGGATGCTTTGTCGACATCCGCCTATCAAATGAGGCATCCAGCCAAACTATTGGGAGGCAAGTCACGTGATGCCGGAATCTCAATCCGCTCATCGCAGTTCAATACTGATTGACCGCGCACTACGCGCCGTTGGGCGGTTGGAGCGAGTGCCGCATACAGTTCTCGCGCTTCCACTGAGGCTCGCTGTTGCAACGGTCTTCTGGAACTCGGCGATGACCAAACTGGCCGACTGGAATGCCGCGCTCGAGTTATTCAGGGAAGACTATCGACTACCGTTGCTTCCTCCCGAGGTTGCAGCCTACCTCGCGGTGTCAATTGAACTAACGACACCTGTTCTACTTGTGCTCGGCCTGGCGACGCGACCCGTAGCAGTGGTCCTGCTCGGCATGACAACCGTAATTGAGGTGTTCGTGTATCCGCAGGCATGGCCCACGCACATTCAATGGGCTGCGATGCTGCTGGTCTTACTGTGTCGGGGTGCCGGCAAATGGTCATTGGACTACTGGCTATACAGACGCTTTAGTAGTCGCCCAGCGTCAAGGGTGTAACGCGCTGAATCTAAAATGGAAGCGTGTTATGCGCCGTTTAGGAGCATTTTCCCGTTCGGAAACAAAAAAGCCGCTGACCTTGTGGATCAGCGGCTTCTTCTTGCAACTGGTGGCGAATCAGGGACTCGCGGCAGATGGCAGATGACCCTTATCCGGCTTGGTTTTCGCGGCTGCTACGGTTTGTAGGATAGCAGGTCAGGGTAGCAGTCGCGCATTGTTTTATAAACGGTTTCAGGCACGGTTTCCGCGTCGCTTCCTGTCGGGTCAAGGTGTCCCGTCGGCGTCGTGACTCCAGTTCGTTAGACTCAGTGCTCAGTGCTCAGCGCTCAGCAGCGGGTTCTGGTCGGCGTAACGCCCGTCGCAAAATTCACGGCGGACGAGTTCTTTGCCGCGCCCCAGGTTCAACGTCGGTCGGCGCAAACCGCTTTTGCATCTGGTCGGGACCTTGAGGAGGCCAGTCTGGAGAACATAGTCGCATAGAGCGAAACCGGAATTGTCGTTGTCCTGCATCAGCACGCGAGCGGCGGTACATCGGCCGTCCTGCAATTGCTTGCTTTCACTTTCGGCATCCACAACACGGCTCGCGACCGGCCACGTTGCCACCCAAGCCATTTGAGTTTGACGGTTGCCGAGAGGACTGCTCAACCGCGGACGATGGTCGTGCGAGTTGGTAGAGCCGGCGCTAAAAGATAAGAACCGTCTGTTCCTATAGGAGCAGACGGTTCTTTATCAGCGACCCAGAAAGAAAGCCGCCGAATGTGGGAATGGTCCGTTCAGCTCTTCATCGCGCGGCCGACTGCATCCAGATGCTCTTCGAAACGATTGAAGGCCTCGTCTTGTCTAAGGTGCGCGTACTCCTTTAAGACGGTTTCAAGCCTGTCGTGTAGAAGTTGGGCCGCTGTGAGAAAGTCGTTGGGGTGCGTCCGGAGCCAGTCAGTTGCCACCAGGTGGCGCATTGCATGCGTGCCAAAGCCGGGAGTTTCCGCTATGTGACGCTGCGTGATTTGAAAGACGTGTTTGCTCAATCCGTAAAAGATTTTCCCTGTTTCTCCGGGGAAAACCGAAGGACATGCGGGATTGTCTCTGGTGAGGCGTGGTCGGTAGTCGTACAGATATTCCTCGATTCGGTCACTCAACGCACTGGGAAGTGGCGCATCGTAGTCGTTCTTTTTGTCATATCGGTCATTTTTGAAATCACCAGCGCCAAATCTCAAGCGCCATTGTCCGTTCTCGCGGTGATAGAGCGACCCGGTGCCATTCTCGTTCCATGTCATCAAGATAAAGTTGCGCGCCCTGAGCGGATTTGCCATTAGCATCGACAGAAGGAGCGCGTCCCGCTTATGCCTCGCCTCGTCCAAACTGCCGGGGGCGGCCTGCGCCGCGAGCCGGTCAAGTTGCTCGACGGCACGCATGACGGGCGCGAGGGGCTCGGCCAGATTGAGGAGGCCTTGGATGGGCTCGTATGGCCTACGCGATGTATCTCTGGCGTCCTGTATCCACTGTTGGTAAAGCCGATAGGCTTTGGCACACGCATCGACCCAGTTCCCGCTGAGTGTCCCGTCGGGTAGTTTCGTCGCGAACTCTGGCTGTTGGGTCAGATACCCCGTCAAAGGATGAGTCATACTCGCGCCGAACTTACAAAAATTCGCATGACCTTTATGTATGAGTCCGGCCGAGCGGTCGCGTCGGAAATCGAGGAAGCTTTCGATGGCTTTCGGGACAACCAGCCAAGCGAGCGTTTGGGCATCGTTTACCGGAACTCCCCGGCCACCAAGGTCTTTCGGCAGCGAGAGGAACCCGGCAAAACTGCGAAACATGTCCATCGTGATTTTTGCAGTGACGCATCCCGCCTTGCCTCGACGTGCGTAGGGTGGAAGTCTGTCCACAATTTTCTCAAGCGGAAGCACTCGCCACGACCCTCGGCTCGAGCGTACGAGTTGCGGGCTTCGCTCGGTCTTGTGCTCGTAGAAGTCGTCCCACTCAGAAAGAAAATCCGAAGTCATTTGCCTCGCATGCAAGATGTAGGGGCTCTTGGAATTTGCCTGTTGGCGCTCTCGAAAGGCAATCGGAAATGTGCGAGTCCGCAATGTGTGAGCCTGCGCTTCCCGGGATAGCTTCGGCACCAGGGCGAGTAGTGCATCACGCGGCATCCCGAGTTCAGCCTCGATTCGATTGACCGATGGGAAGGCTCGACAGTTCGGGATTGCTCCTTTCATCCATCGCTGGACGGCCGAAACCGAAGCGCCGGCTCGCTTGGCGAGCGTCTTAGGCGCGTAGCCCGAGGCAGAAATTGCTTCGCGAAGCGTTTGATGAAAGGTGCTGGACGATTTCGAATCTGTCGATTCACGTGCAGCAGGCCGCTGGGTGTCTGCGATACTGCGCTGCCAGGCACGAAGATGACTGCGCCGGTCGCTTTTCGTGCGGGGCGCCACGTTCAATGAGTCCAGATACGCCTGAAGTTTCTCATCAAAGCCGTGAAGCATCTCCCGTCCGACAGGCGAGTCTTCTGTTTTGCCGAAGAAGGCGAGGAAGGAGTGAAGGGTTGAGAGATTGTTTCTGAAAACTTGAGTCTCCGCCGAGTCAGGCGAAGGTGTGCTTGCTTGTAGCTCAAGTTTTCTACGAGCGATTACTTCACAATAGGTTTGTTGCATTTCCGGCTCAGGTTGACTCTCGAAAAGCTGCCATGAGTCGCCCTCGCCTTCGTTATGGCAGAGTTTGACGTGGTAACGGACAGTCTGTAAGTCACTGAAATCGCGATGCTTTTTCATATGGCCTCCGCCACTGGGTTAAAAGCCTAGTGGCGAGCCGTCCGTTACACTGGTTTTGCGTTTCGAGAAGCGGTTGATGGTCACCTGTTTATTGACGTTATTTAAATTTCCGCGGCGAACCGGCCGTTCAAACGGCGTCGACTCACTACGAGTCGAATCTGGCGATTCAAAATCGAGAATTGCCTCCGCCACACTGCGGAGTACCAATTTCGGTCGACGGAAGTTTGAGCGGGGAAACGCTGAGATAACCGTTGAATCTGCGTTCGCTGCCGCGATAGGGTGATGTGGCGGAGCGTGCGCCGGAGAAAGCCGCGCACCACGCCCCTTCAAAGTGCGGGGTAGGACAATTTTGGGCTGACGGCTGCGGAATGCGGGGAAAAGCTTTGGCGTATGGAGCGCTGCGCCATACAGCGCATGACATCAATCGAATATCCTGCCAGCCACATCTACCTTGACGCCACCGACCTTGCCGACATCCTCGGCTTGTCGGCGCGCACAATCATCCTGCGAGCGCGCCACCGCCCTTGGCTGCTACCACCCCGCGCTGAACTGTTTGACCGCGAGCTTCTCCGTTGGCGACAGGACGTCGTCGCTAGGTGGATTCTGGAGAGCCCCACCTCGACGAATTAGAACAGCTCAGTCGGTTTGATACCAAACGCTACGGCCAGTCTTTCGAGCGTCGATAACTGTAGCGCCGCAACTTTGCCGCTCGATGCCTCGATTTGCGAGATGCGGTTGCGGTCCATGCCCGTGCGGTTGCCGAGGTCTTTTTGAGTTATCCCTTCAGCCTTGCGAAGTTGCTGTACTTTCTCTCCTACCGTCTCGCTTGAGACAGGCTTGCCGGGTTGCGCGCGGATGATTTCTTTGTCACTCGGAGTGTCTAAGAGGACGCGAACATCAATATCTAGTCCTCGCGCTAGAGCGTCGGCGCGCTCCAAGGTCATTCGTGACGAAGTGCGCTCGTAGCGGCTGATTACAGTTCTATCCGAGCCCAACCGATTTCCGAGCTCCTCTTGAGAACACCCAAGGCTCAGCCGGTAGCGCCTCAAATTTTGGACGAAGCGCTCCTGAAGCGACATCAGTCCGTCCCTAAAAAATAAAAATCCTATTTTCCTGTCTACAAGTCCGATGTCTACAGCGGGGGCATTGTAGACATGGGTGTTGTAGCCGTCTGTCTTGTAGACGTTTACATATACAATGCAAACGCCTACACTTGCGCTCATCTGAAACGATTTGAGCGGCAGAAAAGCCGTGGGCGCTCGAGCGAGGAGGACTTTTTAGATGGTCACCGCTAACGCACGCGACCTGATGTCAGTAGCCGAACTGGCAAAGTTGCTTTTCGTGTCAAAAACTTATGTGCGCAAGAAGCTCTTGCGCAAACACACTTTGCGGCCAGTATCAGTGCGCCGCGGTCGTAAGTTCGTGCTTCGGGCAAAAGCAGAAGCTTACCGACGCAAGCGGCAGAGAATTGCGCGCAGGGCGCTGCGCGAGCTAGCGCGTACTTCGCAAGAGGTCGGGCTGTACGACAACACAAAGATGGACAGATGAGCGATGTTTTGACGCCACCGCCCGCTGTGCCCCCACCGGCGGCAACTGGTGGACTCGTCCTGTACTTGGACTTTGATGGGGTGTTGCATCCTGAAAATGTCTATATGCGTCCAGGCAGAGGGCCATACATTGAGTCACCCAGAGGGCATAAGTTGTTTGAGCACGTAGGACTACTCGCGAAAGTTCTTATGCCATATCCCGACCTGCGCATTGTGCTGTCCACGTCGTGGGTGCGCGTGTACAAAAGCGTCGCGCGAGTCGCACGCAAGTTGCCGCCAGAATTGCGTGCTCGAGTAATAGGTGCGACGTATCACGGAGCAATGGACGCGGAGTTGTTTCGGCAAGCGCCCCGCGGAATGCAGGTCTGGGCAGACGTCTTGCGCCGCAAGCCTGACGATTGGCTAGCAGTTGATGACGACTATCTCCATTGGCCGGCTTGGTGTCGCGACAAGCTTGTACGAACACATGAGATTCTCGGGATTAGCGCGCCAGTTGTGTTGGCAGAGCTGCGAGCGAAATTGGCCGCAATGTATGAGCAGGAGTAATGATGGCGGTTTACGCAGTGGATAGCACAACGTTTCGAGAGAGCGATGACATCGTCATCGGAGTGTACGCGGGAAAATTTGGATTCAACCTGCAATGGGCTCATGTTTTATACGGCCGCTGCATACAGCACGGAGGCGTTTCCGACATATGGGCTGATGCGTATTACGCCTTGTACAGATACGAAAGCGCCCAGCTCGTGCATGACGACAATCCGGTGGCGCGCCCTGGGCAGGTAGCATCGACAAAGCGCACCCGCGTAACGAGCGTGACTTGCTTCGTTGAGCGCGAGCGTGGGCGTGTGCAAGATGCGGCCGCGCGCTTCACCGTTTCCGTCGACTCAGCGGGGCGGGTACGGGGGGAAGCTGTAGCCACTGGCCAATCAGCAGTAAAAATCACGCGAATGCGCGTCGACCCGTCGCATACAGCTACTGAAATCGGTCTCGCCGTGCTGCTCCACCTAGCGAGCAGGGAGCACCACCCGGCGGTCGCGGACTTCATGCAACGTATGCGCCGCAGAGACGAACTGTGAAGCTCGACCCGGCATGGTCTGGCATCGGCTTGTGCGTTGAAAACCGACACAGCGTCTAGAGACAACGACACGGGTGGGCACGTTAATCATTGTGTTGGTCAGGTGCTTGGACGAGTGTGGTAGAGACGGACTGGCCTAGTGGATACCGGTCGATTCTTTTTGTGAAACACGACGTGGTTAAGAAGCAGCCCCATGGAGCGCAACGGACGGGAAATCATGGAGAAAGCTGATGGCAGTCGAATCGATATCAGCCGCGGCTATTTGCACGATGCGCGGAGCGAAGAATTGTCGTCATCAACACGCCTCAGTTGCGCGTGGGAGGCGATGTATTTTTGCTGTTGCGAATTCGCTGCCGGCAGAGGTTTTGGGTTAGATGGACTTGAACATCCGGATGCCAACGTCGTCGGAAAACTACTGCGGGCACTCTCGCTGTCGGCGGACGAGAGTGGCCTCGTTGAGGCCCTTTTCCGGTGGTCCTCGTGCCGACACTCGCTTTTGCCCGAGCCTTGCTCGATAGAAGAGGCTTGTGCTGTTGCGGAGCACGTTCTCAGTCAAACTGTGGCACTGCTGGCCCCGATGAAAACAAGGACGATGTGAGTCATGAAAGTGTCCGAGCTATTGGAATTGCTGCGCGGTACGGACCCTGAGGCGCGCGTGATGTTTATGCCGCCCGGTGGGGACGAACAGGATGCGCAGGAGGTCCGAGATATCTTCTCGAGTGACGTCAGATGGACTCACGAATCGGGGGTAGACAAGGGGCGGCAATACGAATTTTTGTACATGGGCGAGCCACATCGCGAGCTTCGCACTGACTGCGAGAACGTCACCTACGAAAGAGTCCTGGTCGTGCTGCTCGCAGCAGACGAAGCAACTCTGCTCTAGATGCGAGTATGAAGAGCGTTGCCAACCATCGGCGCACTGGCCAGTCATCGATATGGGCTGAGAAGAGCTCGCTATGAAACTCGAAGACCGCGTGATTCGTTCAATTGCTAGGCGGCACAGCGTTGTGATTCTCCGTTCGGAGCTTGCGGCCCTTGGCAGTCCCGCGCAACTAAGTCGCGTTCTATCCAGCCTAGTTAAGACCAAAAGGCTGGTGCGAATCGGAGTGGGAATTTACGCCAAAACGCGGCTCAATAAATTTACGCGTGAGCTTGCGCCGGCCGCTACGTTCGAGGAAATAGCGGCGGAAGTGTTTCGCAAGTTAAAAATTGACGTCGCTCATGGCAAGCTGGCCCGCGAGTACAACGCAGACAAAACCACCCAGGTACCAATGCTTGCAATAGTGGATACGGGGCGCCGTCGTATTAAGCGGCGAATTTCGTTGGGTACCAGGATTATCACTTACGAGCGCAGCGGCACGCGCCAGCGTGAGGAGAGGCAACCTTGAACGTACGAGAGATGCCCCTGTTTTGTCTTCTGGAGTAGCACATGGTTGAAAGCAGTTGGGACATTGCGATGCGACGCATCGACGCTGAGTTCGATGTCCCCCAATTCGTCGCATCATCGCTTGTGCGCAAAATCGCAGCTAGTGAATTCCGACTACCGGCGACAGACCGCGTTAAGTTTCAGCGGCTGCCTGACCACGTGATTGAGCGCATAGAGCAAATTGTTCGCGACGCCTACCTCGAGGCTAGCGAAGACGTCGGGCGCGAAATCTTGCGAGAGCGTTTTTGGCAGCAAGCCTTAACTGCGCGGCGGGATTTGGTTGCAGACGGTGAACTGATTTCGGAAGCCGATTTCCGCCAACGCCTCGGCTTAACTCAGCGGCGTGTGGGCAAAATGCTAGCGGACGGAAGGGTCTTCTCGATGGCGGTCGACAACGTGACGTACTACCCCGCATTGCTCGCAGACCCAGCACTTGACCGCAAGCGATTGCAGGAGATTTGCCGGATTATCGCACCTGCGCCGCCGGAGTCGCGTCTCGATTTTCTCTCTGCGCCGCGGGGGAGCTTAGGCAATCGAAGTCCGCTGCAAATGCTTGGCGACGACGTTGATTTCAAGCGTCTACGGCAAGCGGCCGTAGCGTGGGCGGCGGAATGGTCACGCACTGTGGTCAGGATGTATGTGGGAGAACACGAAGAAGAACCAACGGACGCGGAACCACTCTATACGGCGGCAGCCGAGGCGGACCCTAGGAGTCCATTGTGGCAGCGCGCCTCGGAAGCGCTGCACGCCGATGGGAATGAGTGGCCGTTAGGTCCAAATCCAGACATCCGAAAATTTACCCTTTTTGTTGCGAGGCAAGTGGCAGGCGCTTCCATGTTGACACCAGAGGCTTGCGTGCAAATCATTGTCGATGGCGAGCTGATTCAAATCCGAATTGTCGCCGCACCAGGAACTGCGCTGCACTCGGAAACGTTCGCTCGCGAAAAGCGCGAGAGCCTCGTCGAAATCGCTAAGAGGCCAGTTCAAAAAGGCTGCTCCGTACGCCTGAAGATGTTCCAGCAGACGAGGGCGCAGCCGAATTTCAAGAATGCTTCGTGAATTTCAG
>NZ_JBNPVS010000097.1:0-12528 GCF_050434225.1 Paraburkholderia sp. GAS32 | reverse complement strand
GCTTAATGCTGTGCGCGAGCGGAGTGCGGTGAAAGTCGCACGCTCCGTTCTTCGGGGGCCCTGTGTCCGGGAGGACATGGGGCTACCCTCTTAAAGCCGCATCCACACCCACGTGGATACGTCACTCGCGTCAAGGTTGCGGCCATCGTTTCGGGTTGAAACTGGAAGTTCGTCCTGGCGTAATCAGCTGGTGGTTTGGAACCCACTCAACTGAAGGCAGCGTGCGACTAGAAAAGTTGGGCGCCAAGCTCCCGCAGGCTGTTCCACTTGACGGTGCTGACGAAGGTCCTGCCCGTCGTATCGAGTGACTCGATCATCGCGCGCTGCCCACGCGCTTCTGCAATCACGCGCACGATGCGCATGCGGTAGCGCAACAGCGCACCGATCGGTGGACACAGCGGCTCCCGCCTGCTGCGCGATCGTTTCTTTTCCATACGGCTGTCTATGTAGATATGCAGCGAATCGCAGGGACCGCGGTACATCGCGGCATCTCGCCACCGATGCTACCAGGCCGACTTGCCCAGGTCCAGGCTCTATGCGCATTCACGTCCACTCCCTGTCGCCTCCCAACGGTAGGGGCGACGTGGCCGGCTGCGTACGGCCGGGAGGAACCCGGCCGATGGCTTGTGCCTGGTCTCAGCCGCCGATCACCGCATCCTTGAATGCCTTGCCCGCCGTGAACTTGACGGTCTTCGCCGCAGGGATCTGGATCTCGGCCCCGGTGGCCGGGTTGCGACCGAGCCGCGCGGCACGCGCACCGGTGGAAAACGAGCCGAAGCCGATCAGTTGCACCGTCTTTCCCTTCGTCAGCGCGCCGGTGATGGCCGCGATCACCGCGTCAATCGTCTCGCCCGTCGCGGCCTTGCTGTCTCCGGTCTTCGCGGCGACTGCATCCACCAGTTCCTGCTTGTTCATTGTGACTTCCTCGTTGTGGTTGAAATCTCGTCACCCTACCCGATCGGCGCGCCTTCGCGCAATCGGCACGCAGCCGCATGTGGTCCGCGACAGGCCCGTCGTCCTGTCGTGCCGGGCACGCACCGAGTGAAGTCACCTGGGGAATCTGGCCCGCGCACGGTCCAGGACGCGGACCGCGAAACGTCAACGGCCGGGTTCTGTGCCGGAGGCCCAGTCTTTCCCGAGGGTCGACCGGCGCAAACCGCCGAGCACGTCTCTGCGTTTTCAACGTCTTCTATTGCGCGTGGCCGCGCGCTTCGCTGCTGCGGTCACACCATGTCAATCCAGTCCCGCGTCCTCAGGTCACGCGTAGGCGCACCGCGTCATCACGCCAGGTGCCATCCGGTGACCTCATCCGGTTCATATAAGGGCCAGTGTCACGAAATGAAGGGCATGATAGCTCTGTTCAGGCCTTCATTTGCAGTCGGCCGGATCAACAGGCAACACCAAATTTGCTTCCGTTGCACGACCTCTGCAGTCCCGTGCGTGCAGCGGCCACGTTCATGTCGACCGAGGGCTTTCGACGATCACGGCTCGTGGGTTCGCGCCTTTGGGGCCACCCACCGCTAACGCACCCCTCTCGTGCTAATCCCCAGTAATAGGAATGCATTTAATGGCGCATCAGTGCGGCGATAATCCGCGGTCTCCGCCGCACGCACGCATGACCTGGCTGGCACCGGACCAACTGGTTGCGGGTTTTCTGAGGGGGTTAAATTTGTCTGCGGGCCGTACGAGGACTGAATCTGGTTATCTGCACAGCCAGATCGGTTAAAGTCCGGATTTGTGGATGTTACGGATGGCTGGAAGTCAATGCGGGCAAGCGATTCCAACGAAATTGAGCGTTGAGCAGTTCGAGCAATTTGTCTTGCCGCATCTGAGCCGGGGTCGACGCGGTCCGGCACCGACGTTGGGGTTGCACAAGATCTTCAACTACATCCTGCAGTCGCTGTACATGGGATGTCAGTGGAAGGCGCTGCCGATTGAAAGGAATGCCGCAGGTCGTCCTGAAATCCACTACACGCGCATCTATCGGGCGTTGCGGCGATGGCAAGCCGACGGCTGCATCGACGCGATTTTCGCAGGCTCGGTGTACAGGCTTCATCAGGACCAGCTCCTGGACCTCACGGTCATTCACGGCGACGGCACGACCACTGCCGCGAAGAAGGGCGGCGACAACCTGGGGACAGCGGACACAAGCACCTGAAAGGCGACAAGGTGGTCGCCTTCTGCGATCGCCGCTGCAACGTGATCGCGCCATTCGTTTCTGCCCCGGGCAACCGCAACGAATCGCCGCTGTTGCGTGACGCGCTGCCCAGACTCAGCCACATGGCCCGCGCCATTGGCATGGACCTGCAAGGCTCAACGGTCAGTCTGGACGGCGTCTACGACTGCCGGGCCAACCGCAAGGCGATTTTCAACCGTGGCATGATTCCCAACACTCCCGAAAACCCGCGTGGACGTAAAACGTCGAAGCGGGGCCGCAAACTGCGCTTCGATCCAGCCATTTTCGAGGAGCGCTTCAGGACCATCGAGCGGATCTTCGCCTGGGAGGACAAGTTCCGGCGCCTGCTGCTTCGATTCGAGCGCTTGAGCCCGGTCCACTATGCATTCAAGACCCTCGCTTACACGATGATCAACATGCGGCACTACCGCTGACGATCAGCGCTGGTGCGAGCACCATGGCGATGGCGCAGCGCGCCATGAAGCCTCACGTCCATTTCATCTGTCATCCTGACAAATTACCGCTAGAAATAGCATAACGATCGCTCCTTTTCACACCCCGAACCGCCTCTGCGCACTCACGCCACATCGCTTCACTGCCTTCAGTCTGAGCTAGAGTGAAACCCGCAACCAGTTGATTGCCAGAATCACGACGCTACGTTTTGCGCGGTCCGGAAAATTGCGCATTGATACGATCCGGTTGTCCCCCGTCATTTGCTGGGTACACCCGATCCTGACGAACCGCCAACCGCGGGACCGTAGCCGGTTTGGGCCGGCACCGTGCCGTTCTGCGCTGCGACGCGCGCCTGCGCGGCGCGGATATCTTCCGGATAGTTAGGGTCACGGCGGCCGGGATTGTAGCCGGCCTTTTCGAGTTGCGTCAGTTCTGCTTTCACCTGTTCCCGTGTGACAGTCGAACTGGATTGCTGAGCGAACGATACGGCCGGAGCGGCCAGAACCGAGATGGCAACGAGTGCATAGACCAATGATTTCATGATAGCTGACCTCCAAGGACGAAATCTGTCCTCCTTCGCACACTCATTCCTGCAGTGAGCAACTACAGTTTAGTTGTTAGGGACGATCCTGCACGTTGGACCCGTAATCACCTGTTCGCCTGATTGAAGTCCCAGGGTGTGATTGAAATGAAGAAACTCGCCTGCGTGCTGCTTCTCGCCGCCGCACCGCTCGTGACGTCGGCCGGGACGCCGCTCCTCTATTCCCGCAGCGCGATCGCGTACGACGTCGGGCGCGGCGAAGTCCTCCTAGAAAAGAATCCTGACGAAGTTGAGCCCGTCGCTTCGCTCACCAAGCTGATGACGGCGATGGTCGTGCTGGACGAAGCGCAGGCATTGGGGGAAACACTGACCATCGACGATGCCGATATCGATCGGCTCAAACATTCGGGCTCGCGTATCCCGGTCGGTGCTGCGCTCGAACGCGAGGAGATGCTGCGCCTTGCGCTGATGTCGTCCGAGAACCGCGCGGCCTCCGCGCTATCGCGCGCGTTTCCAGGTGGTCAGCCTGCCTTCATCCAGAAGATGAACGACAAGGCGCGCGCGCTGCACATGGCCGATACGCACTTCGACGATCCGACGGGGCTCTCACCTGACAACCTCTCCACCGCGCGTGACGTCGTGAAATTGGCGGATGCCGCGTCCCACTATCCGTTGATCGGCGCATTCACGACACTTCCGCATTACGAGGAAGCGATAGGCAGCAGAACGAGGTTGTATCGGAACACCGACCCTGTCGTCGATTGGCCGGACTGGGACGTTCAGCTCGCGAAGACCGGTTATACCGACGAGGCAAGACGCTGCATCGTGGTCGAAGCCAACATGCCGAATGGTCAGGTGATTATTGCGCTCCTCGGCGCGAGGTCTTCCCGGGCTCGTTCGGCGGACCTGGTCACGATCCGCCGTTGGCTGAACGGCGACGAAACGCCCGTCGTCATGCCGCCCATGTATTACGCGGGCGCGCAGCATCATCACCATCGAATGCTCACCCGATCGAATCGCGTCAAAGTGCGGCTCGCAGCGTATCGGGCAGGATCCGTTTCCAGTGCGCGGCGGCCGAATGTCGAGCACCATACTGGCAAGCGGCACCGCCGCGGGTCGTCAGGCGTCTAGTTCCAGTAAATGTCGCGCTGCGACTGTAACGATTTACGCGGTTTTCTGTCGTCAAATGCTGTTCCAGTGTGCATCCATCGCGCGAGAATCCCGACCCAGGGTCCGTCAAGTCAAGCGACACCTGTCCCCTTGCACCCCAGCGGCAGCCTCACCCTATTGGTCGTTTCGGCGGGACGCCAGCTTGCCTGAATCGTCCCGCCGTGCCGATTGACGACGATACGGTAGGCGATATGCAGACCCAGCCCCAAGCCCCGCCCCTGCGCTTGACTCACGGGCTTCGACGTAAAGAAAGGCTCGAACAGGTGCGGCAACGCTTCCTGCGGAATGCCGGGCCCGGTGTCGGTAATCTCGACCGTCGCGCAGTCCGCATTGTGGCGCGTGCGGATAGTCAGGTCGCCGCGCCCGTTCATCGCCTCGATCGCGTTCTCGACAATCCTGGTCCAGACCTGATTGAGTTCGCTGCCATACACCTGCAGGCGCGGCAGGCTGCGGTCGTAGTCGCGGATGATCGCAACGCCCGGCTTCAGTTCGTGCGCCATCACCGTCAGTGTATCCTCGATGCCATCGTGGATGTCGATCTCCTGCTGCGGTCCCTGATCCATGTACGAGTAAGCCTTCATCGCCTTCACGATCTCCGAGATCCGGATCGAGCCGCGCATTGCTTCGTGCATCACCGAGCGATGCTCCAATACCTGAGCAATCCACCGGACGGCTGGATCGAACTGCTCCGCGTTCAGACCAGCAGCCAACTGCCCGAGGTCATCGGGCGCGATCCCATGGGCGACAAGACACGGAGCAGCCAGCCACGGCTTTGCCACGCGATGGACAGCGAGCCAGTCGCCGAGCCGCGTTTCCGCTTCGCTTTACCGCAACGAGCCCGCAGCGCCTGCGCAAGCTTGCGATCCGTTGCTTCCCGGCAGGGCTCTCAGCGCTTCCACGGCATCCCGTGGCACGGCACTCGCGCCAAGTGCCAACGCCGAATGCTCGAGCGCCGCGAGTCCGGCGAGCAGGTGGTCGAGCGCACGCGTGACGACCGAAGCGGGATTGTTCAACTCGTGCGCAAGCCCGGCCACGAGCTTGCCCAGTGCATCGAGCTTCTCGCGATTGCGCCCGGCCGCTTCGAGTGTGGTGAGCCAGTCGATCATCCAGCGGATGATGACTCGGTTGAAAGGGTCGCACGACGTGAACAAATCGCGGAAGGCTGCTTCCGGAAGCAGCGCGAGCCGACAATCGGTTGCGGCCCTGAGCGTCGCTGGATAGGGAATCGAGGCAATCATGCATGGCGTGCCCAGGATCTCCGGCGCAACGAAGCGCTCGCTCGGAAGATGTCCCTCGGCACGTCTCGTCGCCGTCACCTCTCCGTCGAGCAGAATGAACAGGCTGGAGCTTATCTCGCCTTCTTCGAGGAGGACGTCGCCCGCCTCGACGGTGAACCCGGTCAAGTTATCGCACAGCCATTGAAGCCGTTCCGGCGGAAGGTCCGCAAACACCGGTACCCTGCACAGCTTGTCGAGTTCGATCATGGTTCGCTCCCTCCCGACTACAGGAATATTCCCTAGGGAACCGGCGCGCACTTCCCCGCATCCGGTCCCGACCACCGGGTCCGGATCGTCGATGCGCATCGCAAACCTGATGGCGAGCGCTGGAACCATCATACCGGGCGTTGAGCCAGGATACGCGTGAGTCTGCAGCTATGCCGACCGTGTGATTGCGATCTGAATTCAGCGTTACAACCGCCGTTGCCCCAGGTTGAGCCGGGAGGTGAAATCGCCAGCGGCGAAGTTCGCGATAGCCGCCTGAAATGCGCAGCCTCAGCCTGGTCAGTATTTTGAACCAGGTCAGTGAAGCGATGCCACGCGGCAACGCGTGCGGCGAGGTGTTTCAGGGCGTATCACGCAGGCCGAGCTTGAAGCAAAAGTATCCGCACACGGCGCAGCTGATGACCGCCGCCGGGAATATGCGACCCTGAAAAAGCGATTTTATTTTCTCCATCGCGCGATCTTGCGCGACCACCTCGCCAACGTGAGAGAACTCACCGGCTCACGCCGCCCGCACCTTGCGAGACGAGCGGCAGCCGCACCCGAAACGTCGTCTTGCCCGGCTGCGACTCCGCGCTGATCGCCCCGTTATGCCGGTTGACGACGATCCGGTACGCGATGTCGAGGCCGAGGCCGCAGCCCTTGCCGAGCGGCTTCGTCGTGAAGAACGGCTCGAACAGCCGAGGCTGGATCTCGAGCGGAATGCCCGGCCCGTCGTCGGTGATCTCAACGACAACGCTGTCGCCCTCCCGGTGCGTGCGTATCGTCAGGTCGCCACGCCCGTCCATCGCGTCGGCGGCATTGTCAATGATGTTGGTCCACACCTGATTGAGTTCGCTGCCGTAGACCGACAGCCGCGGCAGCGCTCGATCGTAGTCGCGTGTGACCATGATGCCGTGCTTGAGCTTATAGCGCATGATCATCAGCGTGTCCTCGATGCCTTCGTGGATGTCGACTTCCTGCAGCGGTGCCTGGTCCATGTACGAGTACGCCTTCATCGCCTTGACGATCTCCGAGATCCGGCCTGCGCCGCGCCACGCTTCGTCGGCGAGGGAACCCAGCTCGAGCGTCGCGGCGAGCCAGCGGATCGCCGCGGAGAACTGCACCGAAGTCAGGCGCCCGGCAAGCGGGGCGAGATCGCCGGCTGCGATCCCGGCTGCCGCGAGACACGGCGCGACCAGCCACGGAGTCGCGACGCCGCGTTCGGACACCCAGTCGCTGAGCCGGTCCTCAGCCTCGTTCTGACGCAACGGGTCCTGCGGCCCCGGCTCGGTAGCCGACGCACGGCGGGCCGACCACGCGTCGAGCTCGCCCATCACGTCGGCCGGCACCGCGCTGTCGATCACGACACGGACCGTGTCACCCAACGTGCCGACCGTCTCGCGGGCGTGATGCGCCGCGCGCGCGACGGCTGCCGCCGGATTGTTCAGCTCGTGCGCGAGGCCAGCGGCAAGCGTGCCCAACGCCGCCAGCTTTTCACGACCGAGAATGAACGTGTCATACGCATTGATGCGCGCGAACATCGAACGGAAGATCATCTTACTGAACGGCTCGCAGTCCATCAGCAATTTGCGGAACACCGGCTCCGGAAACACAAGGACGCGGCAGTCCGACCCTGCCGTGATAGTTAGCGGCAGCGGGATTCCCGAAAGCAGCGACGCTTCGCCGATACACACCGGCGCCTGCCGGCGGTCGTCAAAAACCTGTTGTGAGCCCACCCGTTTCCAGACCAGGAACTCACCCTCGACGAGCACATAGTGTCTCGTCACCTGTTCCCCTTCGTGCAGCAGCACGTCTCCCTTCGCGAGCTCGAGCTCGCTCACGTTGCCGGCCAGCCATTGCCGCTGTTCCGGCGAGAGCGCGGCAAAGAGCGGCATCTCGAACAGCGCCCGCAGATCGCTCATATTTTGCTCATAGGTTGGCCAGGTACTGGTGGATGAAGTGCACGCTGATCGAGCCCTCGCCGACGGCCGCCGCAACGCGCTTGATCGAATCCGCGCGCACGTCGCCGGCGGCGAAGATGCCCGGGACGCTGGTCTCGAGCAGGAACGGTTCGCGCTCGAGCTGCCAGGCAGCCGGGGCCGGCCGCCTGCCGTCCTTCCGCAGCGTGCGGCCGGTCATGAGAAAGCCGTGCTCATCGCGTTCGACAACGCCATCCAGCCAGTCCGTGCAAGGCACCGCGCCGGTAAAGACGAACAGGCCGCTTGCCGGAACGACCTCGGTGCGGTCGGTGTTGAGGTCGCGCAGTGTAATTTCTGCGAGGTGGCCTTGTCCCGCGACGCCCTCGACGACCGTGCACGGACGTACCCGGATGTTCGGCATCTCGCTGATCTGCTCGAGAAGGTAGCGCGACATGCTCGAGCTCAGTTCCGGCCCCCGGCACAGCAGCGTCACCGTGCGCGCGTACTTGCTGAGGACCATCACGCCCTGCCCGGCCGAGTTGCCCGCGCCGACCACATACAGGTCCTGGTTCGCGCAGGCGAGCGCCTCGGCCATCACTGCGCCGTAGTACACGCCGGCGCCGGTCAACTCCTCGATTCCGGTGGCCTCGAGCTTGCGGTATGAGACGCCGCTCGCGACCACGAGCGCGAGGCAGCTCAATTCGGCACCGTCAGACAGCTTGACGAATTTGTACGGTGCCTCGACGCGCAGCCCGACAACCTCCCGCGTGAGGATCATCTCGGCACCGAAGCGCTTCGCCTGCGTCAACGCGCGCCGCAACAGCTCCGCGCCGCTGACCCCGGCGGGGAATCCGAGGTAGTTGTCGATGTGCGAACTGGTGCCGGCCTGGCCGCCGGGCGCTTCGCGTTCGACGATCGCAACGCGCAATCCTTCCGATGCGCCGTAGACCGCCGCCGCGAGTCCCGCCGGGCCGCCGCCGACGATCACGAGGTCGTAGAACGGCGTCGTCGAGTGCGTGCTGATGCCGACCTGCTCGGCGAGCTGCGCGCTGCTGGGCCGGCTCAGCACGGTTCCGTCCTCGAAGATCAGCACGGGGAGCTGCCGCAGCGACGGGCTCAGAGCGTCGAGCAGCGTGTCGGCCTCGTCGTTGCGTTCGACATCGAGCCAGCGATAAGGGATATGGTTGCGCGCCATGAAATCGCGCAACTGGTGCCCCTGCGGCGACCAGCGGTGATCGATCACCCGCACGCCCTGAAACGCCGGGTGGAACGAAGCCTGCCAGTCGTTCAGCAGATCGTCGAGCACCGGGTAGAAGTTCTGCTCCGGCGGGTGCCATGGTTTGAGCAGGTAATGATCGAGATGCACCGTGTTGATCGCCCGGATCGCCGCGTCGGTGTCAGCGTAGGCGGTCAGAAGCACGCGCTTGGCCTGCGGGAACAATGCGATCGCCTGCTCAAGGAATTCGATGCCGCTCATCTGCGGCATGCGCTGGTCCGCGAGGAACAGCGCCACCGGGTGGTCCTGCACGCGCAGTTCCTGGGCCGCTGCGAGCGCTGCCTGTCCGGAGTCGGCGCGTACGATCTGGTAGTGCTCGCCGTATGCGAGCCGCAGGTCGCGCGCGACCGCCCCGACCACGGCCGGGTCGTCGTCGACGGCGATGATGACGGGCTTTTCCATTGCGTTGAGGGTGCAGCTGGATACTCGCCGGCTCGAATGAAGCGACAGAAAACGGTACGCTCCGCTCGATCGCGCACGTTGCGCCGCGTTACCTCGCTGAATTAACATTCTAGACCGTCGCGGTGCCAGTTGATCGTTCAACCGATTGCGGCGATGAAGCGGAACTTCCAGCGACGGGTCGCAGTATTCGTCACGTAAACCGTACAGACGCACCGGGCGCGAGGTCCGGCATGACCGTGGGGCGTCACATAGAGGTACTGGCGATGCATTTGTCGCGACGACGACCTTGGGTCCCTCGAATGTCTCCTAGAAAAGGATTGAAAAAGTCGCCTGACCCGCGAATTCACAGGTATCCTGGAACACATCGATCGACGGGAGTACATCGTCATCATGGGTCTGGGTGCCGGGCAGGACATGCTCTTCTACCCATTCAACCTCGATAGTCATGTGCCTCGTACGTATCTGCTGCGCGGCATCGATCAGGTTCTCGTTCTGGGTGATCTTCGACAGCGTCTCGCGCCGTTCTACAGCCCGATGGGCCGACCATCGATTGATCCAGAACTCATGATCCGCATGCTGATTGTGGGCTACTGCTTCGGCATCCGCTCCGAGCGCAGGCTATGCGAAGATGTGCATCTGAACCTCGCCTATCGATGGTTCTGCCGCCTGGGTCTGGAGGACGACGTACCCGAACATTCGGCGTTCTCCAAGAATCGTCACGGGCGTTTCCGTGACAGTGATGTGCTGCGTCACGTGTTCGAGTCGGTCCTGAGCCGATGCATGACCGAGGGGCTCGTGAAGGGCGAAGGATTTGCCATTGACGCAAGTATCATCAAATCCGATGCGAGTCGCTTCAGCGCAGTGCCGGGAACTCGGCCTGTTGACTGGGGGCATGTCGCTGGACAAAGTCGCGCCGTACGGGAATATCTCCGTGGGCTGGAGGAAACCAATCCGGTGAGCCCAGACGCGGTAGAGCCATCAGGGCCATCGTTCTTTGCCTACTCGACCAATTATCTGATCGATTTGCATGCGGGGATCATCATAGACGTCGAAGCGACGCCCGCGAACCGATCACACGAAGTGCACTCGACAAGGACGATGATCGACCGGGTGGAGCGGCAGTATGATCTGAAGCCTCAACGGCTCGTCGGCGACACTGCGTATGGCTCTGCAGCGTTGCTTGACTGGATGGTCACGCAGAAGGAGATTGCCCCCCATGTTCCGGTCTGGGACAAAACCACACGCAAGGACAACACATTCTCCAGTAGCGAGTTCTATTGGGACGAGTTGGCCAACGAATATCGTTGTCCTGCGGAACGCGCGTTACGCAGTGATCGGCGCCAGTTCAAAAATCACGCACGCGCATTACGAAGGCAGACACGATCATCTGTCGGGCAAGCCAGTTCGACTGTGCCGGTTGTTCGATGAAGGATCGCTGCTGCCCGAATACGCCCATGCGCAAAATCACCCGTAACTCCTTCAAATTCGCAGCAGATTCCCTCAATCCCGCCACCTGCTCGAGTTCCTGGTCAGCACTGTTACCCGTTAGGTGATTTATGAATACTTGCTGCATGGCGCCATCTACTTGGGGGATGACAAAAGGAAGTTGAACAAACTTGTCCATAAACCTCCAGCCGATGGGAATACGTGCATCACTGGGAAGATTTGCGGTCATATCTCTATGAGCAAATTGAAGCGCCGCCGCAACCATCTCGGCATCCATTCCTAAAACAAAACAACAGTCCGGGAAGTCTCCAGCCAGGAAAAGATTTACGGCTTCCAATACATTGGCGACCTTGGAAGGCGAGCATCGGTCTAAATCATCAATGAATATAACCAGACCATTGTCGGTCGGCAGACTGTTAAACACACGCCGTAAGTCCTTCTCTACTTGATGAACGAACCCAAGCTCTTGGGAGTATTTCGGAACCTCAACGAGGTCCTTCAGTACTTCCGAAATCGGTTCCTGTTTGATTTTCTGGTTTGCAACAACTCCTTTGACGACAATAAAGGTGCTGGAAAACAAACCTGTCGAAATCCAAAGTTTCGCAGCGAGCGGCATCGCTTCTGCAAGCCAACCGTCTCATGGACGCAGAGACCCGGGCGGTGCTGGCCTTTTTGCCTTGCAGCCCCTCCTACAAGCGCGGTCGATTGCATGATGACGGTTCCTTCAATGGTTGCCACGCACGAGCGAATGCCAAATTGCATCGTCTGCGACGACGGCAAGGAATTCTATTCAGATGCGTTCGACAATCTTTGCGATTTGAATGACACGACCATAGATTTTCGCCCAACGCATGAATCGAGATTTGTCGGGGTCATCGAGCGGCAGTTCAGCACGACCAACACGCTGTTTACTGACAACCTTGTCGGGAAAGCGAGCTCTGAGTGCTCGCTTTCCCGTTCGCTTAAGCAGTCGCAGCTTCCGTCGCGACCGCGACATTCGTCGTCGTGCCCACCTTTTGGGCGCCAACCAATTTCTTCGCCGGTGCCTTCTTCGCTACCGCCGTCTTTGTCGTGGGCTTCTTCGCAACGGCTTTCGGCTTGCTCGCAGCGCGAGAATCCGTAACTCCGCTAACGCCAGTAATCAGAAACTTTGACCGGTCCTTGGCACCAGCAAGCCACGCCGGGGCGGGTCCACGTCCGCTCCAGGTCGCACCGGACTTCGGGTCTCGATACTTAACCGGCTGCGGACCTTTTGGCTGACCCTTCGTAGAAGTCGCACCAACCGACGTTGACGACTTCTTGCCCGCAGCCTTTGACTTGCCCTCAACGCCAGCGGTGGCCGCAAGAGTCACTTCGGCGCCATCTGCAATCAAAAATTTGCTTCGGTCCTTGACGTTAGCAAGCCACGCTGGCGCTCTCCCGCGGCCACTCCATGTCGCGCCCGATGTTGGGTCCTGATACATTGCCGACTGTGGACCGCGAACGTAAGCTCCCGCTGACTTCGCCTCCTTGGCTGGCAGCGGCTTCACTGCGGCCGTATCCGTATCGACCAGGTATTTGTCGCGGTTCTTAGTCTTACTGTGTCATATATCCTGAGGACCACTGCTTCGATGAATGGTGCAAGCGTTGCGTGAGCCGTAGTCCGAGCAAGATGCGCAACGTAG
>NZ_JBNPVS010000096.1:0-12887 GCF_050434225.1 Paraburkholderia sp. GAS32 | reverse complement strand
ACGCTTGCTGGTGATTTGACCGAGATTCCGTTGGCGCTTCTGAGCGAGTGCATGATGGCCGCTCGCGACCCGTCGGCCGCGAGCGCCCGTACTGCAGACGTGATGCGGACGGATGTCCGTTCGGAATTGGAAAGCGGCCGTTGCCAACACGGTGACGAATGACGGCTCGGGGTCGCGTGTTGTCGATCGAGACCGAGGGAGGTCGAGTCGCCGATGCGGTTTGCATGAGGCAGTGAGCGGCCACAACCCGTCGTTCACACGCGTCGCCGGTCGGACGTTCAGGCGTCGGCTTCGCCCCGCAACCAGCCATCCGCTTGTTAACGACGAGCGCCCCATGATCGGCCTTTGCCGCCGTTCGCACATCCTGTGCTTGCACGTCTGCTAACCAGGAAGCAAGAGCGTGAGAATGTGGCTAGGCAGAAACCTGGTCTCGGCAACAGTCTGCAAGATTGCAATTCAAGATTTGCCTCAGCGTTTGGTGGATCATCGTTGTATCCCTTTCGGATACAACAGGATCGTCCTATCAGCGAAGCGGTGGAACATACCAAAATCGTAGCCACTATCTGCGGATGGTGAAATCGCGCTTTAGGTGCGCATTTCCGATGTCTTGACTGCAGTAACGTACTAAGAAGCGGCAACCAACGACTATGAAATGCTAAGGATCGACGAAGTCACGGATAGCGAAGGTTTCCCCGAGCGATGCGATGTCGCGGTAATTGGCGGCGGCATTATTGGCGTCAGCACCGCTTATGAACTGGCGCGACGCGGCGTCCAGGTGGCTCTGCTCGAAAAGGGCGTCATCGGCTGCGAGCAGTCGGGGCGCAATTGGGGCTGGGTGCGTCAGCAGAACCGCGACCTCCATGAGTTGCCGCTCGCGATGCAGAGCCTCAAGCGCTGGAGCGAACTAAGCGAAGAACTGGGCGAGGACATTGGGTTTCGTAAGGCGGGCATCCTGTACGGCACGGAGCATCAATCGGACATCGCGCAGTGGGAATCGTGGCTTGCCCGCGCCCGGGAAGTCGGCTTTAACAGCGAGATCCTCAGTGCGCGCGCACTGGCAGCGCGCATTCCGTCCGGACGCGCGAAGTGGGCTGGAGGGCTGTGGTCTGGCACGGACGGCCGCGCCGAGCCGTCGAAAGCCGCGCCTGCGATTGCTCGCGGCGCGCAAGGTCTCGGCGCGATGGTGTATCAGAACTGCGCGGTACGAAGTCTCGACACGAGTGCTGGGCGTGTCTCTGGCATCTGGACGGAGCGCGGCCGGCTCGCAGCCGACACCGTCGTTCTCGCGGGAGGCGCCTGGAGCGCGTTGTTCTGCCAGCATCACGGCATCGATCTGCCCTCCATCAACGTGATGGGAACGGCGTTGCGAACCGCTGAGGCGCCGGGGGTCATCGAAGGCTGTTTCTCCGGGCCTAACTTCGCGCTGAGGAGGCGGTTGGACGGCGGCTACACCATCGCTGTTCCCGGCTACGGACGCGTGGAACTCGCGCCGCAAAACCTGCGGCATTCGGTGAAGTTCCGCACCATGTTCCGCAGCAAGCTGAAGAAAAAACTGAAGATTCGCGTCGGTGCCAGCTTCTTCCACGGACCGGAGGCAAGCGCAACCTGGCGCGACGATGACGTCTCGCCGTTCGAAGAAACGCGGGTGTTGGATCCCCGGCCTGATACCGAATGGCTCGAACGTGCCCTGCAAAATGTGTCCAGCGTGTTTCCCGAGCTGGCGGGCCTGCGGATCGCTCACGCATGGGCGGGCGCGATCGACACGACGCCGGACCTCGTTCCCGTCATCTCGAAGGTTAATGCGAAACCCGGTCTCGTGATCGCATCCGGCTTCAGCGGACACGGCTTTGGACTAGGGCCAGGCGCAGGCGTTCTCGTGAGCCGGCTGGTAATGGACGAGGCGCCGCAGTTCGACATTAAACCCTACAGACTGGCCCGCTTTTCCGACGGAACAAAACTGAGCAGCCCCGAAATGATGTGAGTCGAGGCCGCGGGCGGGCTATCGCGGCAACCCACTTCGGGAGATTGAACCTCCAGCACGATTCAACTGTATTGATTAACGGCCGTTGCAATTCGAAAAGCGGCCGGAGATCTTGATTGACCTCGTATGACGGAGAAGGGTCGACTTCCGCCGGCAGCGGAACGATCAACGGCGGCCAGCTCGGCGGTTCGGCGTCGGACCGAGTTCGGCCATGAAGCGTCATTCGCACGCACCGTTGCTCGGAAGTTCAGACGTCGGATCCACCCCAGAAAGCGGCCACTCAATTCGCGACCATGAACGTTGCTTTATCGCCTTTGCAAGGGCGCGCGGCGGCCCCCGCCGTTTCAATCGCAATCAGAGACGGCGGAGACGGAATGGCGTCCTTTGCTTGCAGAAAGCTGATTAACATCAGCCGTAACGCCATCCGCCCCTGTCTGATTTCGCGGTCGGGCACCTTCACCGCGTCAGCCATTCGGGCTTACTTGAGCCTCGCGGCACGAGCACCGTCCTGAAGGCCCCGGGAGTCTTCGACAAGACCACCTGGTCGGTCATGCCCTGATATGTGCCCAGCGGGTCCCAGAGAGGGTGTTTGCTTGAAACATCCCTGTGTTGTTCGGACCATGCGGTCAGGGCCTTTATGAGTCACCGTCTGGTCTCAGTCCTCCAGGCGCAGCCCGACCTTCAGCGTGACCTGCCAGTGCATGACCTTGCCCTCCTCAATGTGTCCGCGCGTCTCAGACACTTCGAACCAGTGCATGTTGCGCACGGTATTGGCCGCTTTGCTTAGCGCCACACGCACCGCGTCGTCGCTCGATTGCGTCGACGAGCCGGTGAGTTCAATCAGTTTGTATACGTGTTCCGACATCGGGTTCTCCTTGGTTTGAGGCGGACTACGTGGCATCGCAATGTGCCACGATATCCAGGCATGATGTGCGCCGCGGCTTACTGCTGCTTTCGCGATCGCGCGAGCGCACGCGTGTCAACAACATACGGACGGTCAAGGCCGCCGCTTACTGGGATTGCTCATCGATCGTCGGCTTAGGTCCTCACTGCGTCAGCCATTCGGGCTTGCTCGAGCCTCGTGACACGAGCACCGTCCTGAAGGACCCGGGAGTCTTCGACAGGACGACCTGGTCGGTCATGCCCTGATACGTGCCCAGCGGGGTCTCTGCCGTGAACAGATCGGGGGCGACGTAGGCGTGTTCTTCGGAAGATCCGGCGGTCGCCTGGGCATAGTCCCTGTCGAAGATGCCGAGCGAGAACAGCCACAGCACGGTTCGGGTCAGAGAAACGGTGACTCGATAGCTGCCACCCTCGATCGCACGTCGGCGCAGCGCCGCGAGTACGCCGACCGTGCCGAGCCAGCCCACCACGTTGTCGACAATGGGGATGATCGGCGGCGATTTCGGACGCGCGAGCGTACCTTCGACGGCGAACAGCCCCGAGACGGCCGCGCCGATTTCATCGAATCCCGGACGATACTTCCAGGGGCCCCTGGCGCCGTGAAGCAGGACACTGGCATGGATCAACCCAGGCTTCCTGCCGCAGAGTTCCTCAGCCTCGAGACCATGGCGTTCCAGGTAGCCCGGACGCTTGTTCGCGAAGAAGACATCGGCATCCTTCAGCAGGAGATCGAATTTCGCGCGATCCTCCGTCGAGTAGTCCAGGATCGTCGAGCGCATCCCGACCTGAGTGTCCCACGCGAACGCCTCGATTTCGCTGTCGTCGAACGGCCGCCAGATGTTGAGGACATCGGCCCCGTGCAAAGCGAGGTCTCTCCCGATGGCCGCTCCGGCAATCACGTGACCCATCCCAAGTGCGCGAATGCCGTCCAGCGGACTGGTGCCCTCTTTCCTGAAAGGGATCGGCTCGCTTTCGCCGATCTTTTCCACGTTGATCAGCGACATTCTCGAGAGGACCTCGGTGTACTGAAGCTCCTTGCGGAATTCCTCGAAAGTGCGCACCTTGGCGATGACGATCCCGGCTTCCGCCGCCGCATTCTCCAGGTCGTCCGCGCGCCATTGCAGAATGGCGTTGCGCACGGCTTCCGGGCTGGAGTCGCACCGCAGCAGGCTGAGTTCGCGGGCAGCCAGCTTTGGGTAGATGTTCAGGGGCACGACGTGCCGTCCGTCGCGGGTTTCGCGAAAGAGATTGGTATCGATCTTGAGGGCTGGAGGACGTCCATTGATCGTCTCCCATTTCAGATCGAAGAACCCCGCGAAGCGCCGCAACGCTTTACGAACGTCCACTTCGATGTCCTGTTCCTCGCCGGTCCGCAGTCGCCATAGTGCAGCGACGCCGACGGCCTTCGCGGCCAGGGCGATCGCGGACAACGAGCCGAACCGGAAGAGCGCGGGAATGATCGGATCCCGGCCGTGGAACGTGATCTTGCCACCGCTGTCCGCCGTCGATAGCCCGACGTCTTTCAGTACGTCATTGAGCGCGCCGTGGAGGTCGATATCCGCGTTCCGTGCCGGATTCGCGAGATTCGATTGAATGATTCCGGTGAGCCGATCCGGCCCGCTTTCGATTGCAAGATTGGTCGAGTCTTTCATTTGGGAAATTTCTTCGATAAGGGAGTGTCAACTGCCCGCGATCAATTCACGCGAGCCGCGGCCACGCGTGGCGTGGCCGCATCCGTACCTTTAACGCGCCTTTCCTTTGGTGCGCAGCTCGATAAGTCCGAGCAGCAGCTCATCGCGCTCTGCCTCCAGTTCCTCGATGGACCGCGATCCGACCTCGGCATGAACGCCGTCGATCAGCTTCTTCTGCACTTCCGGCGTCAGCTCCGGCGAGCCCAGTTCCTTCCACCCAGCCGTCATCGGGCCGGCGAACTGATGGAAGAAATGCTCGATGCCGCCCGGGCCGCCGCCGAGGTGATTGAGCATCATGTTGCCCATCAAGCCCCAGCGCAGGCCCGGCCCCCAGGAGAGGGCGGTGTCGACGTCGGCGGCACTCAGCACACCCTCTGACACCAGGTAATAGACCTCGCGCGCCACCGCGAACTGCAGACGGTTGGCGACGTGGCCCCGCAATTCCTTGTTCAGGCGCACCGCCTGTTTCCCGATCGACGTATAGAACTCCATGGCGCGCTGGATCGTCTCTTCCGAGGTCTTGGTCCCGCCGACGATCTCGACCAGCGGAATCAGGTGCGGCGGATTGAACGGATGGCCGACGACGCAGCGCTCGGGATGCAGCACGGCGCCCACCTGGATGCTGCTCATGGGCAGGGTCGACGTGCTCGATGCGATGATCACGTGGGGGGGCAGCAGCTCATCGAGTTGCCGATAGAGATCCTGCTTGAATTCGAGCCGCTCGGGGCCGTTTTCCTGGACCAGATCCACATCCGTGAGTGCTTGTGCAAGCACAGGCGTGAACGTCAGGTTCGCTTGCGACGCGCCGGGCGCCAGGCCCAATCTCGTGAGCGCCGGCCAGGCAGCCTCCACGAACGCCCTGAGTTGGGCTTCGGCATTCGGGGCGATGTCCGTCGCAACGACCTTCAGCCCCTTGGCGAGAAACAGCGCGGTCCAGCTGGCACCGATCACGCCGGTGCCGATGATGGCGATGCGGCGAATGGGCTGGCTCTTGGTATCAGTCATGTCATGTCTCCAATGCGTGGGTCAGACTTCGGCATAGGCGATGCCGGTCAGGTTGCCTTGGGCGAAAAGGAAGTTGCGCGGGTTTTTTCCATCGAGATCGGCGGAGTAGATCGAGCCGCCCAGGTCCGTGACGAACATCCGATTTCCGGGAATGTCGAGTGCGATGCCGATTCCCTCCATCAGGTGCGTAACGAGGATTTCAGACGTCGCGGGTCCGTCGATCGGCGTTCGATTGACGGAGTTGCCGCGCGGAGGATCGCCGCGGTCGGTCCAGTAGAGGACACGCTTCGTGAGGTCGAGCTCGAGGTCGATGGGCTCGGGCAGCCGGTCGAACAGCACCTCGATGTCGGAGCGGTTTGTCGGGCCTTCGCCCTGCGGGATCTCGATATTGGCGCGGAAGATGCGGCCCAGGCCGGCGTTGTCCGGACCTTTTTGCGTCCAGTAGAGCTTCTTGTGCTTCGGATCGATCGTGATTCCGACGCACCACCGGGTCTGGTCGAGACGGTCCTGGTCGCTCTGCCCGGTCGCGACCAGCGTTTCGACTTGAGAGCCGTCGAGGTTGGCGCGCATCACGCGCATGCCCTCTCGATCGCACCAATAGAGCTTGCCATTTGCCTTGTCGAGATGAATCTGCTTCGGTGTGTGCGTGACGCCTTGCGGGACGATGACCACGCGGTTCTTGCCATCCAGGTCGGCACGTTCGATCGAGCCGTCATGGAGGCCGATTGAACCCATGTTGGTCCAGTAGATATGACCGGCATCAACGTCCGCGACGATGCCGTCGGGGAGGCGGCAATCCGCGACGATCGTCTTGAGGTCGGATCCGTCGGGATTGATCGAGTGAATGCGGCCACCGCTCAGTTCGAGGAAAAACAATCGGCCGGAGCGGGTCGCATCCGGGGAAATATTCGTTCCGCTGGTTCGGGGCGAGGTCATAGTGTGTCCTTTCGTGTCATTGCCATCGGAAGAGAGATTGAATGTCGGGCACGACTGTGTACCGCCGGGTAGCGATCTCGTCGATCATTACCGCTGGCTTTCCGATCCCTTCGCGATCGGAATCGGATGCCGTGAATTGCCCGGCAGGACGTTCATCCGGCCCGCGATCACATCGAGGTCCGCAGTGCAATCGCCAAGCCGTGGTGTCTGAATTGAACGGTTTGTAGTGCCAATTTCCTGATGGTAGCTGGCGGGGCAAAGGGCGGCTATTACATAAAGCTGGAATACGCCTCGTGTCCCGTACTCGTTAGAGGCATGTCCTTGCGTGAATGACCGTTTGACCTTTGATGGTGTTGAAAAAGCCGGCGACGGTCTACATCGCGAGGTTTTCATTGGTCGCTCCTTAACCGAGGCCCGCGAACGGCTTGTAGTGCGATCTGAGAGATCGATTTTCTGGCCGGCGGTGGGCAACCAACTGCCGCGAGTTTTTCGACAGCATCCCTTTGAAACCGGCCAGGCTCACGCTCTCCGTCTCCCCGGCGACCCCGAGGAGAGATCGCTGGCACGAAGTTTCGTAGGTCCGATTCGGGTCGATTTCGGCGGTTCGTCGGGAGCCGAGGTTCGGCCAGCAGCGGATCGGTGACTCAGCTGTCCGGTGAACGGCATTCCGCATCCATTGGCTTTCGCCGGCCCCAACCGACTGATGCCGATCCTCTTTATCCAGTACTCTGCCGAAGACCTGCTTATCGCGATCGGCGGTTGTGGTGGATCTGGATTTTCGGCTGCCCGTACCCGGAGACTCGGAATGGCTATTTGGCACATACCGGCGAACGATGAAAGGTTTCGTTACTTCAGCGTATGGCTGGGATGACAACTTGCAGCAAGCGGGCTTTGCAAAAAGCCTTCGTCAGGGCCCTTGTCAAATAGTTACGTGGAAAGGCGGCCGCTGCGGGTTTGTGCACTGGGACGTCGAACCGGATGTCTTATGGCTGAGGATGCTTTGTATCGTGCCGGAGATGCAAAACAAGTCGATCGGCAGTGCAGCGATTGCCAAGGTCATGTCGTTGTCCAGTTTTTTACAAAAACCCCTGTACCTGAATGTCTTCATACGCAACCGAGTTGCCTATGACTGGTACAGCAGAATCGGTTTTGTCGAAGTCGAAAACGACGGCAAGATCTGCACTTTGGTGCTTGCTCCTTCGTCGTCACCGGACCTCATGGAACGGCATGCGTAATCTCCCAAGCACCGTGTCCGCAGCGGAAACAGCCGGGTTCGAAGGCGTCATCCGCTCGTCGGCGCAACCGGACATTCGTGCGTCAGCTTCGCTCTCGAAACAGCCGCTCGGCTGGTGACGCCGTTCGTTGCGTCGTCGACGACGTTTGAAGCTGCAGTCTGCTTGCCTGTCTGACGAGCGTGGCAAATGAATCCGCCTGCATTTTTCTCATGATGTTGCCGCGATGCACCTGCACGGTGTATTCGGTGATACCAAGGACTGCCGCCGCCTGCTTGTTGAGCCGGCCGCTTGCGAGTAACGGCAACAGCTCCTGCTCACGAGGCGTCAGCGATTGGTGGAGAGCCTGGAGCGCCGCGGTATCTTCCGCCTCCTTGCGAAGAACGTGCGCCGTGGCGAGTGCCGCATCGACCGCGCGCATCAACGAGTCTTCATCGAGTGGCTTTGTGAGGAAGTCAATTGCCCCGCCCTTCATGGCCAGGACCGTGGACGGCACATCTGCCCTTCCGGTAATGAAAATGACGGGAATCGGAGAGTCCGTGCGGACAAGCCTCTGGACTTCCAGGCCACTCATGCCTGGCATTCTCATATCCAGTATCAGGCACGCGACGACATTTTGATGCGGCGTGTCCAGAAACGCTTCGCCAGAGTCGAATGTCTGGACGTCCCTTCCGTTTGCGCGCAACAGCGCAGCGAGTGCTTCTCGCACGCGCCCGTCGTCGTCGACTACGTAGACTAATTCGCTCGCGGATTCCATAGAACCTCTCTATCGGTAGGTGAAAGCCCTTCCTTGTCGGACTAACGGTTTTAAATGTCTGCTTGCCTTAGCGGCCAACGCGTACTATCGACTCATCCACAATCGTCGCAACCCTCTTCGGCGAGATCCGCTCGGTGTTTCCGGATGACGGATCGGACCCGAGAAGGTCTTCAATGCCACCGTGGTCAGGATCGTCGAAACGGAGAAATCCTTCGCCGCCTTCGCAACCTGCGCGGCATTGTTGCGCAGCAGAACCGGATCGATCGACTTCGTGGCGAACGCCATTTGCGACTTTGTCGATCAGGATCAGCGTGTGATCGGCCGGCGAAAGCAGCAGTTTTCCAGGCTTGGCTGTGCTTGGAGCATCGTGTTTTCCAGGTTGATTCAGCAAACCTGATATCGCGTGATGAAGGCCGTCCGCGCTGAGAGTTCCATCGACACGGATGAGAGCGCCCGCAGGAACGATTTCGAAGGAACGATAGTAATTGACCTTCTCAACCTGATAAATAGAATGGAACGAATGGATTCCATTCCGTTTTTTTCATGCCTTCTCTTCCCGATCTTCAAGCCTGGGCCATATTTGCCCGTGTTTCCGATCTCGGCTCGTTTGCCAAAGCGGCCGAGTCGCTCGGCATGTCGCAGCCCACCGTATCGAAGGCGATTGCCCGCCTGGAGCAACGGCTCGGCACAGCGCTGCTATATCGGACATCGCGCCGGCTGTCGTTAACCCCGACGGGCTGCATGGCCCTCGAACGCGCGGTCCGCATCCTGAACGAAGGTGAAGCCGTCGAAGCCGAGGCGTCGGCGCAAGCGCTCACGCCGCACGGCACGGTGCGCGTCGGTGCGCCGATGTCGTTTGGCCTCAAATATCTGACGCCGCTGATTCCCGAATTTCTCAACCGCTATCCCGACGTCAACATCGACCTGTCGTTGACAGATACTGTGGTCGATGTCGTCGCCGAAGGGTACGATGTGGCACTGCGCATCGCCGAACTGCCGGACTCGTCGCTGCGCTCGCGCAAGCTCTGCGAGGTGCGCCGGCCGCTCGTCGCAAGCACGGACTATCTGTCCCCCAACGGCCGCCCGAAGCATCCACGGGAACTCGCGGACCATGCCTGCCTGATCTACACCAATCTACCGACGCCCGGCCAATGGCGCTTCCGTAATGCGTCCGGAGACGAGTGCGTGGTGCCCGTGAAGGGGAGAATCAGCAGCAACAATGCCGAGGCCATTATTCCGGCACTGCTTGCGGGACAGGGTCTGGCGCTGCAACCGGAGTTCGTCGTCTGGGATGCGCTGTGCAGCGGCGAACTGGAGGAAGTCTTGCCAGACTGGCAGATTGCGCGAGTTCATCTCAACCTCGTCACACCGCCTGGCGGTTTCAGACCGGCGCGGGTGACAGCGATGCTGGCCTATCTCGGCGAATGTCTTGCGAGCGTGCCCTGGGCGCATACGCAAGACTGAACTCCCATGAATGCTGGAGTTAAGTGCGCAACAAACTCGCCCGGGTTGCTTCGTCAGATCACTTGTTGGCGTTCGTGGGAGAGGTTGGCGTCATCCACATCGTTTGGTAATCCACAGCAGACCATACTGGTTCCAGGGCATCCACGATTTATCTTCGCGGCTGGCCACGTGAAGCGCGCGATACTACGTCAGTGTTCTTCCTGAGCAACAGAGTTGACTAGACGGTCGCGCGGGCGGGATGCGGCCGTAACTGAGCGATGTCGTGGGTAGGCGTCTGCTTGACGCTCAATGGATATTTTCGGCTGCGGTGCGATGGTCTGTCCGGTGTCGAGCGTACGCGCAGAGATAGCCGCGTGAACGACCGTTATAGCTTGGAACCTGTCGTAGCGTTCACACTTGGGCGAGCGGCCGGTGAGGGTCGACTTGAGCCGGATGCAGCGCGATCAAAACCCGGCCCGCCACTGCGGTTCAGCATCGGACCGCGCTCGGCCAGCTTCGGCCGTTCGCGCGCGCCCTCAGCTGGACATTCGAACGTCAGCTTCGCATTAGATATGCGGACTCGACTACCTCCTTTTTTGTTCTGAGCTGATCAGCACGCACGCCTGAACTTTCATTCGTCTGATGACAGCATTGCTGATCGTCGTTTCCTCCTGATACTGCTACCTTCTGGAAGTCCCGCCACAGCTGCGGCATGCGTGCAATGCACGGTCGATCCGGAGCAGAGGGCACGTCTCCACACAGCTACTGCATCGTAAAGGCACCCATTAAACAGCTACGGAAAGCCCCGGGCGTCGCTGTAGCGCTGCTCCGTGCGATACCTCCTCCCACACTGAAGGCGCTCGCAAGACAGCCGTCGACATTGTGCCGCATGGTCACTGGCGTACTAAGCTTAAGACGGACTCGAACGCACAAATGAAGCTCTATAACGCCTTTGGCATTCCCAGTCGCACATAACGAATGCCACGGCAAAGGTGCCGACTCAACGGCATCAACCATTGAAGGCAACAGGAGCGCCCCTTTTAAAGGAGGGAAACTTGAACTATTCGCCATACTGGCCCGACAGCCTTGCGCATCACCTGCCATTGCCGCAGCCTTCACTGTACGAAAACCTCGAAACCTCTGCCGGCCGATATCCCAGAAAGACGGCGCTTCACTACTACGGCGGGGCGTTGAGTTACGCGCAATTGCGGCAAGAAGTAGAGGCGCTGGCAGGCTTTCTGCAGCGTCAATGCGGCATCGCGCGTGGCGATCGCGTCGCGCTGTATATGCAGAACAGCCCGCAATATGTCATCGGCTACTACGCAATCTTGCGAGCCAATGCAGTGGTGGTGCCCGTGAATCCGATGAACAATGCCGCCGAACTTCGGCACATCATTGAGGACTGCGGTGCCAAGGTCGCTCTGCTGGGTGATGAGCTCTACGAGAATGCCCGGCCCCTTCTCGGCGACGCGATCAGCCATGTGATCGTGGCGCGCTATGCCGACTATCTTTCTGACAGCACCAACCTGCCGCTGCCGGCTGTGCTGACTGAGGCCGTCCCCGAACTCGATGTCCACCCCGAGTTCTCCGTAGCTATCGCGCCGAGAGCCGTGCGCTGGCGTGCCGCACTTGCGGCCGCTCAGCAGCCGTCGCCGTACGTCGCATCGCCCGAGGACCTCGCGGTAATCCCCTACACGTCGGGCACCACTGCTGCCCCGAAAGGATGCATGCATACGCATCGAAGCGCAAATCATGTTGTCGCCGGGTCTGCGCAATGGTGTGGTCTGTCGCAGGACTCAGTCATCTTATGCTCGATGCCGATGTTTCATGTCAGCGGGATGCAACACACCATGAATTTGGCGCTCTTCCTCGGGGCGGCCATGGTCGTGATGACACGTTGGGACAGTCACTGTGCCGCGCAATTGATTGAGCGCTACCGCATAAGTTATTGGAGCGCCATTTCGACGATGATGATTGACTTCATGAGCGTGCCCGATCTCGACCGTTTCGACCTAAGCTCCATCGAGATCGTGGGTGGCGGTGGCGCCGCAATGCCGAGGGCACTGGCGCAGCGCATGGCAGCACGTTTGGCCGTTCCCTATGTGGAGGGCTATGGGTTGTCCGAGACAATTGGTGCAACCCATCTCAACCCTCCGCAGCGCTGCAAGCAGCAGTGTTTGGGCATACCGATTCAGGACACGGAATCGATTGTGGTCGATCCCACAACGTTCGAGGTCCTCGATCCGGGTGTAACGGGTGAAATTCTTGTCGGCGGACCGCAGGTGTTCACGGGCTATTGGGGACGTCCTGAGGCCACGCGCGACGCCTTCGTCGAGGTTGCCGGGATACGTTATCTGCGCACTGGTGACCTCGGCTATATCGACGAGGACGGATATTTTTTTTTCGTCGACCGGCTAAAGCGAATGATTAATGTGTCCGGTTATAAGGTATGGCCTGCGGAAGTCGAGACTTTGCTGTTTGGACACCCTGCGATTCAGGACGCATGTGTCGTTGCAGCACGCGATGCGCGCAAGGGTGAGATCGTGAAGGCATTCGTGGTTCTACGCGCCGGCGCCGATGTATCAGCAAAGCAGATCATTGAATGGGCACACGAGCATATGGCGTCGTACAAGGTGCCCCAGATCGTCGAATTCGTTCTGGGGCTGCCCCGAACGGGCAGCGGAAAGGTTCAATGGCGGCTGCTGCAGGATCGGGAAAATTCGTCCCCCTTACTCGCCAGCTAACGTGACCAGGCGGAGGGCCGTTGTACCTTGAAAGCTGCCGTTTATGTTGCGGCGTGTCGAACGGCCGAACCGGGTCGATACAAGGCCGAGCGCGCAGCAAACCGCTACCCATGTGCGTGAATGCATGTAAAGCGGCGGTACGTCGGGATCCTGGAGAGGGTCTTCCGTTAGGTGATTGATACTGGAGCAGCCAAT
>NZ_JBNPVS010000095.1:0-12907 GCF_050434225.1 Paraburkholderia sp. GAS32 | reverse complement strand
GGGATGATGAAGGCGATGAGGATGACTGCAAGCTGAAGCCCCAAGGGGCTTCTTGCGCCCGCGGATGTTTGATTAGCGCAAGCGAGACGCATCTAGCTTTATCGACCGACCGGCAACCTCGCCCTCAGAGCCAAAACTGAGTTTCCACACAGGCTCGGCCATTAACAGACGATCGCTTGCTGGAATTGAGCGGCCGCTCCCGCTACCTAAGCGGCTGTGGGAAAGCCCAGCGCCCTGCCTGAAATTGGCGGTTGAGCGCTCCCTTTTTTCTTCAGTCTCAGCGCCAAAGTTCAAGCCGACGGCGGCGGCTTTGCGGCCTGGTCGGCCGAAGTGGTTGAGCAGAACGACCGACCGCATGCATTGCCGTAACCACGCCGACGTAAAGCAGAAGCGGGCGCTACGCACCCGGGCCTTCGAGGCTTGGGAAAGCGTGACCTGCTCCGACGCCGGGGTGTCTCACTGCATAAGTTAGCTATCCTTAGGCACTGCATGTTAAGTCGAACGCCGGCTAACAAGTTGACAATGCCATCTAGGCAGACGAGCGCAATCTGCAGGTTGTTATTGCAGTACCGACGCACAAAGTTTCGCTAGCCGGTCGTCAAGTGAACGGCCTTGAGCGTCGATCTGGGCACTATGGAATTGACTGAGCTGGGTCGACGGTTTGTCGTACTCGATGGTTGTTCCACCCTGTGCGTTCTCATAGACCATAATACGCAACGGCGCATAAAGTCCAGCCGCCATATTGACGTTGGTCATCTCAACGGCAGTAAGAATGTTGCCGGTGAAATATTCAGTACCGTTCTTGTGCTGTCCTTTTAAGACGAGCCAGTCTCCGTGCACGCCAATGTAGTGAATTACGAGGCCATCATTGCCAGCGGCTCTCTGAAGGGCAGCGCGTAATTCTTCTACCTTGTTTTGCTTAAGCAGCGTGCGGATATGATCACCGAGTCGCCCGAGACGACTCTCCAGATCCTGCTTGACGGAAGCGTATGGTTTGCTGGACGAGACGGTTACATGATCAATAATCGTCTGCGTCTCCGATACGTCGACGGTTGCTGCCATCGCGGGCGTGCAGACCACATTCATGCCAACAGCAAGAGCGGTCGCCGTAGACAAGGCAAGTCGTGAAGCGGCGTTACATAAGCTAATCACTTAGCGTCTCCTTGGAGAGAAAGGTTCGATATACGGATCGTATTTATGTTTTCCAGCGGAAGGGCGTCTCTGCCATACCGTAACGCTCGTGGAACTTCGTGAGATTTCAGTCATTGAAGCAGGGCATGTTTCGTGAATCCTCTGGCACTACAGTTTCAAGTAGGAACTCCGCGTACTTGGAACGAGTGTTTCATGTGTCTTTGCCGTGGAAAATGTTGTTGTTCACTTTATGCGTGCTCGTACGGAAATGAAGCCGCATCGGCTACCTACGATTGGCCTAGCCTCACGTCAGTGCTCTGAAGCGGCTTCTGCCCCGAGACCGCTTAGCATTCGAAGTTGCTGGGCGTCGAAGGAATCATCGCCAGTCTTTTGACGTGTCGTGACCGATCCGGCCCAACCCGCGATAAAACCCACCGGAATGCTAAAGAGGCCGGGATTCGAGAGCCAGAACGGAGGAGTGGAATCCTTGAAGATGATGCCTTTCGCACCGATGACTGCGGGCCCCAGGAGCACAAGGCCAATCGAGGAGAGAGTTCCGGCAAGTACTGCTGCGACCGCGCCTCTGTCTGTGAAACGCCGCCAGTACATCGAGAAGAGAATCACAGGTAGGTTTGCGCTTGCCGCGATGGCGAACGCGAGCCCAACGAGGAATGCGACATTAAACGTCTGGACGAGCAGCGCGAGACCCATAGCGACGGCGCCGAAGACGATGGTTGCGATCTTTGCAATCGCGACCTGCCGACGCTCAATGTTGCCAGATCCTGAGAAGAGATGACCAAAGATGTCGTGAGAAATGGCTGAGGCCGACGAGATCATGATGCCCGAGACGACCGCGAGAATTGTCGCAAAGGCAATCGCTGAGACGCATGCCAGCAGGACTTCGCCGCCAGGCGAACCGGCGCCGCCGCCAAGCGTCGTCGCGAGTAGTGTGATGGCGCTGTTTCCGGACCTGTTTGCCGCGAGAATCGCCGCCGGACCCACAATCGCACTGGCGGAAAATCCGAGGATGATCATCATGACCGCAAAAGACGTCATCACGATTAATCCGATTTTCGCGGACTTTCTCGCCGCGACGGCGGACGGCACCGTGTAAAACCTGGTCATGACGTGCGGCAAGCCTGCCGTACCTAACACCAGAGCGAGCGCGAGCGAGAGGGTATCCAGTGGATCCTTGAAGTAGCCGCCTGGCAGAAAGTACCGCGCTGGATGCAACGATGACAGGCGTGCCTTGTTGAACAACGCGCCCATGTCGAAGGAGAAATGCGCCAGAGCAAGGAGTACAAGGACGGCACCGGCAGTCCAGACCAGAACAGCCTTGACGATTTGCACATACGTAGCAGCCACCATTCCGCCGAATAAGACATACGCGATCATGAGTACGCCGATCAGCAGGATCGCAGCGTTAGTGCCAATCGGCAGTAGCAGACTGGCCAGCGCCCCGCCTCCAACGAGTTGCGCGAGCAGGTAGGCTAACGAAATGAGCAGCGAAGAACCCGATGTAGCCGCTCGAACTCCGCGGCTACGCAAACGAAGGGCGACGACGTCGGAGAGCGTGTATTTACCGCAGTTTCTGACCGGCTCGGCGACGATCAGCATGATCATGATCCAGCCGGCAATGAAGCCGACCTGATATACGATCCCATCGAATCCGAATAATGAAACCAGTCCCGTCACACCTAGAAATGATCCGGCGGACATGAAGTCGCCGGCTAGCGCCAGGCCGTTCTGAAAAGGAGACAGATTGCGTCCCGCCACGAAAAATCCGGATGTTCCGCGTGATCGGCGGGCACTCCACCCTGTCAGAAGGAGGCTGAGACCGATAAAACCTACAAAGGCGATGATTCTGAGCGCGCCATTACTGATCAGATTACTCATGTCGATCACCGTTCGATTGTGCAATAGCGCTGCGAAGGAGTTCAGATGCTTTCGGGTCGTAGGCTCGTTCGGCCCATGCGCAGTAACCCCAAAAAGTGGCGATCGTGAGTGCAAACTGAACGACTATCGCCAGCAGTCCGAGGTTAAGCTCCCCGTAGACACGCAGGGACATCACGCCAGGAAACTCCAGGACTGCGATTAACAGGCCGAAATAGATTCCCATGGATGCGTATAGCAATGACCATACGAAACGGTTCCGAAACCGAGAGAGTCCTTGCGTCTTCTCGACAAGGGACAGGCTGGATGATCTGACTTTCATCGCATTTTGTCTCTCGAACTCAGCGTTGATTGATTCCATTGATTGCATGTCGGGTCTCCTCCGTCATCATGCCCATGGTGGACGTCTTGATACGTAATCTCGCTAGACCTTCGCCGGCAAGACCTCGCCGCGGCTCTCTCCAAATCCAATCCGGGCGAAGCCAGGTTTCTGACAGTAGCCGCGAAGGATAATGGCGTCTCCATCCTCGACGTAGCTGCGCTTCTCACCCGTACTGAGCGTGACCGGGTCGCTTGCGTTGCGTGCAAGCTCCATCAAGGCCCCGGCTTCCGATTTCTCTGGACCCGAAATCGTGCCGCTTCCAAGCAGGTCTCCCGGGCGCAGATTGCAGCCGCCGACGGTGTGATGGGCGACCATCTGAGCAATGGTCCAGTACTGATGCTTAAAGCTGGTGAGCGAGAGTTGCGACGCCGGGAGGTTCCCGGCTCTGTGACGGGCACTCTCCATCCAGACTTCCAGCTGGATATCGATTGCTCCCGTGACGCTGTTCTCGTGCGAATCCAGATAAGGCAACGGTCTTCCATCTGTGTCCGGGCGTGGCAGGGCAAGTCTGAACGGAGCCAGTGCCTCCAGGGTCACGATCCACGGCGAGACGGTGGTGGCAAAATTCTTTGCCAGAAACGGTCCTAGCGGATGCATCTCCCATGCCTGAATATCGCGGGCAGACCAGTCGTTGAGCAGGCATAACCCAAACACATGACTGTCAGCCCGATCCAGTTCAATCGACTCGCCAGCCGCATTGCCTTGTCCGATGTAAATGCCGAGTTCAAGTTCGTAGTCCAGCTTGAGCGACGGCGAGAAGGTCGGGGTTTCCTCGCCCGGAAGCATGATCTGACCCGCTGGACGCCGAAACTGCTGACCGCTTAGCCCGATGCTCGAGGCTCGGCCATGGTATCCAATGGGTATCGATTTGAAGTTGGGACCCACGCCGCTCAAGCCGAGTAGCTTGCTGATGTTTGTCGCGTGGTGAATCGAGGTGTAGAAATCCGTGTAATCACCGATCTGTGCGGGCAGACCGTACTCCACTTCGGAAAGCGGGACCAGACACGCCTTGATCGCTGCGCGATCGTCGGAACTGGCGTGCTCGTGAAGCGCCTCGAATAGTGCGTGTCGCAATGCGCTCCACGAAGACGGACCCATCGAAAAAAACGTATTGAGAACGGGCTGCGCGCACGCCTTCGCAGCCTCTCTCGCCGTCTCGTTCAGACCGGCATAAGACGCCCACGAGGACATGTCAATGACCTGATCACCGATCGCGACTGCGCCCCGAAACGCCTCATCGGAATTCTTTCTGCGGAAAACTGAAAACGGCAGGTTTTGAATGGGAAAGTCGCCGGCCTGTGCGTTGGCAGACTCAACCCAGCTGCGCGCAGCGGGATCGTGAGTCTGATTCAGAGTCTGTTGCATGTTCGTCTCGCTTCAATCAGGTGGAGGCCCGAGTCGGTCGCCCGATGACCCGCTCGTTCAGTACGTCGATCCTCGCAAGCCTGTCTCGCAGGTGAGGACGTGGCGAGGCCGCTCGACCGGCCCCGTGAATCTGAAGATGTGAAATCGACGGGATAGACTTCACCGTTCACCCTGGATCGTTCGACCTGCGCATTCACGGGTAGCGACCCTTGCGCTCAGTCGAACGTGCCCGCAGGGTTGCGCCTGCTCAGGAGGATTCGGCGCTCCTGCAGATCCTGAATGAGCGCTGCGCTGAGGTTGCGCTCTGAGAGCACCTCGACGTTATGCTCGCCCTGGAAAGCCGGACTGCCTGGCTGCGGCAACTCGGACTGGCTAAAATGCCACGGCGCACCTGGCATGCGTATCGTGCCGCCGGACCTGTCGTCCACATCGACTAGCGCACCCCATTCCTGTACCCACTCGGAGTCGGCGAACTCGTTGACGCTTCGGACTACGCCAATCGCCAGTCCGGCTTCGCTGACCTGCGTCTGGAGTAGATCCAGATCGTTGAATGTGAGAATCCACGCGCGGATCTCGGCCAGCAGATAAGCAATGTTTTGTCGCCGCGACAGCGCCGTGCCGAAGCGAGGGTCACTTAGCAAATCGTTGCGGCGCATCATCGCGCAGTAACGCGTAAACATTGGCGTGTATATCGGGCTGCCCGCGATGGTGAGCCGGCGGCCATCCGGCAGATCGAAGATGTGCGAATCAGGCGCCGATAGAATGATCGGCTCGCCTTCTGTATCGATCTCCGAAAGTTGTGCCCCCACACGTTCGTTAACTGACAGCATGGTGGCGGCCATCGAGACGTCGACGTGTTGCCCTTCTCCGGTCCGGGACCGATGCTGGAGGGCAGCCAGGATTCCGATGACGCCGTGAAGTCCGGTGTACATGTCGGCGTGGCTGCACGCGTCGTTACGCACTTCAGTGAGCGCATCGCCGAAATGGTTCTGGACGATGTCGGTCAGTCCCGACTCGGCCTGCACGGTCGGCGCGAACGCCGGACGGTTTCGCCAGGACGTCGCTTGCCCGTACCCACTCAAAGACGCATAAATCACGGACGGGTTGAAGGCGCGTACCTGCTCATAGCCGAGTCCAAACCGATTCAGCGTTCCCGGACGAAAATTTTCGACGATGATGTCTGCGTCCCGGCACAGGTCGATCACGATCGCCCGTGCCTCTGGGAAGTTGAGGTCGAGGCTGACGTTCCGCTTTCCGGCATTCTGCTGAACGTAGTACAGAGACATGTCTCCGATATGCGGCATGCTCACGCGGCCGATATCGCCGGAAGGCGGCTCGATCTTGGTAACGGTCGCGCCGAGGTCCAGCAGGGTTTTGGTGCAATGCGGTCCGGCTAGCACTCGCGTGAAATCGATCACGCGAATGCCTTCGAGTGGTGCTGACATGATCAGTCTCCCTTGAATTCGGCTGTTGCGGGCCCTGTCGAAAAGAACGATGCGAAACCTCGTTCCCGGTCGGCCGTCTTCCAGATCATGTTGTTGAGGTTGACCTGTTCCAGGTCCGCGCTACGGACGCCGCCATTGGCCGCGAGATTGGCCTGCTGCTTGATGCCGTTGAGGACTGCGGTCGGGCCTGCTGCCAGCTGTTTGCCCAGCGACATGGCGGCAGTCTGGAGTTCGGCTTCCAGCACAACGTGATTGATGATGCCCCAGCGTTCAAATGCTTCCGCTGAGTACCGGCGCCCGATCAGCGCAATTTCCTTGGCCCGCACGACGCCCGCTCGCTGAACGAGTCGTTGAGTGCCCCCGAGCAACGGGATCAGGCCCACGATGTTCTCGACCTGTCCAAAGTAGGCCGTGTCTGCGGCGATGATCAGGTCGCAGGTGAGCGCCAGTTCAAGGCCACCGCCAAGCGCGGCTCCATGAACAGCAGCGAGTGTCGGGACCGGTGCGTTCTCCAGCACATCGAGGAACTCGAAGAATTGATCCGGGTTATGCTGGATCACCGTCTTGCCGTCAGAAAACGAGCTCATTTCCGCACCCGCAGAAAAGTGACGCATCTCACTGTTGAGCACAATCGCGCGGGCGCCTTTGGCCACTACGTCTCGATACGCGGCGAGTAAATCTGCAATCATCGCGTCGTCGATCAGGTTGTGCGGTGGCTTTGCCAGTGAAACGACTCCTACGGCACCATCCATTTCAATTTTTACAGTGGTCATGGTTCTCTCTACAGTGTTCGTTAGGCGGAGAAAGGCCGCTGGCCTGGGCGGCATCCGCGGCGTTGCTCATGGGTCGGGATTTCGGCCGGCGTGTCCGTTACCGATTGGGTACGCCGAAAACGGACGTCGCCGCGATGGGTTGAAACGGTGAAGCGTGTTGCGTCGCGGAACGGACGTGCGCGCGGTTTTGCGAGCCGTCCGCAACCCGCTGTCCAGCCCGCTTCCGACATATCGCCTTGGGGGAATTGCGAATACGGCTGGGGGCCGATTGCGCCATCCATGGATTTCCGACGGGCGCTAATCAGGGTTGTCACCAGTGTCAGATAGGGCTTCACTGACTCGTCTCCATCTAAAATTTCGGCGTGTGCCGTTGATGGTTACTATCTCAGCGACATCGATAGGCAGCAACGTCAAACCATGCCAATTGCCGCGTCAAAGTGTGCCAAAGCGCCCTCGACAGGCACCTGAAAATTGTGCGAGCATATCCGCATACTGGAGTGAGACGTATCGTGCGACCACCGAAAATAATTACGCCCCTGTATCCGGATCTCGACGCTCCGACGCAGAGTCTTCTGGGGCTGGCCGCGCTCGCGGCCGAGCTGGCGGCAGAAGGGGTTTCCGTGAACAAACTGTTCGCGAATACCGGCGTCCATGCGAGACAGCTGGAGGATCATCAGGCGAGAATCTCACACCGGCAACGCCTCGCGATCTATCGAAACGCCCAACGGCTTGCGACACGGGCCGATGTGGGATTGCTTGCAGGGGCGCGTCAGAGGATCAGTGACTTCGGCATATATGGCTATGCCATGGTCAGCAGTACGACCTTTGGAGACGCCCTGAAATTTAGCGTTGAAAATGTCACGATGGCCGGGGCAGTTCTGCAAATCAGCTATTCGACCGAGGCGGACACCGGAATCTTGAGGAGCCATGGGCTCGCGTCGCTCGGCGACATGTTGCCGTTTGTCGCGGAATTCTGGCGGAGCTCAATGACGGTTCTATTCAGCCGGGTGCTGGAAGCGCCTTTTCCGTCGAAGCGGATGGTCATGGCGTATCCGGCGCCTCCACATTGGCGAAACTACGAAAGGATGTTTAATTGTCCAGTGGAGTTCGGTGCCGACTCGATGGAGTGGCATTTTGACGTTCGCGTGCTGGATCGCCCGTGTCCAAATGCAAATCCGATCACTGCGCAAATCTGTCAGCAACTTTGTGATCGCATTCTTGAGGAGCGGGACGGAATCCCCGAGCTTCCCCGGCAAATACGGATGGCCTGCTTAAACTCGCCGGGCGTGTTCCCTTCGGCCGAGAAGATGGCTGCCCAGCTAGGTATGTCACTCCGAACCTTGCATCGACGATTGGCCGATGATCACTATTCGTATCAAACGGTGTTGAACGACGTTCGTCGTTCACTCGCTATCGAGTTTCTTGAAAATACAAGGCTTCCCATTGATCAGGTCGCCGAGCGCATCGGATTTTCGGATGCAGCGAGCTTCCGCAGGTCGTTCAGGAAGTGGACTGGAAATTCACCTAGTCTGTATCGAAAGGGGCAAAGCAAGGATGCGTAAGGGAGGCCGACGACTGTTACAAAAGTGAAGCATCCGCGCCGGCACTGCACTGCGGCCGGTGCGCGCGGCTCCGGCCGCTTCGAGGCTGGAGGTTTGCGGCGCTGCCCGAAGCGCGCCGCCAAATGTGGCCGATAAACGTATCGTGTTGGGTGATGCGGCACTCCAACATACGAGACAGGAAATCAGAACGGCAACCACGAGAGGCGTACCGTTTGGGGCACTTCCAACGGCAGGTGGGCCTTGAGCTGGTCTGCCGATGGTGCCGACGTGAACTGGCCGATCGCCAGGATCCTGGTCGAAACGGGCAAATCGCGCCCGGGCTTCCTCAATGAGCGGCGATCGGGCCGAAAGTTCAGGCCTGCATCTCTTCCACTTTTTTTAATGCAGCGATGTCGCGCACGGCACGGACCGAGAATCCAAGTTTTTCGTACACTCTAGCGGCGCCGCTGTTTCCGTCCTTGACGTGAAGAAAAGCCGTATCGCCGCGTTCGACGATCTGCTTCGTGAGCGCGGCGACAAGGACATTGGCATAGCCTTTACCCCGATGGTCCGGGTGCGTGCAGACGCCGCTGACTTCCGTGAACCCGTCAAGGCGAACGCGTTCGCCGGCCATCGCAATGAGGGAAGCGTTACCGTCGAAGATGCCGAGATAGCGCCCGAGTGTCACCGTGCGCTCCTCCATCGGTCCGGGCTGCGTCAAGCCTGCCAGGGCCACCATCGCAGCGCCATCGGACAGATGAAGCTCCCTAATCACAAGCGCCGTCGTAGCGCTGATCGGTGCGCGGAAACTCGTCTGCGTGCAGATCATCTGCAGAAACGGATCGCGCCACTCGGTTTCCCAGCCGTCCGGCACTGATTCGCTCCTGGTGCCGAACAGACCGATCGTTTCGCCAACCTCCACGATATCGGCAAGTGCTGTCCACGACTCGCTGGCCAGAGGATTTTCCAGTGCTGCTATTGGCGAAATGTCTGGCTGATAGCGCCTCGCTCGACCCTCGCCGATGCCGAAATGCCGTTGAGGGCCTGTGAGTGCTTGCCATACTGGATTGTCTAAGGGGTGCATAGTTGTTACCTCGCAAATTTGCGGAGGACCGACTGCCGCAGCGTCGTGACACGGCAGCATTCTGGTTGCGCTCACATTTCCGGTGAAAGACGCTGTTTGATCACCCGTCGGGATCCGTCCAGAAACGCTTTCGCGGTCCGCCGATTGGGATGTGCGCACGACGGTTGGGGCTACTGAGACGCCAAACTTTCGCGCGGCTCGCGGTCGCTACGTGATTTTGCGCTGAAAGAACACGCCCGTAGCTGATTCCAAATCCGATGCGCTAACCGAATGTGTCGTCGATGGCGGGGCGACTCTGGATCTACTTCGTGTTCGGCTGAAAGAGCTCGATATTGGCTTTGATGTATTCGCCAACTGTGATTGGCTTTCGACCCGTAATGGTTTCAACCAGGTCGTTGGTGCCGGCAAAGACGCCGTCCTGATAGTCGCGATACACCGAAACGACATGCTGGATGAAATGCTCAGAAAGACCCATCTGCGACAGGCGTTGCTCGCATGCAGAGAAGCTCTCGTCCTCGTAGCGGATCTCCCTGCCCAGCACCTCACTCAACGTCCTGGCAAGTTCGGCGTGGTTCATCTCGACAGCGCCGTGCAGCGGATAACTCTTGCCTGCATGAGGCGTCGGATTCAAAAGAAGGTTCGCTATGATGCGACCTTGATCCGACGCCGCAATGGGGGCGTGGCGGCCGCTTCCTGCCGGCACTTTGAGAAGGTCATGATTGGCGATCAGCGGCAGTTGAAATCTATACGTCAGCCATTCCATGAAAAAGGTGGGGCGCAGATGCGTCACCGGCGTTCCCGCCCAGTCGAGCACCCGCTCACCGTACCAGTGAGACAGCGATGCGCGACTCTTGGCCTGCGGACGTGCTGAAATCTGTGACATATTAACGATCGAGCGAAGACCTGCGTCCCTGGCGGCATCCGCGAAATACGCGGTTGCATCAACGAGCTGCGGCTGCATGACCGGATAGACGAAGTAGGCGCCGGTCACTCCCTGCAATGCATGGCGTACTGCATGGCTGTCAAGCAACTCGCCGAAGACAAGCTGAACGCCCTTGGCGCGCAATGCCGCAGCCCGCTCGTCGTCGCGATGAACAAAGGCCCTGACCCTGGCTCCCTGCGACAGCAGTTCCTGAATGGCATTGCTGCCGGTTTTACCGGTCGCGCCGGTGATCAAATACAGATCGTTACTCATTTCGTAATCCTGAGTGTACTGTGTGAATAGATGCCCAATGAATTTCGGCGATGCTGTTAGCGGGGCATGTGCTCAACTGCCGCTTGTGAACGAAGCATTCGGAAGCAAGACTTGTAACTGCTTGAGAGGTCCGAGGGGAATGAACTCAAACGTCATGAGACCAGCCTGACCAAGGGGCAACTCCTCGAGAAGTGCATGCGCCTCCTCGACACTCGTAACGTCGAGCAGGAAGACAACGCCGGGGCGATCCTGCCGGGCGTACCACTGAGCGATCGTGCCGTCGAGATAGAGGCGTACCGTTTGGGGGACTTCCAACGACAGGTGAGCGTTGGGCTGGTCTTGCGACCATAACCGTTCGACTTCCATGCGTGGATTCATCGCAAGCCTCCATTGCCGCGACACATCGTGGATGCACCGCTGAACTGTTGATGCGACTCAGTTTAGGCACTGACATTCTCACCACTGCAGGCGCGCCGACGCTCGTTCATCGCGCCGCCCGCTGTCCGCCGACAGCATGCGCCACACAGCGCGCAATACGTGAGCAGCCCACAACGCGAGACTCGCGTGCGACTTCGCCGCCTCTGTCGTGAGCATCCAGGTGGCACGATCCGACCCAGCGTTAACCCACGCGCTGTCACCGGCCGCGAGAGCGATCGCCTCGCCAGGCTTCAACCAGTGGTCGCCCGCACGCTCGTCGATCGTCACCCACAGCAGGCCCGCATGCGCGGTGATCGTCAATGGACGAACGACGACGAGACGCGCTGGTGCCTCCGCATATTCGCTTTCGAAGTATCTGATTTCACGCATGATGTGCTCCCGACGACGACGACGTGAACTGGCCGATCGCCAGGATTCTGGTGGTCGGTACTGGGGTAACGCCTGGATGGCTGGCTGTGTCATTTCGGACTCCAAGGGTTGGACATCAGATTGGCCGCCATTTAGAGCATCAACGAACTCTAAATTTAGAGTAGACTAGAACTCTAAAAACCGCAAGGTTTTTTTTAAAATAGGGTCAGCAAAATGAGAAAGTCGAGAATTGAAACGGCCGAAACGAGGAAGCGCATCGTCGCAACGGCTTCCAGGGTATTTCTAACCAATGGTCTCGCCGCGACAGGCATCGCCGACATCATGGTTGCCGCTGGCCTGACGCAAGGCGGCTTCTTTCGGCATTTCCGGTCGAAGGGGCAACTGGTTGCCGAAGCCAACGGCGCAGCGTTCGGGCAACTGATGGACATGTTCGAGCGTGTCATCGCCGGCAAGCCGCCAAGGGAAGCGCTCGATACCATCGTTTCTATCTATCTTCACCAACTTCAGGGCAAAGACCCGGTGTATTTGTGTCCTTTGGCTAATCTGGGCAGTGAACTTCGGCACTCCGACGAACAGGTCAAGGCGACGACCGTAGACGGCTACGAGCGCCTGGTCCGACTGATCGCCCAGCAAACGCAGCAGCTAGGTATCGCGGGGCATGCAGACGTCGCCAATGCGATTGTTTCGACGTTGGTGGGTGCGGTGACGCTGTCCCGACTCGCCCCTGATCCAGGCACAGAGGAGACGATCCTGCTGAACGCGCAAAACGTCGTTCGCGTTCTATTGCAGTGTTCGCCACAAGCAAATGTCCCGACACGTAAGCGCCGGAGTTTGCAAGCAGAGAGTGCATAAACCATTGAGTGTTGATTTGCTGGCAAATCAACACATCTCGTTTAAGGACGCCAGAGCCGCCGCTCTCTTCCACCGTGCCGAAACGCGCCGCTTAGTTTTCCGCGCGCGATGGCCGGCGAGCGGCAGGTCAAAGCGTCACCGACGATTGGCTCGTATCGGCCGGGAAGCGGACGGTCGCGAGTCTTGTCTGAATGGCGCAAATGGGTCGACGAACGAAACCGCTCGCGCGGTAGAGGGCTCCGGCCAGCGCGTGCGGTTCATGGGAGGTCCGCCGCGCAGTTCCGTATGTTGGCGAATGAGGCAATCCGCCTCGTTCTCCAGCAGGAGCCGAATCATGACCTCCTCACAGGCAAACGCCAGTCCACTGCGCCAGCGCATGACCGACGACATGCGCATGCGCCAGCTTTCGCCGAAGACGCAGGACACCTATCTGCGCATC
>NZ_JBNPVS010000094.1:0-13176 GCF_050434225.1 Paraburkholderia sp. GAS32 | reverse complement strand
TATGAGGTTCAGCCTTGAAGCGAGAGTCTCACGTCCCGATCGTGGTGAGGCGGTATTTTCCACGAGCGTCCAGCGATTGAACGTCACACATAGTCCTCGTTTTCCTGATCAATGCGCGGCGAACCAAACGTATTGGCGTGAGAATAAAACGGAAAGCGACTCGCCCCCATACGAAGAATAGAACCGTCGCCATAAAGCTTGCTTTAAGGTCTGCTTTCCAAGGCAGCGATGGTTGAAAGCACCTATTCGAATTGCATCGAAGCGGACATTTTCGAGTGGTCGCAACTGGAAAGGCATAAGCGGCCGCTTCGACCGAACGTTGCCACGCTAATCTCTGCGAATGTCTCCTTTATGAAGGATTCTGGACAATCTGAGGTGTGCATTCCGTGATCAACCACCGGCGGTTCTTGGCCGAACCCGGTCCGACGCGGCCCTAGTCCGATCGCCGATCGCTGCAGGTATGCGAAGACGTACACCAACCCACACGGAACACTCGACAGCTCAGTTCGGACACCGAATGGCGGCCATCAAGCGAGAACTCAAGGCCCAAGGGTTGACATACCGGGACGTAGCGCGTGCGCTGGCACTTTCAGAACCAAGCGTGAAACGCCTGTTTTCGAGCGAAAGATTCACCGTGGAGCGACTGGTACAGATCAGCCAGTTCTTCGGATTCACGCTGACCGAACTCTTACAGGAAGCGTCGTCTTCGGTTCCTCAGCTATCCACGCTGACGGAGCATCAGGAGACACAACTCGTATCGAACAGCAAGTTATTGCTTGTGGCTGTCTGTGCGTTTAACCATTGGTCAGTCACGGACATCGTGGCGGCCTACCAGATGAGCAAGGCGGAATGCTTAAAGCGACTGTTGGTACTCGATCGTATGGGCGTAATCGCGCTGCTCCCAGGGGACCGGATTCGACTCCGCATCGCGCGAGATTTTGACTGGTTGCCAAACGGGCCGATTCGCCAATTCTTCCGACGGGAAGGTCTAAGCGATTTTTTGGCCGGGCGCTTCGACCAACCGAATGAAACGCTGGAGTTCACTCACGGCATGCTGACAGAAGCTGCGTTCTCGCAGCTCCAGCTTGAGCTAAGGCGGCAGCGTAGCAGGTTCGCCGCCTTGCATAAGGAATCTGCGGCCGCTCCTTTGAACCAGCGACGCGGGACCGGCTTGTTATTGGCGAGTCAGGAATGGGAGCCGACGGTGTTTCAACAATTCCGGCGACCGCCTACGGCCTAGGATCAATGGGGCCCAGCGCCGGTTCATGCAGCGACTTTTCGTTCCGCTCCCAGGGGCAGTTCGGGCATGTCACGATCGGACTGCGGCACGGAGCCGGGCCGGCGATGCACGTCATGCGTCACGAAGCCCTGTTCGCGGCTCGGCACATCGAACCACTCCCGATGGGCAAACGAATCGCGAATGTCGTCGAGACCGCTTTCCCAATGCTCGTGCATCGTGTCGACGCTGAACTCGTAGTCCTTGTAATGCCCCTCATATGGCTTGTTCTTATAGATAAGATGCACCACATTGATTGCGCTGCCGTCGGCCGCTTCTTCAGCGAGACGGAATAGTGGATCGGCCCTGCGCAGATCGGATGGAACATGCGCGAGCAGTTCCTTGATGAAACGGGCATGCTTCTGACGATCCGCCAGCATGCTGGTAATCGCCCGCGTACGGCTGGAGTACTGAATGTCTTTGGCGCGCTCGGACACGTCGAGAAAATCTCCGGGCGCATTGCCTCTCGCGCTCCACAGATCGACCTGAAAAACCAGCGTATCTTTGTGGTCCGAATCGCGAAGCACCTCGGTCAGCGGTGTGTTGGAAACCAGGCCGCCGTCCCAGTAGTACTCGCCGTCGATCTCCACCGCCGGAAAACCTGGCGGCAACGCCCCTGACGCCATGAAATGCTCCGGCTCCAGACGCATTTTCGTGTTGTCGAAGTACACCAGGTTGCCGGTCTGCACGTTCACCGCGCCCACTGAAACGCGGATGTCACCATCGTTGATGCGGTCGAAATCGGCGAACTTCAACAGCGTTTCCCTCAGGGCGGCCGTGTCGTAGTAGCTGACCGCGTTGGGGCTTTGCTTGCCGAAACCTGCCATGGGCAACGGGCTGCGCGGCGAGAAAAAACCCGGCTGACCCTCTGTCAACGCGCGGCTGGCTGCCCACAAACTTGCCCACTTGCGCGACAGGTCGTGCGCGCCGAACCCAGGCAGCATCCATTCACCCAGACCACCGACCCAGTCGAGCGGATGGCAGATCGAACTCCAGAAACCTCGTAACGCTTCCACGCGGTTTTCCGGTGCATTGCCGGCAATGACGGCCGTGTTAAGCGCGCCGATCGAGACGCCGGCGATCCAGTTCGGTTGCACACCGGCCTCGGCCAGGCCTTCGTAGACGCCGGCCTGGTAAGACCCGAGCGCGCCGCCGCCCTGAAGCACCAGGGCGATCTCGTCGTAGCGCGGCAGCGCAAACACATCCGGCTGCCCGTTGATTTTTTTTGTGCTGCTGCGCATACGCGACCCCTTATTGCATTGACCAGCCGTGGCTAACGATCACCGACTGCCCGGTGAGCGCAGACGATTCGAAGCCTGCAAGGAACGCAACCGTATTGGCGACGTCCTCAACGGTGGTGAATTCACCGTCGACGGTTTCCTTGAGCATCACGTTCTTCACCACTTCGGCTTCGGAGATACCGAGCGCCTTGGCCTGCTCGGGAATCTGCTTGTCGACGAGCGGGGTGCGCACAAAGCCCGGACACACGACATTCGCCCGCACGCCGCGCGGCCCGCCTTCCTTCGCAACCACCCGGGCCAGTCCCAGCAAGCCATGCTTGGCTGTCACATAGGCGGACTTCAGCTTCGACGCCTCGTGCGAATGCACCGAACCCATGTAGACGATCGAGCCGCCCTTGCCGCCGGCGTACATGTGCTTGATGGCAGCCTTGGTGGTGAGGAAGGCGCCGTCCAGATGAATCGCCAGCATTTTCTTCCAGTCGGAAAACGCGTACTCCTCGATTGGAGCTACGATCTGGATGCCCGCGTTCGACACGAGCACATCGATACTGCCGAGCTCCTGCACCGCGCGTTCGATGCCGCTATTGACCGCTTCTTCATTCGTCACATCCATTGCAACCGCCAGCGCCTTGCCGCCCGCGGCGACGATGCTGCTGGCCACCTTCTGCGCGTTCTCGAGATTCAGGTCGGCAATCACCACTGCGGCACCGAGGCTAGCGAGTTTGCGTGCGCACTGCTCACCAATACCGCTTGCTGCGCCCGTCACGAGCGCGACTTTATTGTTCAACGACATGTTGCGTTCCTTCCTTATCGGTTCACGGACCGTTATTGATTCACTGCGAGTTTCATGCTCTCGGTTGTGGCGAGATAATCGAGCGCAACCTCGCCGATATCCAGTGTGAGATTGGCGATCACATGCCGCGCGCCGACCACCCGCTTCACCGGCAGATCGGCGACGGGCGCCAATGCGTGCGGATGCAGTTCAAGCGCGGCGGGACCCGACCACGCGCCCAGCACGCTCACGTCGCGCAGATAGAAACGCACGAGCTCGCACACGCGCGCCGAACCGTCAACGTGCGGGATCACTTTCAGCAGGTAATTCGGTGTGTCCGCAAGCTTCTTGCGTTCAGCCTCGATGTCGAGCGGCACATGCTTGAAGCCCATCGTGCCGGTTGCGATACGTTGTGTGCCGTAGTCGAGTGTGCCGAGCAACGTGTCGTTGCCGTCGACGCTCAAGGTCGGCCTGGCCAGCTTCTTCGGAAAGCCCCAGATCTCGCGGCCGCCGGCGATCGGACCTTCGTCATCGAGGTACATCGAATGCGTGTAGTTGCCGAGGCGCCCTTGCTGGTCTCGCACCGAGATGACCTGACCGCTTTCGGTGTAATCACCGAAGCCCGACGAATCCGGCATGCGAATGAATTCGTAATGCACGAGGTCGTTTTCCGGATGCAACGGCTCCGGCACGATGGCGCGCAACGCATCGAAATCGGTCTCATACGAGATGATGAAGTATTCCCGATTGATGAAGCGGTACGGCGGCCGGGGGTAGGCTGGATTGTGAACGGGCATCGCAAAGGCGTCTTTGCGGATCGAAGCGAGGTTCATGAGACTCCTTTATGACTGGCGCATGCAGCACCGGTGCAATGGTAGAGGCAAACCTCACGCGATAAGAGCCACCATTTGTCAATAGACCGTTAACCATACCGCAACATTGCCGCTGGAACTTTGGCCGCGTCATGCAACTCAGTGCATGTTCAAATACACCAGAAGGGAGCGAAATACACCGGCCCCAAAAAAAGATCGCGCGAGCGCGATCCATAGCACCAGGCGCCCACCTCATTCGATCACACACGAGTCACTTCTTCCCCTCCGACCGCCCTCCACCCAGCGCCTCAAGCAGCGGCCGCAGCGCATCCAGTTCCACACCAAACCCACTCCAATCCCCCGCCTTCAATCGCTCGATCGCACGGTCATAATGTGCAAGCGCTTCGCGAGCACGCGCATCCGCCGTGCCCTGAGGCTGCGCTCCAAGCGGACCACTTTCCTTGAAAAGCGCCGCCAACGCTTCGCCCAACGTTTCCCTCATCACCACCCGATCCCCATACGCAGCGATCACCCGCTTCAACTCAGGTAACTGCCCCGACTCTGCACGCAAGTAGAGCGGTGAGATGTAAAGGATCGAATTCTCAATCGGCACGACGAGAAGATGGCCGCGAATGACACGCGAGCCCATCTGGTTCCACAGCGAAATCTGTTGCGAAATCTCGGTGTTCTGCTGGATGCGCGCCTCGATCTGGAACGGCCCATAGACGAGCTTATCCTTCGGAAACGAGTAGACGACAAGCTTGCCGTAGTTAGGCGGATCGCAACGCGCGGCGAGCCACGCGATCATATTGTCGCGCTGGCTGGGCACCATCGGCAGCATCAGGACGAACTCCTCGCGCGGTTCCTCGGGCAGCCGCATGATCATGTAGTAAGGCGTCATCGGCGTGCCGGGACTATTCGCGCCATCAATGCCGATCAATTCCCGTGGGAACTGCCAGAGATCCTCGCGATTGTAGAAGACCTCTGGCGCATCCATGTGGTAGGCCCGATAAAGTTGCGACTGGATCAGGAACAGTTCTTCCGGGTAGCGGATATGTTTCTGTAGATCTTGCGGCATCGCCGCGAGAGACTTGAACAGACCCAGGAAAATGCGCTGATAAGTCCGTATGATCGGATCGTTAGGATCGCTGACATAGAAATCGACCGTACCGTTATATGCGTCGATCACCACCTTGACTGCGTTGCGGATGTAGTTGGCGCCATCGTCGAAGCCCGGCTGTGCGTAGGGAAACCAACTGCTCGTCGTGTACGCGTCCTGCATCCAGAAAAGACGCCCGTTACTTGTGACGAGGTAGGGATCATGATCGAGCCTGAGGAACGGGGCGATCGTGCGCACCCGATCCTGAATGTTACGGTGCAGCAGAATGCGGCTACCGTTCGTGATGTAGTCGGTTAGCAGGATGTTCGGATCGTTGAACTGCCAGGCGAACAGGCTGCGGCGCGTGGTGCTGCCGATGCCAATACCATCGCTCCCGCTGTAAGCGGTGTAGACGTTGTCCTTACCCTTGGGGTAGTCGAACTCGGGGACACTGCCTTTTACGATGACATAACCTTCACCCCCTTCACCGAAATACAGACGCGGCTCGCGAATGGCAGGCCCGCCGTGCGCGACAGGCGGAATATCCTGCAGATAGAAGGACGGCAAACCTTCCGTCGATTTTTCGGTGACGGGCGACATCACGACACCGTTGCCATGTGTGAACAGAAGGTGCAGGTTCACCCAGGTTTGAGCGTTCGCGGGGAGCATCGAAGACTCCAGCTCGCGGGCCGACAGCATCACCTGCCGATATCCGGCGTCGAGCCGGTAGCGATCGATGTCGACGGAGAAAAATTTGTAGTACGTCCTGATCTCCTGCAACTGCGCGTAGGTATCCATCAGCGGCTGCACATCCCATAGGCGGATGTTGTCGATGGTCGCGCGATTAGCCTCGAGCGAGGCGAGATTCAATTCCTGCTCGGCCGGAAACGGCTTTACCGCGATCTGGTTGAGGCCGTAGGCCATTCGCGATAGCGCGATATTGTGTTTGATATAGGGCATCTCCAGTTGCAGTTCGCTCGGCTTGACATAGAGGCGCTGGAACAGCGCCGGGTAGATCAAGGCGAACACGAACGAGGTGCCGAACACCAGCAACACCGAGGCGACAGGGACTCGATAGTCCTGCCGGCGCATATTGACCCACGACGCGACGGCTGCAACAGCAGCAAAGCCGACGAGCACCCACAAGACCGGAAGCTCGACGTGGATGTCGGTATAGCCGGCGCCGACCACGACGCCGTTATCGCCGTAGAGCAGCAAGAAGCGGTCGAGTGTGTAAGACCAGGCCTTCAGGAGAAAGAACGCACCGAGCAGCGCTGAACCATGAGCGGTGGCAGCGGCTGAGAGTACGCGCGGCGCCCGCTCGAACGTGACGTCGCCGCGAACCCCATAAACCGCGGCCGCAACGAGCGCACTGCAGAAGATCAACTGCAGCAGCCAGTTCTTGAACGCAAGATAGGTGGGCAGCGAGAACAGATAGAAGCTGATGTCCTGTCCAAAAACAGGATCGCGGTCGCCATAGGGCACCTGATGCAGGAAGCGCAGCACCAGATCCCAGTTGGAGATTTCGCCGCCAGCGATGATCAGCGCCAGGACAATAGCGCTGCCGGCAATGCTGGCGCGCCATGGAATGCGCGGTGCGAGCTGGTCGGCCAGTTCACTGATGAACTCCGGCGTACCTGACAGACGGGCCGTTTCTACTTGCCAGCTACCGGGACGCCGCGCGTAACGATGCGCAAGAAACCCCGATGCAGCTATTACGCTCGCCGACGCTACGAACGCGGCGGCAAAGAGGAGCGCCTTGGCGGAGACCGTCGTCCAGAAAACGTCGACGTAACCGACTGAAGCAAACCACAGCCAGTCGACCACGACGCCAGTGAGGCGCCCGGCGACGATCAGGACGCCCACGACAACCGCAACCATAATTGCGATGCGTCTGACGTTCACGCCGGAGCTCGGTTGCCAATGCATCGCCCCTCCTTTGCCGGGACGCCACGTGTGGCTGACTGCGATCAGGTCTGCTTAAACCGCTACTCTGCTGCGAACCTGGTTGACCGGTTTATCAATGCGCCCGTCGAAGCCGGCGCGCAGCCAATGAATGATTAGGGTCACGTAACTGATTGTAGTCCGGTGAGGCAGCGGGCGTATGCTCGCCCGGTCCGCGCAGGGATGAACGGACAAGCTCCTACAGCGCAACGTTAGAAACGCTCGATCATGCCGAACTGCACGCCTCGCACGGAGGCCCCTGGCCACGACGGCGTGAGGCCCGTCACATTAACCCCGCGCAACGTGAACTCACCCTGCCCGCGATTGCGCAACCAGCCGGCGCTCGCATAAAGCAGAGCGCGCTTAGAGAGGTCGTACTCGCATGCCGCGCTGAACTGATCGGCGTTGTTGTCGCCGCCGGAGCGGTCACGCAGATAGGTGTAGCCGAGTGAGGCACGAAATTGCGCATTCACGACATAGCGCGCGGAGACGGATACACCGTCGTTGTGATATCGCGGCGTACCGCCATCGCCGTTGAAGAACGATAGAAAACCCGTGACGGCGCCAAAAACGTACGAGACGCCGCCCAGGTTGGCGCGCAGCGCGCCGTTACCGTGCGTCTGTTGATGCGCGTACGAGATGCGGAACGGTCCCTCGCGCCATGCGAAGGTTTCGATGTGGCCGGCGAGTCCGTTGCCATCATTGCTGGCGTCGCCGTCGCGCAGCGCTGCCATGATGGTCGTGGAGAAACCGTGGAATTCCGGCGAGAGATAGGTGATCGCATTGCTCTCGTAGGGCGTGATCTTGGAGAGGTTGTCGAGACCGGAAGCGATCGTGCCTGCGTCGAAAGCATCGAGCCCGCCCTTGAACGGAATATAGATAGGCGAGTACTGACGGCCGACACGCACGGTGCCGTAAAGCGTATCCAATCCGATCCAGGCCTGGCGATTAAAGACCGTGTTCGCGACGGCAAAGGTGCCGTCGGCGGAACTGAAACCGTTCTCCAGAGTGAACAGGATCTTGACGCCATTGCCGATGTCCTCGGCGCCGCGCAGGCCGACGCGCGATCCCCGATAAGCGCCGGAATCCATACGAGCAACGTAGCCCGCGCCCGGATTGGTGACTTCAATGCTCGTATCGAGTGCGCCGTAGAGCGTGACGGCACTTTGCGCATGCGCAAGCGTGGCGTGCACCGCGATCGAGGCCAGCACGACGCAGGCTCGCGGCGCAAAGCGTGAATGGTTCATTCGACAATATAGAAAGCGGCGCATTCAATGCGCCGCGTTAGGGACAAGAAAAACCGCATGCGCGGCGCGTGCCGCTTACTGCGGCGGTAACGCGTAGGCAATCACATAGTCGCCGAGCTTTGTGCCGAACGAGCCATGCCCGCCCGCCGCGATCACGACATACTGACGGCCGTTGATCGAATAGCTCATCGGTGTGGCCTGACCGCCGGCGGGCAGGCGAGCCTCCCAGACCTGCTCGCCGTTGTTCACGTTGAACGCGCGGATGTAGTTGTCCGCCGTCGCGCCGATGAACGCGACACCGCCCGCAGTGACGCTCGGACCGCCCAGCATCGGCATGCCCATCTTGAACGGCAGAGGAATCGGCGAACTGTCGCGCACGGTGCCGATGCGCTTCTTCCACACAATCTCATTGGTCTTGAGATCGATCGCAGAGATGTAGCCCCATGCCGGTTGCTTGCACGGCAGACCCAGCGGCGAGAGGAACGGATTGATCGTCACGCCGTACGGTACGCCGTACTGCGGCTGGATGCCTGACTCCGTGCCGCTGCCCTTGGCACCCGGCTCCGGTTCCAGCGGGTTGCCCGGGCCACGCGGAATCAGGCGCGAGACGAACGGCAAGCCGATCGGGTTCGCGACGGCAATCTGGCGGTCGGTGTCGACGGCGAGACCACCCCACTCAAACACGCCCAGGTTGCCCGGGAACACGAGCGTGCCCTGTAGCGACGGCGGCGTGAACGTGCCCTCGTACCGCAGCTGGTGGAACATCACACGGCATATAAGCTGGTCGAACATCGTCGCGCCCCACATGTCGGCGTCGGTCAGGTTCTTCGACGGACGATACGTGAGCTGTGAGAACGGCTGTGTCGGCGCAACGTGGTCGCCGGGCGCCGCGCCCTGCGGCACGGGCGTTTCGGGCGCCGGCACGACTAGCGCACCGGTGCGGCGGTCGAGCACGAACAGGTTGCCGGTCTTGGCCGGCGCGTACACGACCGGCACGGTCTTACCATCCTTGCCGGTGATGTCGGCGATCGTGGGCTGCGACGGCTGGTCCATGTCCCACAGATCATGGTGCACGCTCTGGTAGAACCAGGCGAGCTTGCCGGTCGAGGCGTTGAGTGCGAGCAGCCCGGTAGCGTATTGCTCCAGCTCCGGCGTGCGGTCGCCACCCCAGATATCCGGCGTCTTCACGCCCATCGGCAGATAGACAATGTCGAGCTTCGCGTCGTAGGCGGCGGGTGCCCACGAGTTGGGCGAATTCCACGTGTAATTTTCGCCCGGGCCCGGAATGTGATTCGGGTCCTTCGCGCCCGGATCGAAGGCCCAGAGCAATTCGCCCGTGCGCACGTCAAAGCCGCGGATGACGCCCGACGGCTCGCGGTTCGAGAAGTTGTCCTCCACCGCGCCCGCCACGACGATCACCTTGCTGGTGATGATCGACGGCGACGTGGGTTCATACATGCCCGGCGTTGTGACAGGCTGGGCGTGTTGAAGGTCGAGGTCGCCGTCGTTGCCGAAGCCCGCGCAACGTTGGCCCGTCAGCGCGTCGAGGGCGTAGAGGTGGCCGTCGTTGACCGGCAGATAGATGCGGCGCGTACAGGCGGCCGTAGCGGGGCCTGAGGCGTCTGCGACTGCGACGCCCGAGGCAGCCGTGGCAGCAGCGCCCGAGGCGTCTGTAGCTGCGGCGGCATCGCTGGCCGACGCTGCAGCGGGTGCGGCTACATCGCTCGCCGGCGCCGCCGCGGGTGCGGCCGCCGTGGCACTGGCCGACAGATCGACATACGACACACCGCGGCAAGTCACGTGCTGGAACGACGGATCGTTCTTCAGTCGCGGATCGAACTTCCACTTGAGCGTGCCCGTCTTCGCGTCGAGCGCGAACAGGATCTGATGCGGCGAGCATAGGTAAAGCAGGTCGCCGATCTTGATCGGCGTGACTTCGTTGGTAATCTCAACAGGATCGTTGGGCCCCTTCACGTCACCCGTGCGGAAGGTCCAGGCCACCTGGAGATTCTTCGCATTGTCAGGCGTGATCTGCTGCAATGGCGAGTAGCGCGTGCCTTCCTGGGTGCGACCATAGGCGGGCCAGTCGGAGGCGTCGATCCCGGTGCTGGCGACGCTCGCGGGCGCGGAAGCGTTCAGTGTGCCGTTGACCTGTTGCGGATCGTTGAAGTTGGCGTACACGAGTATGCCCGCCCATGCCACGAGTGCGATGACGAGCGACGCGACACCCAGCTTGCGCTCGCCCTCCAGCCGCCAGCTCACAAGCAGCAGCAACCATACGCCGAAGATAACGAGTACACCGGAGCGCGGCGCGAGTGCCCAGAAGTCCGGACCCGACTCGTAGAGTGCCCAGATCGCCGTGCCGATCAGCACGAGTGCATAAAGCACGAGCGCGGCTGGACTGCGTCGCCAAAGCAGCCAGGCCACGCCCAACAGCACGATGCCTGTGATGACGTAGTACGCTGAGCCGCCGACCGCCAGCAGCCATACGCCACCGATCAACAGATAGAGCGCGGTCAGCACCGTAAAGAGCAAGGTGATGACGCCGATCACGCCCCGCGAATTCGATTGACTGGTCATGGATCTCTACCCTCTTGAGTGGATACCGCCTGCCAGTGGTACCGACATCGAATTCACATGTCGGCGCACGGAAAAAAGCATATCAGAACGCTAACTACACATATTAGGAGACGTAGCGACCATCTGGAATGACATATTCGTTGTTGCCGGCTACTGCGCTTCGCGTCGCCCGGTCAGATGCGCAGCCACCTGGATGGCATAAACAGCGGAAGCAGTTATCACACCCGTTATCAACACGCCGAGCAGTCCAAGCAAAACCGCGACGATCAGACCAGGTGTGGTGGTCGGCACCACGTCGCCGTAGCCGATAGTCAGCGCCGTGACCGCGCAGAAATAGAAAGTGTGGCCTAGCGATGCGTGCGTGCGTGTGGCTACATCGACGGCCCCCCCAACGAAATACATGGCGACCGACAAAATGAGGAAAAGTATCAGCAACATCGCCAGAATGGCGCGCAGATGCCAGAGAACCCTGGCAAACTCGGCAATTGCCCGTTGCGGCTGGATTCTGGTGCGAGCAGCGTCTTCGGCGGCATTGTCCATGTCATGAACCTCAGAGATACGCGCCGCTGTGCGCGACACGGCATCCGCTGCTTGCACTCGAAATAGCGCGTGACGACGCGCGGCTTAGACCAGCGTCAGCTTGACGTCGATGTTGTTGCGTGTGGCGTTCGAATAAGGACAGACAATGTGCGCCTTGGCGATCAGCGCTTCCGCCTCTGCGCGGTCCATGCCCGGCAGCGAGATTTTCAGTTCGACTTCAATACCGAAGCCATTGGGGATCTGTCCGATGCCGACATTGCCATCAATGGCGACGTCCTTTGGCAGCGCAATCTTGTCGCGCGCGCTAACGAACTTCATTGCCCCGATGAAGCATGCGCTATAGCCCGCCGCGAAGAGTTGCTCGGGGTTCGTTCCGTCGCCGCCTCCGCCGCCGAGCTCCTTCGGCGTGGTCAGCTTGAGATCGAGGTTGCTTTCGGGAATCGTCGCGCGTCCGTCGCGACCGCCGGTGACGTGCGCATGAGCACGATATAAGACTTTTTCAATCGACATTCAAGACTCCTTTGTGTGCCAGGATGATCGACGCCTTACGCCGCCCTTTCTGTTCACGTTCTGCGACATGAGGTCTCGAAACGTTGATGCCAAAGCTAACACGCATAGTAGTCGGGTCGACTCGGACCGGCAACCGGGACGGAGGTGCTTTCTCTTACTTTAAGCGCTCTATTGGCGGATTAATATGACATATTCTAGGTAGGTGCGGTGGTATGCGGGTGAGGTTGCGCCGTGTGTGGCATGGGTTGCCGATGGTCTGGGTTATGTGACAGCACTGAGACGGACGATGACCGTCTCAGTGCGGGCGGTTTCCGAACGCTTCTTCGGCTGTACCGCCCTGCCACCCGATGGCCCTTCTTGATTGCCTAGTGTTGCGCAATGACCGGTTGCTGCGCAGCGTCGGTTCTTAACGTTGCGGCAGTTTTCTCTGCCGGGCTTTGGCACTGAGGCACGTTTGTGGTGGCTATCGGTTCGCCTGCTCGCTGCGCCACCTCTTCTGCAAGCAGGTTCGCTGCGTGGCGTGCCGTGATGCGGCTTTGCGGAACGCCCTTCGCATCGAGCGCAATCATCTTGTACAACTCGCGGTCGCATTCGAGTTCCTGCTGATATTGCTCAGCCGTGTCCACCAGCAATTCAAGAAGCGTCTGACGACGCCGTCTTTCCTCAAGCGTGATGGAAGGATTCCTACATATCGAGGACGCAAGCGTGATCAAGGTATCCAGTTGAGCCAGGTGCCGGTCGCATAAATCGAAGGCGGACAGCGCAAGCTTTTCGTACTGGGTTGCCTCGACAGGCGGACGTGAAGCGGGTTGATTTTTGTTGGACTTGCTCATGGTGACGATCTCCCTGTTACTTCCTGGATCGCCCGACACTCGCTGGAAGGGGTGAGCGGGCACGTAGAAGGGTTGACAGACCGGTGTTACGTCAAGCCGGCGAGCCTTGCGGCTCCCCCACTACAGCCCGCCCATAGAATATAGACGTGCAGCAGCAGACGCACTCCCGCCTAAGCGGGGTGCGGACGTAACAATGTCGGGTAGCAGCGGCGCATTGCTGCGCCGCCGCCCCCTTCTATGAGCAGGAAGTTGTCAAGGCCGCTTACAAAGCGTCGATCAATTTCTTCCGCATCTCCTTGCTAGAGCGTATGGCGGGGTCAAG
>NZ_JBNPVS010000093.1:0-13215 GCF_050434225.1 Paraburkholderia sp. GAS32 | reverse complement strand
GCGACAGCTATGAGCACCTGACCCGCGACAATTACCCCCGTCGACCGGACAAGATAGTTGTCGCGCGGCCGGAAAAGATAGTTGACGTTAACCAGCATGTTTCAGCGAGAATTGCAGACCACACCCGCAAGATATGTCGAAAACGTCCGGCTGGAATCCGTTTGCCGTTCGCTTGCGCTTGGCGAGAGATCGATGCAAGACATCTGTCGTCAGAATGGCTACGACAGCGTCGACGTGCTAAGAAAGGCATTTACACGCCGCTTCGGGGTGAGTCCCGCAGAGTACGCTCGGCGCTTCGGTAAGAGCGTCGAGCCGATGCAGTCCGGTTGACATTGGCCGCATATCCCGCACTGGCCTTCATGACGTCACGCAACGTTGCGAGACCGTCCGTGGGCATCGTGGCGTGGTACGCGAACCCACCGTTCTCGTAGGCTTCCATGATCTGCAGCCATTTGCGAAGATCGCAAGCGAACCAGCGAAAACTGAACCCGCCATTGCGAATCACCAGACACTTCTTGCCCGTCGCGAACTGTCAGGGAAAGTTACCGTGGTCCGGTGGACTTTCTCAACGCTTGGGTCGAGAAAATATGTTGACGAGGTTCCCATCCGGGTCGCGCAGCAAGAGAGCGCGATTGCCCCACGGCATCAACGTCGTCGGCATAACGATTTCTGTCCCCGACGCATTCATCCGTTCGAACACTGCATCAACGTCCTCCACTTCAAACTCCAGGATCGCCGACCGATTCGCAGCCGCAGTGGCGGCACCGACATTAAACAGCTTGATCAGGTGCTCAGACGAAATCGCAAGCGCCGCCCCTTCGAATTGTATTTCCGCAAACCCATCAGCCGGCCGTACAGCCTCGAGACCGGAAAGCCTTCGGTAAAACTCGACCAGACCTTCGATATCCTGGGTAACAACACGAACAGACGCAAACTTCATTTTGAGCTCCTGGCTAAGAAAGGGAGCTCAGTCTAAAAGACGATGCTGTCAGATTCTGGCAGTATCGTGCGGCTATCTTCGCAAGCGCGCTCAGCGCGCCGTCCGATAGCGTCTTGTCGCAGCGATCAGCCACCCAGCGCATGCCAAGAACCAAAGCATCGAGTTCCTCTGAGCGGAACATCATTGGCGGCAGCATGAAACCCGGTTTCATCACGTAACCAACGCCCGGCTCCCCCTCGATCATCGCTCCTTGCGCCTGCAAACTGGCGATGTCCCGGTATAGCGTGCGAATGCTCACGCCGAGTTCCTCGGCCAAAGCTTGACCACTCACGGGACGTCGGTAACGCCGTAGCACTTGCAGGAGACTAAGAAGACGTTCAGAGCGGGCCATATGTTGATCCTGATATCGGAACTCAAGTAAATCGACGAGGCTATCGGTTACTTCGAACCGAATGCAACAGGTTGCTTCCGGATAGATATCGCATTGTTGACGATCTGTGTGGACCGCTACGTTTTTCAGTGGCGATCAACGTCGATCTTTTTGACCTTTGATCTGCGCGGCGCAATCAGGCGGTAACCGCTAGAATTGCGGCTTTAGCCCGGAATACGCCAATGTCTTTTGCCTCGCTTGGCCTGATCGATCCCTTGCTGCGTAATGTGCAGGACCTCAATTACCAGACACCTACGCCGGTGCAGGCCAAGGCGATTCCTGCTGTGCTCAGTGGCAAGGACGTCATGGCTGCGGCACAGACCGGCACTGGCAAAACGGCGGGTTTTGCGCTGCCGCTGTTGCAACGGCTAGTGCAACACGGCCCGGCGGTGTCCAGCAACCGCGCGCGTGTTCTGGTGCTGGTGCCCACGCGTGAACTGGCCGAACAAGTGCTGCAAAGCTTTATCGAATACGGCAAAGGCCTCGACTTACGATTTCTGGCCGCCTACGGCGGCGTGAGTATCAACCCGCAGATGATGAAGTTGCGCAAAGGCGTGGATGTGCTCGTTGCCACGCCGGGCCGTTTGCTAGATCTCAATCGCCAGAACGCAGTGCAGTTTGATCAAGTACAAACGCTGGTGCTGGATGAAGCCGACCGCATGCTGGATCTGGGCTTTGCGCGCGAACTCAACGCCGTCTTTGCTGCCTTGCCCGCTCAGCGCCAGACCCTGCTGTTCTCTGCCACATTTACCGATGATATCCGCGCCATGGCGGCGGGCATTCTGCGCAGCCCGGTCAATATCAGCGTCAGCCCGCCCAATGCCACGGCCAGCAAGATTAAGCAGTGGGTGGTGCCGGTGGATAAAAAGAACAAGCCTGACCTCTTCATGCACCTTGTGGCTGAGAACAACTGGGAGCACGCGCTGGTGTTCGTCAAAACCCGCATTGGCGTGGATTACCTGGCGGCCATGCTGGATGAAGCGGGCTATGCGGTCGACACCATCCACGGCGACAAGCCGCAACCCGCGCGCCTGCGTGCGCTGGAGCGCTTCAAGACGGGCGAAGTAAGTATGCTGGTGGCCACCGATGTGGCTGCACGCGGGCTGGATATCGACGACCTGCCGCTGGTGATCAACGTTGATCTGCCGATCGTGGCGCAAGACTATGTGCACCGTATTGGCCGTACCGGCCGCGCGGGCGCCAGCGGCGTGGCGGTGTCCCTTGTGTGTGCCGATGAAGCGCCGCAACTGGCCGCGATTGAAGCGCTGATCCGGCAAACACTGCGCCGTGAAGAAGAGCCGGGTTTTGAAGCCGAACACCGCGTGCCGCAAACTAGCGCGACAGGCGAGATCATCAAGAAACCCAAAAAGCCCAAGAAGCCCAAAGTGCCGCAAGCTGCGCCGCGCGCCACGCAGGTGCCCAGCAATAAACCGCGCCCGCAAAGTGGCGAAAACAAACGCAAGCCTGCGGCGCAGCGCGCTGTGGCCGCGGGCAAAGGCACAAGCTTGTCCAGCGGTAGCCCATTCAGCGTGCAAAAGCCACGCAGCAAGCCCGCCAGCAAGCCAGCTGCGGGTTCACGTAAGCCGGCTGGCAAACCCGCTGGTGGCCGCGGCAAACGCCAACCCTGATCCGTGGGGATGAGTAACACCAGCCCTGGAACAGGCTGGCGGTTTGGGGCCCGCTGGCAGGCAGCGGCGCGGCTTCGGCGTGCCTCAGCTCGGCGGGTAACGGCGCACTGAATGCAGGATCCACAACAACTTCGGGGCCGAACGGACGTTGTAATCGTGCGTAGCGAGCGCCCGAGAAAGGCCCTGGACTACGAGACGCCAACCGAGCGATTCCAGCAAACTATTGCATCCACCGGTTGAATCCGCCCCGATGACCTGCCGATCACCGATGCGAAGTGCCAGACCGTTGATCGGCCTTATGCGAAGCTTTCCATAAGGCCGAATAGTGCGTATAGCCTAGCCTCGGTTTCCTGCTCCCGAGGCGTTCGCGATGACGACCAATACGCACATCCTCCGCAAAACAAAAAAACCGCCCTAAAGAATACTGTCCAGCGCCTTCGCGAGCCTGGCCACCGCACCTTCAACGTCATGCAGTTTGTCCAAGCCGAACAACCCAATGCGGAAGGTCTTGAAATCTTCAGGCTCGTCGCATTGAAGGGGAACGCCAGGCGCGATCTGCAAGCCGGCATCAGCGAACTTCTTGCCGGATCGTATTCCGTCATCGTCCGTGTAGCTGACGACGACGCCCGGAGCCTCAAAACCTTCGGCCGCCACGCTTTTGAAACCGTTGTCCACGAGGAGTGAGCGAACGCGCTTGCCGAGTTCAAGCTGCTCTACTCTCACTTTATCGAAGCCGTATGCCTCGGTCTCCTTCATAACATCACGCAACGTAGCGAGACCGTCCGTGGGCATCGTTGCGTGGTACGCGAACCCACCGTTCTCGTAGGCTTCCATGATCTGCAGCCACTTGCGAAGATCGCAAGCGAAACTGGTGCTGGTTGTTCCGTCGATTCTTTCGCGGGCAAGCGGGCTCAGCATGACCAGCCCGCAGCACGGTGACGCGCTCCATCCCTTTTGCGGCGCGCTGATCAGGACGTCAACGCCGCTCGCCTTCATGTCGACCCAGACCGTGCCGGACGCAATGCAATCCAGTACAAACATGCCGCCGACAGCATGCACAGCGTCGGCCACCGCGCGCAAATAAGCGTCCGGCAGCATGATCCCGGATGCGGTTTCGACATGCGGCGCAAAGACCAGATCCGGCTTGTGTTCCCTGATCGCAGCGACTACCTCTTCGATCGGTGGCGGTGCATAGGCAGCCTGTCTCCCTTGTTCGACCGGGCGCGCCTTCAGCACGATCGATTCAGACGGAATGCCGCCCATGTCGAAAATCTGCGACCAGCGGAAACTGAACCAGCCATTGCGAATCACCAGACACTTCTTGCCCGTTGCGAACTGCCGGGCAACAGCTTCCATGCCGAACGTCCCGCTGCCCGGCACGACAACGGCCGACTTCGCGTTGTAGACTTTCTTCAGAGAACCGGAAATATCACGCATGACTCCTTGAAAGAGCTGCGACATATGATTGATTGATCGGTCGGTGTACACGACTGAATACTCGAGCAGTCCCTCGCGGTCGACATCGGGAAGTAAGCCTGGCACGTTTGTCTCCGGTTATAAACGAATATAAGGATCGCAAACACATTCTAACGAAAGCCGCCTGTAACGGTATTGGCCGAGACGCCCCCGTTACCCATCCAGCAAGTTTCGGCATGAACCAGCCGCCGAGTCACGCCGGTTGGGAATGCGCCAGTGGCGACAATCGGTACGATTATGGACCTTCGCAGGAATCGCCCTGATAGGCGATCGGAGTCACGGCAGTGCCATCGCACGTGTCCGGCATGCGCATGTTGCTGCCATCATGGAAACGGGACGCCTGTAACGGCCCGTTGCATACGCGAGTCAGCGCGCCCAACGGCACATGCGAGTGAGTGCGCCTACTCCCATCCCTGATATCCGGCAGGCTGCGCCGGATTGCCGTAACCGGCGGGGTACGGCCGGCGCAGTTCAGGCGGCGTGTACATCTCGTTGTATGCCGGATAGGCAGGCGGGCGGCCCACTATGATGACCTGCTGCGCCGCCGCTTGAGTGGGCGGCCGAGGTACATAGGCGGACTGCGCGTCAGCCGGTTGGTACCGCGCGGGCGGATACGGAGCTGGCGCGTATTGATTAGCCTGAACAGTTCGAGGCGGCGGCGCGTATTCCCGCCTCGCGTACCCACCTGACTCCTGAGACTCTGTTGACGTCTGGTTATACGCCGGCGTCGCTGCGTATTGCTGGGGCTGCTGATTCTGATATTGCCGGGCTTGCCGGTTGTAAGCCGCTTGAGTCCCCTGCTCCGCCGCGTATTGCGGTTCCTCATCGGCCTGCCGATATTGCGGCACCGCCCGCTGAGCGTTCTGCAAATCGCGCCTCTGCGTCAACTGCGAGTCGTCATCATGCGGCAATGCCGTCACGGCTTGCGTCGGAATCAGTATGGGAGGCTCGGACTCGGTGGCAAACAGCTTCGGCGACGTAGTCCGCGTAGAAACCTGCTTCAGAGGCACGGGCTGCATTTCAGCCCGCTTAGGCGGCGTAACCCGTAGTGAAGCCTGCTTCAACGACGCGACCGGTACAGAGACCCGCCTCGGCGGCGCAGACGCGACTTGCGCGGAGCCGTGCTTCAACGGCACAGGGCCGGCCTGCGCGACGACCTGCCGGGGCGGCGTGGCTCGCGCAGCAGCATCCCGCTTCGGCGATGTGACCGGCGCGGATACTTGCCTCGGCGACGCGGCTTGCGCTACGACCCGCCTTGGGGGTGCAACCCGCTCGGCAACCGGCTTCGGCGATGCGGGCATGGCCGGCGCAGCAAGCGGCTTTTGCCGATGCTTCACCTCGTCGCCCAACGTCGCATAGGATTTCGAGTCTTCCCTGGCGCGCGCGTTATAGCCGATGAAATACGCATAGCGCAGGTCTGCCAGGCGCGCCTGAATGTCGGCATCGGTGGAGACGCGTTTTTCGCCGGGGTCGAGAGAGGCGTCGACGGTCGAGTCTTCGAAGGCCGAGGCTGCGGCATCAGCGGCACGAGCGGATTCGGGATGCAGCGCGCCCACAGAAGACATAAGCGCAGCGGCTACCGCGACGAGCACTTTTTTTTCCATACTTTCACCTCGGAATTCCGTGCGACAGACCGCGTGGGATTCTCTCTCCAATCTCCGGACCGGACCTTCACTCGCGCTTACGGGATATCGACTATTTTTAGCACGTCCTTAAGGGCTCAGGGTAGTGTTTCCGGGTATAACCCAGGCGAAAGCCTATGTGCCGAACAACCGTAGCAATACTGACGTTGTCGGTCCGGAAATTCTTGCCTGCTCCGGCGGCAATGGAACCGACGAGCATGTCATCGTTGGCGGCGGCGGTGAGGAGTGTATTTCCGCCGGCAACATCTGGCGTGTGAATCGACTTGATCGCGGGCACGATCCGGTCATGGTCACGGAAGTTCAGCTTCGGATGGGATGCGGCCATCAAGGGACGCCCGGCTAGGCCTATCGAGGGATCCAAAGCTTTCGGTTAACGGCCATCCGTCTCACCCATCATCCGTCGTCGACGGAGTTCTTGGTCGGCTGACTCAGGACAACGCTATTGGACCAAGGTCCAATTGTTTGATCGGACCGCAACTACCACTATTCATGTGAGTCTCGCTGTCGCGGCGCGTGCGCGCTCAATACCGCGATTACGATATGTTTAATGGAGCCTGCATCATGATCAGATCCCTTCGGTTTGTTCTCGCGATTCCCGTCTTTCTGTTTGTCGTGGCCTGCTCGACGAACCCGACCGTTGCTAATGGCGGAGACCCTGAGTTAGTCGACAAAGCGCAAGCGGCACTTCAACAACTATTTGCCAGCACTCCAAAGGCGAAGGAACTCCAATACCAGGCGAAGGCCGTCGTCGTGTTTCCCGACATTGTCAAGGCCGGGCTTATCGTCGGTGCGCAAGGCGGGAAAGGGGTGATGTTTGGTCCAGACGGGAAAGTCCTTGGGTACTACAGAGCACGCGCAGTCTCGTATGGCCTGCAGGCTGGCGCCCAATCGTTCTCGGAGGCCTTGTTTCTCATGACCGACTCGGCTATGACTACGCTCACCAGCGGCGCCGGATTATCGGTTGGTATGGGGCCGAGTGTCGTAGTAGTGGATGCAGGGATGGCCAGGTCTATGACAACTACTACGTTGAAATCCGATGTCTACTCGTTCATTTTTGGCCAAACGGGCCTGATGGCCGGTCTTGGCATGCAAGGCCAGAGGATTGTTAAGTTTGATGAAAACGATAAGTAAAGTGCGAAATATGCCCCCGGCACGTTTTGCTGGCCTACAGCGGGCTGGGGGCGGTCCGGCAACCGTGCGCGCCAATGCGGCCGCCGATCGGTCGTGCGGGCCGAGGGTGGTCCCAGCAGCTTCAAGATCGCAGTCCGCCTCCCCGCCTGCTCTCCTCTTGGGGGCTCGTTTTGATGCAGTTGGCCGCCGGCCGGCGCGGCGCCAGCCTACGCGGGATTCGGCGCGATTTCAGGGCCGGCCGAGCGATGCAGTGTATTGCGCGCGGCCGGTATCTTTTTTTTTGCGTTGCCGGAGCGGCTTGGATGCTTTTCGCTGCGTATCGCTCCTCTCGCGGTTCTGAGGATTGACTTATCGCTTTAGTCGTCGCCTGACTGGATTGCGTGTGTTGCACGAGATGTTTGCGAAGGGCTACGGCCTTCGACTGCGAGCATCCAAGGCGCTTTCGAATCGCAGTGACCGTGCCGCGGAGCGTTCCGTCTCGGATCGCCGAACCTTTTCTCTATGGCGAGGCGTATGGCGAGGATGAACGCACCAGCGGAAGCCAGCGACACTAGCAGCACGGTCCATTCGACGACCGGCCGTCCTGCTTGACGCTGTGCACTTTACCGCGTATCCGCCGAATGTCCCGTTCGACGCGTAATCCCGCCATACGTGCACAGAAGGTGGCCGTACGGGAAGGGTCGACAAGGGAAATTCGCGTCGAGGCAGAGCCGGTGACTGACGGGCTCCGGGTTCGGCCATCTACTGACGTTGCCCCACGCTTTCACCCGGACGTTCGAAGGACCGCTCCGCCCCGATAACGGCCCTTCGTGCGCCGCACACGTCAGGCGTGTTGTCGGCCGGACCGGTCATCCGCAGCACATTGCGCCCCACCTGCGCGCGTATAGAAAAAGCGCGCGCCGGTGGTTCGGAAGCGCGATGCCCGGCGGCAAACCGGGCAGCACGAATCAGAATATGTTGCGAAGGCCGAGCGCGACGCCGGTCTGGTTGTTGCGGCCTGGAAAGTCTGCTTTCGCCGCGCCAGTGCCGCGGATGAAATCGACCGTGCCATACACTTCGGTCCGCTTGGACAGCGAGTATTCGGCTAGCAGCACGCCCGAGTAGCGGACGCCGCGGCCGAGCGTGGTGCCGTCGGCGTTCAACGCATTGCGGGAGTGATCGTAGTAGGCTGCGGCAGTCAGCAGCAGCGGCGGCGTGACCTGCCAGGTGGTACCGACGTAGAAGCCGTCGTCGATGCGGTTGGTATTCGTCACCGGCGCCGAAAAGGCGGCAGCCGGCGAGTTCGCGGCCGACATGAAAAGGTCGACCATACCGGTGTTGTCCTGCGCATGCAGCCAGCCTGCGTAGGCCTTGACCGTGCTGAACGCATAGACAGCACTCACGTTGACAACATTGAACTTGTTGTTGTGTGCATCGCTGTTCTGCTGAAAGCCGGCATCAAGGGACAAGCCGCCGTACGTATAGGCCGCCGTCAAGCCGTACATGTTGTTCGCGCCGGTGCTGCCGGCCACACCGCCAAAGCTATACATGGCTTCCACGTTCAGGCCGCCGAACTGGCCGTTGTACTTGACGGAGTTGTTCTGGCGCAGGCCGTATCCGAGTGCGCCAGGCAGCCAGCCGTCCTGATCGTAGTTACCGACGGTCAGCGGGTCGTAGACGTTCCCTAGCTGGTCGAATAGCGGCGTATTCTGGCGACCGAAGGTCACCGTGCCATACTGGTTGCTAGACAGCCCAACATAAGCCATCCGGTTGAAGAGGGTATTCTGGCTCGCAAACTGGCCGTTCCACAGGTTGAAGCCGTTCTCAAGCCGGAACACCGTAGACAAGCCGCCGCCCAGGTCTTCAGAACCCTTCAAGCCCCAACGGCTTCCGGTGATCGGGCCGACGCCCATCGATACCTGGCTGTCGTTGTTCGCATTGGCGTTGGTGAGATAGCGGACGCTCGTGTCGACGATGCCGTACAGGGTGACCGAGCTTTGCGCGAAAGCGGATTGGGCCGCGATGGCGATAAGTGCGCCACCGATGGCGCTGATGGTTTTCTTCACAGAGTATCTCCCCATGTTTAGTTGTAAGGCAAACCGCTGGTCTATATAACCGCTGCGGTTCATGCGCGGCTTTTGGCCTGCGCGCAATGATATTTCCGTCAAATTAAATCGGGATCTGTTTTCAATTTTTGTCTCCCGTTTACAACATTGGATTGACTTTCGTATCACCGGACAGTGCCAGCGAATTCTTGTATATGGTCGGAACAGCCCTGTTATGCCTGCTGCCGCTCAGCGTTGTTGAGCGGCAGCAGGCCAGGCTGACGGTACAAAGCCGCAGAAACGCGACTAGACGCCAGAATAGCCGGGGTGGCCGTTTAACCTTGAAAGCGGTCGTCTAGATGCGGCATGGACGACCGTCTGAGGTGGGTCGACTCCCGTCCCACGTCTCGCTCGGAAGTTGACATTCGCTGAATGCTGAAACGACGGATCTCGGATGACTGCGATGGATGATAACGGCGTGAATGAGACTGATGCGATAAACGACTTCGGCGTACAGGGCCTAAAATTATAAATAGCGCCAGTCCCTTTGTGTGGGGCGGCTCGCCCTATCCTCTTCTGTCAACGGCAGGCGGCCATGAACACTCACGATGCGCCTTTTGTTCGCCCGGTGCTGGCTGCACTTTGCGCGGCCTCGCTCGCCACACTCGCCGCGTGCGGCGGAAGCGCCTGCTTCGGCTTCGACGGCTGTAGCGGCGGAAACGGGACGCCGAACGTCGCCGTATCCGGCACGGCAGCCATCGGCAAGGCGCTCGCCAGCGCGACGGTTAGCCTCAGTTGCGCGTCGGGTTCGGGCTCCACCCTGTCAGACGGCGGTGGCCACTACAGCACGACCCTCAACGCCACGCTTCCCTGCATCCTCACCGTGACCGCCGGCGGCACGACCCTGCATTCGCTGGCATTTGCCGGCGGCACTTTCAATACGACGCCTGAGACCGAACTGATGCTCGTCTATCTCGCTTCGCAACTTGGCACAACCGAGGCCAGTCTGATTGCGAACTTCCAGAACAATTCACAGTTCCAGCGGGTGCTGGAAAATCAGACCGATGTACTGGCTGCGCAAACGGCAGTTGTCGCGAATCTGCAGCAGCGATATGCGGTCACGCTGACGGCACCGGCGTTTCTGACGACGCCGTTTGTCGTCGGGCAAGCAGGGGTGGACAGCGATCTCGGCGCGCTGGCGACAGCAGGCGCCATCGATGTCAATGGCATGCCCGATCCGGCTGCCGTCTCACTGCTGTCCGCGGCGGGTCTCGCCCATCCGCTCACAACGACGTCCACACCTTCATCCGGCACTGGCGGAACAGGGAGCGCCCCCGGCGGCATGATGTGAACTGAGGCAGTTTGAGGCTGGCGTCATCAGGCAGAGGTCGGCCAGGAACGGTCCATCGTCGTTGGACTCTCGCTCCGCATTCACTGCGCCGTGACCGCCGTTTCGTCTGGACCAGCGACGAGAGTCCCAACACATCTGGACGCGACCTCTTCAGGCAAGCTGTAGCGGTCGTGCCCAAATGAATTTGCGCCGGCGGGTGCCTTTGCCGGCGCACACTGCTGCTGCGCCCTGAGACAGGGCTAAACCGGCTCCGCTTCAGGCTTCCTTAGAAGCGCGTGCGCAACCCGACCGTGCCGACCACCTGATTTGCCGTCGACGACGCACCACCCGACGTATTGATGAAAGCGACAACGTTTTGGCCGATTGCGTGCTGATACATGGCTTCGGCGTAAACATCCGTGCGCTTGGAAAACGCGTAGACAGCTTGCAAGTTGACCTGATTCCACTTCGGATCCGTGCCGTACTGCGTACCGGTCGCATTAAACGCGCCTGACAGATGGGCATCGGTGTACGTGTCAGTGATGCCCAGCGTAATCGCCGGTGTCAGCGTGTACTTGGCGTTCAGTTCATAGTTGTTGAAGCGCTGCGAACCGTTGTTGAGGTTGAACGATTGGGTGCCCTGATAAAAGCTGTTCGTATACACGAAGCCGACCACTGCCGGGCCGAAGGTGTAGTTCAGACCCGCGCCGATCGTGCGCTGAACGTTCGCCCCGAACCGGAAGCCAGCCGTCTGGGCAGGCGCTTCGCCGAGATCAACTGCGCCGCTGGTGTTCACTTGGGGGGCAGCGCCGTTGCCGTTGATCTGCAGGTAGCCGGCGGCCATCTTGAACGGGCCAAACTCGTAGCTTGCGCCCGCGCTGTAAGCACGGTTCAGCGTGAAGTCAGTGTTGTTGGAGAACGCGTAGAGGCCGCCGAACTTCAGGCCTGCATAATTGCTGCTCGTGTACTTAACCGCGTTGCTCATCCGCAGCGTGTGGTTCAGGTTGTCGTTGTCAAACGGGTGCGCGAAGCCCGTGTCGCCGAACGTGCCGGCCGTACCGGACAGCGGTGCCACGAAGTCCACCAGCGAGTCATACTGGCGGCCCAGCGTCACCGTACCGAAATCGCTGCTGCTCAGGCCGACAAACGCCTGACGACCAAACATCCGGCTGTTCTGGCCGAGCTTGCCGTTCTGCACGTTGAAGCCGTTTTCCAGCACGAAAATGGCCTTCAGGCCGCCACCGAGGTCTTCGGCGCCACGCAGACCGAACCGGCTGCCGTTAATGGTGCCGTTGGTTGCCTGAAACAGGCCGCCGTGCGAAGTGGCGGAGGTCTTGACGTTGTTGGTATACATCAGGCCGGCATCGATCAGGCCGTACAGGGTGACCGAACTCTGTGCATGGGCGGCCGATGCGGCGAGTGCAGCGGATACGGCGAGAGCTACGGGGATCTTTTTCATGAATTAACTCCAGCGGATTGCGATTCAGGCGGAAAACAGCGGCGCGAGTATAAGAGGCAGGTAGCCTCATGATGTCATTTCCGGGCTGGATTTCACCGTTACGTTTTGCTGAGATAATTCGTCATAAATCCGAAATAATTCTGGCGAAATCCCTGCCAGAAAAGGCGCGGTGCTGTTTTTCATCCCATCCGGGACGCATCCGGGACGCATCGCCGTTGTATTGGAGCGACGGCATCAGGTTAGCCGGCATCCCACCACTGACATGACATCTGACAGCGCCCATCTGTATCTGGCTTTGACACAACGACACGCACGCCGACACCTCGATCTGGCCTCGACATGTTGCCGGTACGTTTTGACAAACCGATGTACAGATGCCTCGGCTGTTCGCTGGCACGACCGTTCGTCGAGATAGAGCTAAACGTTAGACAAATGGTCGTTCAGGCTTCGCTGACCGTGCGTAGTCGGGATGGTGAGCGGCCGCTCTTTTTGCGAGGTTGGGACATTCGGAGAAGCATCCGGCCGTGCTGCTGAAGATCTACATCTACGGCTACCTGAACCGGGTTCAGTCGAGCCGCCGCCTGGAACGCGAATGCCAACGCAATGTTGAATTGATGTGGCTCACCGGCCGTCTTGCGCCGGACTTCAAGACCATAGCTGACTTCCGCCGTGACAACGGCACCGGCATCCGCAACGTATGTCGCCGCTTCGTCTGCTGCGATGATTGGGAGCGAATGAGTTTGTTGAGTTCGGCTCCTGACTTCGGGTCTTGACTTCGTTGGCGCACTCGCTCAGCTGGTTCCCTTACTTGGATTCCTGTGCCTCATTCTTGATCGCCTGGCCTCCCTTCGAAATGTCCTGGCCTGCGCCCGCCATCGTGTTGCAGCCGCCGAGAACTACGGTACCAGCAATCAGCATCCATGCAATCAATCGAATCATTATCTTCCCCTTGTTCAAATCAGGATCGGACCAGATTAATTTTAGACGATTTTGCCGTCGGCGCTGCCTGTTTCGCCTGTTGGCATCGCTTGACGCGGCATCCGGTGAAGTTCGTTAAGTCTGCTAGTCTTACTGTGTCAATAAAAAGCGATACCTGGTAGTATGAAGTAATAGAGACTGCGGGCGATCGCAATGACAGAAGAGATCGATGAATT
>NZ_JBNPVS010000092.1:0-13732 GCF_050434225.1 Paraburkholderia sp. GAS32 | reverse complement strand
GCGTTCCAGGGCATGGTCGGGACCGGGCGTTTTAATACCCGGAAGTGTCAACCATGTCCCCGCACACCTGTCAGCTATGTCTCCGGTCTATACACCGGCTGCAAAGAGAAGTAGGCAAGAGAAAGCAGCTCAAACCGCTAATTCTAAGTGGGGCCCGTGGTCTGCAACGGGTAGTGGTGCATCTGGAATCTGGATTCGTGCCCCTGCAGGCGCCAGTGACAAGGGCGTCATACTTCCGGCGGCGCTGCGCGCGCCGAAGAGTACTTCTTAAAACCACCCGCTACGTTTTGGCGCCTGCGCCTCGCCACCGGGCCGTGGCTCGTCCTTGCACCGCCGCAGCCACCGCCACCGCCACCGCCACCGCAGCCGTGACCGTGACCGCGACCGTGATTGCGGGGCACCGACATATCATTTGAAGTGGGGGTTGCCGGGTTAATGCAGGAGCGCCTCGCCGAGGCGAAGCCGACGGCCCCTGCTGCGCCCAACCGAAGCCGCTGGTTTCCCAAGCAGACCCGTCCGCGACGCACGTAGTGCGGAGTGGGAGCTGATGAGTCCTTTGTCACTAACGCGGAATGTGCGAGAACACGGATTCCAGATGCACCACTACCCATGACAGGCCCCGGGCCCCACTTAGAATTAGCGGTTTAAGCTGCTTTCTCTTGCCTACTTCTCTTTGCAGCCGGCAAAGAGAAGTAGGTGCCGCCCCGCACAGGGGCAACGCTAATAGACCACTAACAATTCAAGGAAAGGCCAACGCCCTAAGAACACGGACAAAAGCGCCGCGCAGGCAAAGAAATCAAACCCTGAGCACATCCCCAAACCCACCAACCCGAGCCCCCAAATGCCGAATCGCATCGGCAACCCTTGGCGACAACAGCGCCTGGAGCTCCTCGGCGTGCCGATAATCCCTCATCCCATGACTCAAAACCCGATCACCAGCAAACGCCGGATGACAATAAATCTCCCCCACCCCATGTGGCAAATCGGCAAGCGCAGCAAGCCACGCAACCTCATCCATCCGCCCACTATTAGCAATCCCAACAACATAATCGTTGTGCACGATCCCAGCCCGATCCAACCTCGCCCGCACCCATGAAATCCACGGCCGCAACCATAGCGGCGTACCAACCTCGAACGGCAAGCGCATCGCCCGCATCCCGTACTCGCGGCCAATCTCCAGAATCAACCCAAGCACCGTCGGATGCAAATGAAAATGCTTGTGCGTGTTGACGTGATCGAGCGTCAACCCCGTCCTCGCAAAAGCGTCGAACTGCGCGCGAATTTCTCGCGCCAACTGTCTGCGAACGTGCGGCAAAAAGAAAAACCGCACCCCGTCCCGCACCATGTTGTCGCCAAAGCGGCCATGCTCGTCGAGCAACGCGGCAATCCCCGCGCGCGGCGTAACCGCGTCGCCATCAGCCAGCACCAGATGCAGACCGACCCGCAACCCCGGGAGTTCGCGAGCACGCGCCACCGCATCGGCCGCGGCAGGCGCGCCAATCATCAGGCTCGCGGCCGTCAACACGCCGTGCCGGTGCGCCTGCTCGACCGCCAGATTCACCCGGGGATGCAGGCCGAAATCGTCGGCAGTAACGATCAGGCCGCGTGGCTCAGCCGCCATCCGAAGTCTCCATGACATCAATCACACCCAATGCCTTCGCGCGCGTCGTCGATGCGGAGGCCTCAACCGGCACGCGTGCGCCACGCCACACCACATGCGAGCCGAACGCGCCCGCGAGCCATTGCAGTGCCAGCAAGGTATCGCGCAACGGCACGAGCGGCAAGTCGCGCCAGAAAGTACGTTCGTGACGCGCGGAACGCAGATGCATCAGCATGCGCGCAGCAAACCCGGCCGCCGTGCTGGCGCCGCTCACCAGTGCCGCCCACAGATGCACGCCGGCGGACGGTCCGTTCGCGAGACTGCATGTAAGCCACGCGCCGGCCACGAGCCAGGGCGTCGGAAACGTGATGAACAGAAATGCAAAGCCAAGCGTGTTCACCGAGCGGATCGTGCGCAGCCAACGCGTCTCACGCTGCCACAAGGCGGAAAAAGTCGGCTCGATGACATCGGTGGCCACCATCACGCGCGAAAGCACCGTGCTCAGCCCAAGCGCACGCACGTGTTCGGCAAGCCAGTAATCATCCGCGAGGCAGTTTTTCAGCGCGGCGAAACCGCCGATGCGCTCGAGCGTCGCGCGGCGTAAGGCAAGCGTCGCGCCGAAACCGAAGCGGCGCGACCCGGCCGCATGCGCGACCCGCACCGACGGCGCGAACCACTCGTTGATGAACAGCGCGCCGACCCGCGGCCAGAAACCGCCGACGCCTTGCGCCACGTAGAGACAGGTCACCACCCCCACGCGCGGATCGGCGAGCGGCGCCGCCACGGTGTCGAGATAGTCCGCTTCGACGGCGATGTCGCTATCCGCGATCACGATCAGGTCATGGCGCGCCCGCTCCGCCATATTGATCAGATTGCTGACCTTGAGATTGCTGCCGTGCACGCGCGTATCGATCGCGAGCTCGATGTCGTGCATCGGATAGGCGGCCTGCAAACGGCGCACCACGGCGATGGCGGGATCGTCCGGCGAAGAGACACCGAGGACGAGCTGGAAATGCCCGTGGCGCTGGTCGCAGAAGGTTCTGAGATTTTCGTAGAGACGCGGCTCGGCGCCGCACAGCGGCTTGAGCACGCTGACGCCGACATTCGTGAAAGGAGGCAGAGAATGCGAAGCCCGGGCGGCGGCACTGGCGGCAGCCGGGACGCTAGCGACCGTTGCGCGCGCCCCGCGGCGCACCGTGAAGAACGGCATCGCCACCGCTGCCAGCATCGCATAGAGCGAGGCCGAGACGCAGCCGGATAACAGGATCCATTGGCATGCTGTCAATGCGTGCGCCACCATCGCCTGTAGCCGTCAGTGCCCGGCGAGCACGAACGGTTTGCCGGTAAAGCGTAGATGAAGAACGACGAACCAGCGCCGCGGACAGTCCGCCTCAATCAACACCGGCCGGCCGGCGAGCGTGGCGTACTGGCCCTGAATCGCGAGGTCGAAAGCGGCCTGCGCGAATAGGCGCATCACGATGACACCGCTCACGATCAGCGCGAGAGCAAGAGTCTGAAACCCCGTGGAACTGAAGACCTGCTGCGAAACCGGCAGCACCAGCAGTGCCAGTAAAGCGAGCGCTTCGGTACCCATGGCCGTAAGCGAAGCCGCCATTAGATGGGCTCGCAGCATGTCGGTGGTGACTGGCTTCATGGCGTGGTCTCGTGACCTGAAGGAACGCGCGGCATCGTGCAGTGGCGCGATTCGCCGGCACCTGCGCCGGTAAAACGCGCCGACAGAAGCGCCAACCGTACATTCCATCGATGTGCTTACGATTAAGTTGCGATGACCTGACAACATGACGTAGTTCGCGCGCTCATGTCGAGCCACGCGACAGTTACCTGCTGAGGGGCGATAGTAGCGATTCAAGCTGAAGGAAACCTTAAGCAAGAAAGAGGTATAAAGCGTCCAATGAACATGATAGCTACACTTCGGGTGTGTGACTCGGCGCTTGCTTAAAAAAACTGTCACCGCCATGCAATAGACATAAAACGGAATCTCTCCCCCATGCGCGTACTCCTCGTAGAAGACGACGACCTGATCGGCTGCGGTATTGAAGCGGGACTGCGTCAAGCCGGTTTCACGGTCGATTGGGCCCGCGACGGCCACAAGGCCAGTCTCGCCCTCGACACCACCGCCTATGCGCTGGTCCTGCTCGATCTCGGCTTGCCCAGGGTTTCGGGTATGGACCTGCTGAGGCGGCTGCGCGACGCCGGCAAGGACGTGCCGGTGCTCGTGCTGACCGCCAAGGGCACCGTGGTGGACCGCGTCGGCGGCCTCGAAGCAGGCGCCGACGACTACCTCGGCAAGCCCTTCGACCTGACCGAGCTGATTGCCCGGTGCCGGGCCCTGCTGCGCCGCGCGCAGGGGCGCAGCGTCGAGCTGATCCGCTATCAGGATCTGACGGTCAATCCCGCCGCGCAAACCGTCGAAGTCGGCAATACGCGCGTGCCCCTCACCTCGCGCGAATGGGCCATCCTGATGCAGTTGCTGACCAATCAGGGCATTCCCCAGTCGCGCTCGCGCCTCGAAGAGAGTTTGTATGGATGGCAGGAAGAAATCGAAAGTAATGCGATCGAGGTCCATGTGTCCAACCTGCGCAAAAAGCTCGGCGCCAAGCTGATCAGAACCGTACGCAATATCGGCTACGTGGTGGAGAAAGCGTAATGTCGGCATCGATACGCCGCCGTCTGATGATGCTGGTCCTGGCCAGCATCGTGCTGATGTGGGGCATCGCGCTGATCTCGAGCTATCGTCAGGCCACGCGCGAAGTCGGCGAATGGGAAGGAGCGCGCCTCGCGGAGCTCGCGCAAATCCTCGCGCTGCTCGACGAGCGCAATCTGACCACCCTGGCCAATGCGCGCATCGACGTGCGCGAAGAAGAAAAAGGCGGCGAACCCGGCGCGAACGACAGCGACGACGACGATTCCCTGCCGCGCGACGCGCTATTCCAGGTGCGCGGCGCGAACGGCGAGGTGCTGGCGGGCAGCCCGCAATTGCGCGCGCTGCAAGCATGGGATTTACCGGTGCCGCCCGCCAGCGGCGCACAAAACATGACGCTGGGTGGTCAGATGTGGCACACGTTCACCTTGCGCGACACCGCGCTCGGCCACACGGTGCGCGTGTTCGAACCGGCCAATACCCGCAGCGATCTGGTGAGCGGCGTCGCGAGCCGGATCGCCCGCCCTACGCTGCTCGCGCTGCCGGTGCTGGCGCTGCTGGTATGGTTCAGCATCGGCTGGAGCCTTGTGCCGCTCAAGGTCCTCTCCGGCGCCATTCGCGCGCGCGATATCAACCGGCTGGAACCGGTCGATATTGGCCGCGCGCCGACCGAGGTGCGCCCGCTCGTCGACGCGATCAATCTGGTGCTGTCGCGCTTGCGGCACTCTATCGAACGCGAGCGCGCGTTTACCGCCGACGCCGCCCATGAGCTGAAGACGCCGCTCGCCGCCATCAAGGTGCAGGCGCAGGTCGCGCTGGCCGAATCGGATACCGCGTTACAGCGGCTGGCAATGGAACGCGTGGTGCAAGGCGTCGACCGCAGCGCGCGGCTCGCGGAGCAGTTGCTGCTGCTCGCGCGTCTGGATGCGCACGAAACGCTCGCCACATCGCCACTCAGACCCGCGACCGTGGCGAAAGACGCGCTGCTTGCCAACGAACCCAATGCGCAGCAAAAGGACATTCGCGTGGCGCTCACCGGCGACATGCGCGCAGAGATCAATGCGGAGCCCGTGCTGATGGGTATCCTGCTCGACAATCTGCTCGATAACGCGATCAAATATGGCCGCACCGGCGGCAGCATCGAGGTCGCGGTGCAGTATGACGCGGGCCGGGTGCAGCTCACCGTGCGCGACGACGGCCCCGGCGTCGCGCCTAGCGACCTCGCGCGCCTCACAAACCGGTTTTTCCGCGCGACCGGCAATCAGGCCACCGGCAGCGGGCTGGGCCTGTCGATCGTCGCGAGGATCGCCGAGCATTTCGGTGCGAACCTGCATCTCGGCACAGGGATCGGCGAGCGCGGTCTGGCGGTGGAAGTGTCGTTTCCCGCTTATGCGGGAGCGGAAGAATGAAGGTGTTGTACTAGCGCTGGCTGGCTTCGCCCACGACCGTCCGCCCTGCTGATTCCGCCCGCTTCGGCTCGCGATTGCCCGACTCGGCAAATTGCCACGCAATGAGTCCGGGCACGAAGACCAGCAGATCGCGAATGCGCCTCGCGCCGGCGAGCGCGAGGCAGATGGAAGGATCGAGACCCAGCGCGCCGCCGATCAGAATGAAACCGCCCTCCTGCACGCCCAGACCGCCCGGCACAAAGAACGCCGCACTGCTGATCGCCTGGATCAGCGATTCGATCACCACCGCCTCGACCAGCGTGACGTGCACGCCGAGAAAGTACAGCGCGAGCCAGATTTCGAGCGACGTCAGGAAGCACTGCAGCGGTTGCCAGAAGAACAGATAGCGCAGCACCACGCCGCGCCGGCGCCAGATCAGCTTGATGGCCTGGTCGATCTGAGCGGATTGTCCGACGAGCGCGGCAAGCTTGCCGCTCGTCATCCGATTGAGCGCGCGTGTGATGCGCTCGAACGGGCTGGCATGCTGCACGAGTGCGAACAGCACCAGCAGCGGCGTGAGCACCACCACGCCCCACGCCAGTTGCCCGGCGAGCCGCAGCGTGTCGGAGTGCGCATGCGCGAACAGAAAACCGATGCCGACCATCGTGAACAGCAACTGGCTGATCACCGTGAGCTGCATATCGACGATGATGCTGCCGACCGCCGTAGACGGCCGCACGCCCCAGCGCTTGAGCATCCGGAACGACACCACCTCGCCGCCGATACGCGCCACCGGCAACATGCAATTGACGGATTCGCGCACCCAGACCAGATGCAGCATGTTGGCAATGCTGGGCCGGTTCGCGCCGCGAATCAGCGAGCGCCAGTCGCAGGCATTGGCGAGCATCGGCAGCACGTGCGCGATCGCCGCGAGAACGAGGCCGGCGCCCGCCGCGCGCAGTGCACCAAGCACGGCGCCGGGATTGTCCTGCCAGACCAGCCACAGTGACACCAGCAAGCCGGCAAGCGCGGCGAGGCGGCCGAGATGCTTCATCATGGGGCCACCCTTCGCGCGTGCTTCAGGCACGCTGCATCGTCCTCGCAACTCCCTTCCAGATACCCGCGCTTCATTGCTTACCCAGCCTGCTGTTCATCCGTCATTCCGTCCTGCGCCGCCGACAACAGGCCGTCGCCATCCACCTTGAAACTGAAACCGCGCCAGATCACGCGCGAGGACCAGAAGCTCGCCACGAAAATCGAAAACGATACGATATCCCATAACGGCAACAGCCACAGGTCGCGATGCGCCTGCCGCAACGCGCGGTCGGACAGCAGTTTCAAAACGAGTCGGGCGCAGACGGCGACCAGCGCAAGCGACCACGCCCACCATGCGCCACCCGAGAACGCGGTGGCGAGCAACGCAAAGGCGAGCGGAAAAATCAGTACCGAGCCGAGGTGGCCGAGCGGATCGATGCTGCGAATCGTGCGGCTCCAGCGCAGTTCATGCGCGATCAGTTTCGTCGCGCTGTTTTCAACGCAGGCATGCGAGATCGTGAACGGCGGAATCACCACTTTCTCGCCGATCATGCGCACGGCCTCGCCGATCGCGTGATCCTCGGCCAGGTGCTGCACGAACGGCGTGAAGCCACCAATTTTTTCCAGCGTGTCGCGTCGCATCGCGATGCTCTGTCCAAAGCAAGGGCGTGCGAGACCGAGCGCAAGCCCCGTCACCACGCCGGGCAGGAACTGGTAGTTGGTGGCCTTGGCCGACAATCGTGGCCAGAAACCGGGATCGGGCGCACCGCGATACACGCAGGTGACGAGACCGACGCCAGGCTTCTGCAATTCGCCGACTACATTGCGCAGATAATCCGGACCGACGCTCACGTCGCTGTCGGCGAATACCAGCACGTCGTGCCGGGCCTGCGGCAGCATATTGAGGATGTTGCTGATCTTGCGGTTCGGGCCGTACAGACGCGCATCGGCGACCACGGTGATGTCCGCTTCCGGATGCAGCCGCCGCAGATCCTCGACGGCTTGCAACGCGGGGTCGGCCGAATCATGCACGCCGAACAGGAATTGCACGGGGCCCGGATAGTCCTGCTGACAGAAGCTCGAGAGATTAGTGAGCAACGCCCACTCGTTGCCGTGCAGCGGTTTGACAATCGTGACCGGCGGAAAGCTGGTCGGCTCGGACACCGCTCTCGCGAAGAACCGGCCGATCAGGGCACCCGCCAACACCGTGTAGGCGATGCCGAAAACCGCCCCCGCCGCACACGCATAGGCCAGCGTGACGGCGAGCAGATGCACGGCGCTCACGCCTCGTGGGCGCGCAGGAAGCGGAAGAATTCGACGCCTTCACGCAGGCGCCGTTTCATCATGTCCCAGCTCGTGAGCATCTCGCGCAGAATTTCCCAGATCTTCGACGGACGGAAATAGAAGCGCTTATAGAAGTTTTCGAGCTGGTGGTAGATCTCGTCACGCGACAGATGCGGATAGCCGATCGCCGCGAGCTGCACCCCCGACTTGCTGACGAGGTTGATGACCTTGTTCTCTTCCAGCCAACCGTTCTCGACCGCCTGGTTGTAAAGCGTCGTGCCGGGATACGGAGCGGCAAGCGACACCTGGATCGTATGCGGATTGATTTCCTTCGCATACTCGATGGTCTTCTGGATCGTGTCCTGCGTCTCGCCAGGCAGGCCGAGAATGAAGGTGCCGTGAATCTTGATGCCGAGCTTGCGGCAATCTTCGCTGAAGCGGCGCGCAATGTCGGTGCGCAGGCCCTTCTTGATGTTCAGCAGAATCTGGTCGTCGCCCGATTCATAGCCGACCAGCAGCAGGCGCAGGCCATTTTCCTTCATGATCTTCAGCGTCGCGTACGGCACGTTCGCCTTTGCGTTGCAGGACCACGTCACACCCAGTTTGCCGAGGCCGCGGGCGATTTCCTCGACGCGCGGCTTGAAGTCGGTGAAGGTGTCGTCGTCGAACATGATCTCCTTGACTTCAGGCATGTTGTCGCGAATCCACTTCACTTCTTCCAGCACGTTCTCGGTCGAACGCGTGCGGTAGCGATGCCCGCCCACCGTTTGCGGCCACAGGCAGAACGTGCATTTCGAACGGCAGCCGCGGCCCGTGTAAATCGACACGTACGGGTGTTTCAGGTAGCCGATGAAATAGTTGTCGATCTTCAGATCGCGCTTGTAGACGGGCGCCACGAACGGCAGCTCGTCCATGTTCTCCAGGATCGGGCGCGCTTCGTTGTGCTCGATCGAACCGTCTGCCGCACGATAGCTCAGGCCTTTGATCCCGGCGAACGGCTTGCCTTCGGCGACTTCCTGGCAGGTGAAGTCGAATTCTTCACGGCAGACGAAATCGATCGCCTCGCTCGCGGTCAGCGAATTGTGCGGATCGACCGCGACCTTCGCGCCGACCATGCCGATCAGCACCGAAGGCTTGCGCTTCTTCAGGTCTTCGGCGAACAGGGCGTCGGTGGGAAAGGACGGTGTGCTGGTGTGGATCACCACCAGGTCATATTGCTGTGCTATGTCGAGCGATGCGTCGACGGACAGGCCGTCGGCGGGGGCGTCGAGTACGCGGCTATCGGGGACGAGCGCGGCGGGCTGCGCGAGCCACGTCGGATACCAGAACGAGCGCACTTCACGCTTGGCCTGATAGCGCGAACCCGCGCCACCATCGAAGCCGTCGTACGACGGCGCTTGCAAGAAGAGGGTTTTCATTAATGCTCCAGCAAGCCTTTGATCGGCGCTTTCAGTTTTCTGTCGGAAAACTATCGGAACTATTGCCCGTGGGGATGCGCGCGGGCACAGCGAATCGCGCAAATACTACGGAGCAAAGCTGAAGGAAACCTTAAGAAAAATACTCCCGGCCCACATTGTTCTAAGTGGTTCATACCGGGCTCCGCCCCGCATGCGCTTTCGTATTTTATAGGCGAAACACATTAATTGCAGTGCCGCTGCCTGTCAGCGCGAAACATGTCTCACCCAGTCGAGCCAGCCGAGGACGAAAAATGAGCGGCCTACATCCGCCATAGCGGCCGATCTGCTTTGATTGTGAGTTTTTATTGGTTCAGTTCAGCATGCGCATTGACTACATTGACCGGTCACAACTAAACGACCATCACAGGACCAGTCAATGAAAATCCCGCGGGGCACGGCGCGCTTTTCGCTTTCTTCGATTTCCTCACACCCGCAGCATGCGAAACGTCTGCAAGCCGGCCTGAGCGCGTTGCTGATCGCGGCAACGGCCGCGCTCGCCGTCCTTGCACCGGGTATCGCACGCGCCGCGCCGCCTGCCGAACTGAAACTCGACTACGCCTACTATTCACCGGAAAGCCTCGTCATCAAGCGCAATGGCTGGCTTGAGCAGGAACTCGCGCCACAGCACACTCAGGTCAAATGGGTGCTGAGCCTCGGCAGCAATCGCGCGCTCGAATATCTGAACAGCGGCGCGATCGACATTGGTTCAACGGCGGGTCTTGCAGCCGTGCTCGCCAAAGCCAACGGCAATCCGATTCGCGCCGTATACGTTTTCTCGCGCCCCGAATGGACCGCGGTTTTCTCGCGCCCCGAATGGACCGCGCTCGTGGTACGCAAGGACTCGCCGATCAAAACCCTCGCGGACCTGAAGGGCAAGAAGATCGCCGCCACCAAGGGCACGGACCCGTTCCTCTTCACCTTACGCGCACTGCATACCGCAGGCCTCTCGCGCGACGACGTGGAGATCGTCAACCTTCAGCACCCGGACGGGCGCACCGCACTCGCCAACGGCCAGGTAGACGCCTGGGCCGGCCTCGACCCGCACATGGCCGCCGCGCAAATTGACGACGGCGCGAAGCTGCTGTATCGCAACGTCGACTTCAATACGTGGGGCTTGCTCGACGCCCGCGAGGATTTCATTCGCGACCATCCCGAGACGCTCGCGCAGGTGCTCAAGGTGTACGAGAAAGCGCGCCTGTGGATCGCCGCGCATCCAGAGGAAACCGCGAAGATCATCTCGGAAGAATCGAAGCTGTCGCTGCCGGTCGCCAGACTGCAACTGAGCCGCAACGATTTCGGCCATCCGCAGCCGGGCACGCAGCAACTTGCCGCACTCAAAGCGGCCGCGCCGATTCTCGCGCAGGAGCAACTGGTGAAACCGGGCACGGATCTGAATCAGGTCATCGACGCCTTGATCGACGTGAAGACGGCGCAGCCTGTTATCGCCGCGAACAGCGGCCAGTGAGCCGGCGCGCCCACTGCCCGAGGACCCTCCGACCGACTCCCATGGCTACCGACGAATCGCTCGGACTTCAGCACCGATCGCACACAACGGATGAACGCGCGATGCATCGCGCGCCGCAAGCCGCCGATGCAACACGCGCCGCGCCGCGGCCGCGCGACCCGCTCAAGCGCTGGCGCATGGCCGGATTGATCCTGCCGCTTGCCTTTCTTGCCGTGATCGAAGTGCTGGTGCGCGCTTCGGTGTTGCCGGAGCACCTCGTGCCGGCGCCGAGCACGATTGCTGAAACGCTGTGGCAACTGGGCGGCGAGCGTCTCAGCCGCCACATCGGCGCCAGCTCGATGCGCGTACTCGCGGGTTTCGGCATCGGCTTCGCACTCGCCCTTCTGCTCGGCGCGGCAATGGGCTTGAGCCGCCGCCTCGACGCCCTTCTCGACCCTGCGTTTCAGGCACTGCGCGCGATTCCGTCGCTCGCCTGGGTGCCGATTCTGCTGCTGTGGATGGGCATTGACGAAGCGCCGAAAATCACGCTCGTTGCCATCGGCGCGTTTTTTCCGGTGCAATTGAGCGTCGTGGCCGGCATTCGTGGCGTCGACAGGAAACTGATCGAACTCGGCGAAGTCAACCGATTGAGTCCGCGGGCGCTATTCACGCGCATCCTGTTACCCGCGTCATTGCCGCAGATCTTCACCGGACTGCGCACGGGCTTGAGTCTCGCGTGGATGTTCATGGTCGCCGCCGAACTGATCGCCGCCACCCGCGGCCTCGGCTATCTGCTGAGCGATGGCCGGGAAACCGGCCGGCCCGATCTCGTGTTCGGCGCAATTCTGCTGCTCGCCCTGCTCGGCAAGCTCAGCGACAGCATCCTTAAAACGATCGAAGCGCGTGTGCTGTCATGGCGCGATACCGCGAACGACCCGTCTTCCTCACGAGGTGCGCGTTGAACGCGGCAGATCTCTTAAATCAGCCGCCGCTGCTCCAGGTTCGTGCCGTGAGCAAGCGCTACGAAGCGCGCACAGTGCTTGAACGCGTGACGTTCGGTATCGGGCGCGGGGAGATCGTCAGTCTGGTCGGCCCTAGCGGGTGCGGCAAGAGCACACTGCTGCGCGTGCTGGCGGGCCTGGATCGCGGCTTCGAGGGGGAGATTTTGCTCGACGGGCTGGCTCAACACGGCCCGTCGCCGCGCCTCGGCGTGATCTTTCAGGAGCCCCGCCTGCTGCCATGGCTGAGCGTGGCCGACAACATCGCGTTTTCCGCCGGTCCACGGCGAGGCGCGGACCCGCGTGTGGGCCAACTGCTCGATGAGGTCGGTCTGGCCGGCACCGGCGCGGCATTGCCCAAGCAGCTTTCGGGTGGCATGGCGCAACGCGTGGCGCTCGCGCGCGGCCTCTTCTCCCAGCCCGACCTGTTGCTGCTCGACGAGCCGTTCAGCGCCGTCGACGCGATGACCCGCATGCGCCTGCAGGACCTCTTGCTGTCGCTAACGCGCGCGCACGGCACGGCGGCGCTGATCGTCACGCATGATCTGGATGAGGCGCTGTATCTGTCCGATCGCGTCCTGCTGCTCAACACTGAGGGACAGCGTGGCGCCGGACGGCTGGTGTGCGACATCGACGTTGCCGCACCGTATCCGCGTGACCGGCGCGACACGGCGCTCGCCGGCGTGCGAAACGAATTGCTCGATGGGATGGGTGAGGCGCGAAACGCCTACGCGTAACCCGACTCGCGTTTTGCGTTAGAAGCGCGAGCGAATCGCGCCTGGACGCGAAAAACCACTGCCGGTCCGCCCGCCTGCGCGTGCGGACCGGTCACTGCTTTTACACCGGCTTGATGTCCGCCGCCTGCTTGCCCTTCGGTCCCTGCTTGATTTCGAAGCTGACCTTCTGGTTTTCCTGCAGCGATTTGAACCCTTCGCTGCGAATTTCCGAGAAATGGGCAAACAGATCCTCCCCACCGTCGTCCGGTGTGATAAAGCCAAAGCCCTTTGCGTCATTGAACCACTTCACTGTACCGGTTGGCATGTCGATTCCTCGTTTGCACCTTGGTTGATTGGGTTGCATTCACCGGCTCCCGCCGGTTCGTGCTACTGCTGCTTGACTTTACGCCTGTTTGCGCGGCACCGCTCAGGTAGCCCTCAGGTACCCGTTTCTGCGCCGCGGCAACCGGAGTAGCAAAGCCCGTGCCGCCCGCCGCCCGTGGGCTCAGCGCCGATGCGATCGCGCGCAATCAGATAAGATGATTGGTATCGGCAGTCCATCCTTGGCCGCGCAGGGTCAGCCCAATGCATCACGACCGCGCGAGCTATCGTTCTCCCCACTTACAGGAACCCAGCATGGCCACCTCGAGCTATACCGACACCCGTCTTCTGATCAACGGCGAGTGGTGCGACGCCGCCAGCGGCAAAACTCTCGACGTCATCAACCCCGCCACCGGCAAGGCCATCGGCAAGGTGGCTCACGCCGGCATCCCTGATCTGGATCGCGCGCTGGCCGCCGCGCAGCGCGGCTTCGAAGCCTGGCGCAAGATCCCGGCCAACGAACGCGCCACCACCATGCGCAAGGCCGCGGCCCTGGTGCGCGAGCGCGCTTCCGACATCGCCCGCCTGATGACGCAGGAACAGGGCAAGCCGTTCGCCGAGGCGCGCGTCGAAGTGCTGTCCGCGGCGGACATCATCGAGTGGTTCGCCGACGAAGGCCGCCGCGTCTACGGCCGGGTCGTGCCGCCGCGCAATCTGGCGGTGCAGCAAACTGTGCTCAAGGAGCCGATCGGCCCGGTGGCGGCCTTCACGCCGTGGAATTTCCCGGTCAATCAGGTCGTGCGCAAGCTGAGCGCGGCGCTCGCGTG
>NZ_JBNPVS010000091.1:0-13876 GCF_050434225.1 Paraburkholderia sp. GAS32 | reverse complement strand
GCCGTTCAACGTTGCCAAGCCGCGCGACGTATTAGTTCCTGCATGATCTAGCCCTACGCGCCGGCTCATTGTGGTGTGCGTTAATTCGCGCTTACGTTTGGTCAGGGCCTGACAGCAGCTTTGGCCCATCAGTCGTGACGAGGTTTATCGGCAGTTCACTTAAGTTGCGCATGCGGAACTTGCCTCGTCCCTGTACCGCGTCGCTGCTCGCAGTGCCGGTTCCTTGTCACCAAGGTGGACCGTCCATCGGAAGGGTACTTTGTCCCCGGAGCTTCACACCCGACGGTCTCCCGTCGCGCATGTCCAGGTAGGCAACTGTTGGTCGTACAACAGGTCACGGCTTCAACCTCCAAACTTCGACCGCTGAATGTGACAAGGCAAAAAAGAGCTTTACCATCTACAGCATGCCGCATTACGCGCGGCTGACGGCGACACGTGTCGCACCTACACCTTGACTCTACCGATCTCACACGCGAGCGGCGAATCCTAGCGGGGCATTGGCGACTCTGGAGACGCACCGCCTGTGTTAGTTCACGGGTTGTTTGTGCCGTGGAGAGTGTCGGCGCACGGCCCGGCCGGTCAGTACTGGTATCGACCTTCAGCATGGCCGCCTGAGCCGGCCATGCGTTGTGCTGTCCAAAGCCTCGTAGCGTCAGGAGATATGTGTCGTCCAGATTAGCCCATTTATCCATGACGTGGAACCAGCGACTGTCGACGTCGACCGATTCAATCGCCTTGCGCTGGCCGCCGGTTTCGGCAACCAGACGCATGGTTCGTTCGTGATACCGGATCTGCAAGCAGGCGATTTTCTCTCCGGGCGGCCTTGCTCATGCACTCGCCCTGGTTTCTTCACCGATGTCGCGTTGTGCACCACTCGAGGTCGATTGCAGGCGGGTATGCTTGTCCGGATTTGAGTCTTCCGCCTGGTACAGCAGGAGACGGCAACTTGCCGCGACAGTAGCAGCACGACTGCGAATCATCCGCTGCATTTCCGATTTGCGTCACCAGGCGGTCCGAAACCTAAATCAGTTGCGGCATCCTCTCCGAAAACCGCCATACATGTTCTGGATGGCAAAGACTTAGGCCACACTGAATGTGTCACCGACGGAGCCTCAAAATATCGGCCCAACGCGCCTTCGCAGTGATATTTTTTCTTGCAATCTGAACGAAATAAAGTCGTCAGTTTCTATAGATCCGCATTAAGTTTTTCACCTCGTGTCCTAAGCTTCGAGGCCCGTCCGTAAGGACCTTATCTTACGGAAAATTCCCTGCACATCGAAGAGCCGGTGCACGCCCCGTGGCGCGGACCGATTCGAAGTTTTTCGTCCAAGCTGGCGTGACCTCCTTGATGAAGGGATTCTGTTTCGAGCGAATCCTGCGATGGTCATCTTCCGCGACCGGCCCGGCTTTACAGATGTTGGCGCGAGGCAGCACCTTGGCGGTTTTTTGATTCGTTACGTTGGTCGATAATATTTTGTTATCCTTATTTATATGTTTTATGACCGCACAAACGGGCCCCACCGTCGATTCGATGGAACGGCACTGCCCATGCGGAAAGTTTCACGGGGTGACCTCTCGGCTGCGCGGGGCTTGGTCGACAACTGGCGCCGCGTGCAGCCTTGCATTTGTCAAACAGGAGCCTCGGTTCATGATCCTTGCAGCCAGCGATCGAGTGCTTTCTGACCCAGCCCCGTGAGTTGCTCGAGGACGAGCGGGAGTTCTCGGGTGTGGACCTGGTGCTGGTCCGCATGGCCGAATTCGACACGTTGCACGCCGCGCGGCTTCGTGCGTCCGATCTGCACACGCAGACGCTATCACTGCTCACTTCGTTGATCGTCGCAGAAACAAAGTCATGAACCACCGCAGGCCGGAATTTGAGGCAATTGACCTCGCGACACGACTGACGGTTGTATGTGCCGGTTTCGATCACGAGGCACGCAGCACCTTTGGGGCGGGGCCGGAGGCGCGTGTGCGCTACGTTCGCGGCAGATCGCTCAAACAGATAGAACAGTCAACAGGGATCGATCGCAGCCGGTTGTATCATCACCTTGAACGGCTCTTATCGCCGCATCCGGGCCGACGGCCATTTGGATTCCGCGCACTGGTCAGCTAGCTACGGGTCACCGATCATGTTCCTCTAAGGCAGGTGCGGGTCCATGGTGAGCGCGACAACTGTGGTGCCGCGGGCAAGTAATCGCCGCATTTCGAGCACTACGCTACCCTCGCCAGCCTGGTTGCTGCAGGTCAAACGGCGTTGCGTGGTGCGGGAGCAGATTGATACCGATGGGTGATTGCGAACGCGCTTGCGAGGACGGCAGCCACTGCATGACGAAGTTGTCCACCAGCGTCCCGTAGTGGGTTTGGCGGCAGCGGACTACGAGCGAGCGTCGTTGACCGTGTCGTCGAGGGATCGCGGTTACGCCCCCAGTTCAGACAAGTCCCTATGTTTTATTACAAAAGCGCTTGGCAAATGGCTTTTACAGGCCAGCTGGGGCGGGAGATTTCCTGCGCTCATGGCGTTACTACACAATACGTAGCGTTTGCTACAGATCATTCGGCTCGGCGTGCGCCCTCCAAAAGTCAGCCTAGGTTTGACCGGCTACAGATCCCCGCGGAGCACTTCGTCGTGAAACATTAGGAGTATTAGGGTCACAGAGGACCGGCACTACCCTGTCAGCATTGGCTTTCCCAGGTTTCCTGGTTCGATGGTCGATGTTTCACGGAAGCTCAATTTCACCTGCAATTGTCATTCCGGATGAATTCAGACATTCCGTCCGACAACCGCGAGTTGAGGCTTTCATTTCTCCCGACTGCGAAGTGAAAGTGTTGACGTTGCCGCGTCGCAGCCTTGCTCGATGAGTTTAAAATGGGGTCATATCAAAACTTCTTTCCATTCCACGCTATCCGACAGCTGCCATAAATTACGGGGCATATGGAGGCTTCTTTTCATTTCGTGGCATTCGGAGTACCCCACCACGAACCGGCTAACCAACGACGGAGAGATTTTGTTGATCGGCCATCCGAACCCGAAGACTATTCGCGGATCATGACGCGTGGCTGTTACTACAATCCAAGGGTCAACAAGATCTTTTCTGATACGAACATGACGGTTACCCAGTTGCTCAACGGTTGGGTTTCAATGTCGCCCGTTCTTACTGAGAGTCCCGGCGAGCATTCGACTAGAGGGACCATCATTCGGAATATTTTCAGAGATCCGCGATCGGCCCGTGGCCAGCAGACGTCATGCGTCTTCGAAGCCTTGTTGAATTCTGACAGGGTCTCAGACTCTCCAAGCGAGGAGCCTTGGATTGACCGCTGGAGGGTCCATCGCATAATCCAGCGGAGAGAGATGGCAACCCTGCACGACAAACAGTCAAGGAAGAACATTCAGGAAAGGATCATCGCCGCGGTGCAATGAGGGCCCGCGGCCATCTGCCTCCTTGTGTTTGGTTTTTTCAGCAGCTTTTCAACCCTTTGGGGAAGTCAGTTCCTCACGTCGTGGACGATTGGAAGATCTGCTGTCATGCCGTCCTTCACGCCGCTGCGTCCACTCGCACACCTCAGGCGGCTTTTGGAACTTGCGAATGATAGGTAATGACCTTAGCGACCCATACTCAAACCATCTCGCGAATTCGCATCTATCGCTCGATAGCGACTTCGCAGCTTTGCCCCATTTTGCCCGCGCGCCGGCGCCGACCATCGCGCGGTTTTACTTCGCAAAAAACGAGGGCTGCGACGATCCGACGCCTGTATGGGTTGATCCAAGCCTCTGCCGCATGCTGGCTGCCTTGGTCAAACTGGAGGTCAAGCATGGCTCATCCGTTCTCGCCGTCCATCTAAAGGCTTCGGCTTAGACGCTCGGCGGCCCGCGGCTGACGAAGGTCAGCGTGAACTGGTCGACCAGACTGCGGCGCTGGTCGCAACCCGGCCCAAGGGAATCGGAGAGTCGGCATGTGGGTTCGGCCGCTGATCTCAACGCGGGATGAAGGCAGGAGGGACTTCGACGCTCGACGCCGCGTATTGGCATTGGATAGACCCGGCGCATCGTTGCGTGCCTACACAAAAGAGTTGAGGCGCTTCCTTCGTTGGGTCGGGATCTGGGCGCACCTAGGCTTGATGGCGGCCAACCCATGGAAGGCTGCGATGGACCCAATAATTCTCGAGCGCGATGAACTAAAAAAATGTGCGACGCATTGTCAGGTGGCCTATGGGAAACAGTCCAGAGCTTCTTGGATCTCGGATGTGGGCAGGCTGCAACAAAGCAATGGCAAGTAACCCGCGAGTTAATACTGCTTACCGATGTCTCAAGTCTGTGGCGAGAGGATGCCGCGGGCGCGATACACGGCAAATTTCAGATTTCAATGCACGGCACAGGCATTGAACCGATCTTCCGTTCTTACGGTGGACCGGGGGGAGGGAGGCGCAAAAGGGAACATATGATTCCAATGAGCCTTGCTACGTGCCAGCCATAGGTCGCACTGGGGCACCGGGAGTTCGATTGCAGTTCTATCTAAGCGTCCGCTGCGCCCGTTCTTGCTCCGTTCTTTGCGCTCCGTACAAAAATGGCAGACGGAATGTATGCCGTCGGGGCCGAGACAGATATTCAGCGCGCGGCATCGCGTCTGGTTGACTGGGCGATAACCGGGTGCTGGTCGGTATAGACGACCGTTACGGAGCTGACCGGATGTCGCTACACGAAGTTTTCCGCCACTCATTCCGGCACACGTTTGTACCTTCAGGCTGCGGCCGAAGGAGTTCCAAGAAATGTGATTCAGAGCGTTGCAGCATGCTCGTGTCCAGAAGACTTTCATTTATGGGTAGGCTAAAAAACGACCTATGGCGAGAGAGTTTGAGCGTTTCTACTCCCCAACAGCATTAGATATGAATGGCCGCACAGCCGAACATGAGGGTTATGTTTGGGCCTGTCGCTTTGTGGACCGCACTTGTGGAGGATTTACGCATGGGTGGCCGACATGGGTTGCCCCGCGAACAGGCCTCCGCCGAAGAGTGTGCCTAGTAGCACACTCTTTCGTCGCCCCGCAGGTAATGGAGCGGGGTGGCTAACGTCGTGCGGACCTGGCGAATTTACGGCTGGTCAGCCGATTCGGGTCGCCTCGCAAGTTAGGGCTCATCCGAAAAGTGTGCCTAGTAGCACACTCTCGTTCACCACTATGCGCCGCCGATACGCCAGGATTTGTGGCCGACCACTCAAGAAGCCGCGCGCTGAATCCCCGTCGCGTAAAGCGGCCACGATATAGCATGCGGAATCAAACAGCCGAAAAAAAGCCCGCATCGAGGCGGGCTCCAGATCCATTGGCGATGAACTCACTCAAGAGGGATCGCCGTTAAACAATTCGCTGATGACCTGACGAATCCGGGTCTCCTGTGCATCTGAGAGGACGCCCGTTTTGATTTTTACGGTGAAGCTGTTCACGTCCTTGGTAATGCTGCCGGCGTGAGTATTTCCCGCAAAGAACTTCTCAATTGAACGCTCGCGAGCCGTTGTGCTAGATGCACGACGGCCGAGCAACGCAGCAATTGCCGGCGCATACTTACCTTGGTCCAGACTTCCTGATACAACATCCGGCCAAAGCTCGCGGGCAGCAGCTACTGCATTCTCACCATGTTTCTTGATGACATTCGAAATCGCATCGGCGGCATTGCCACCAATGAGCGTGGGATTGATATCGAGATCGTTCGTCATGAACGCGGGTAGGCCGTCGAATGCGAGGTATCGGTACAGCCCTCGCCGGCTCATGCCGACTGCTTCGGCCAAGCGTGTGCGATTCGGAAATTCTTTTGCGGTACGGCGAATGGAGATGGAAATCTCATAGTCGGCCAAGTCATCCCGACCGATGTTCTCCACCAGCGCCAGCACGGCCATATCCTGATCCGTGCAATCAACAACCAGGACTTTGATTTCCTCAAGTCCGACTAGCTTGTGCGCGCGCCAGCGCCGTTCGCCCGCAACAATCTGATAGGCAGACTCTGCGCGGCGAACGACGATTGCTTGTAGCAGCCCGACCTCGCGAATGGACTCTGCAAGTTCAGATAGTTTCGCCTCGTTGAAAACCCTCCGAGGCTGCCACGGATTCGGCACTATCTCTGATACGGGCAGCACAGATTGCGCACCGCGCGTCTCCAGCTCCTGAATCTTAATATTGGCCGCGGCCAAGGCGGCAGCCATCCCTGGCCCGGTCTTCGGTTTATCGTTTGTTGGCTTGGAGGCAGTGACCTCGTCTTTCGGGATATCTGAAGCAGCCCGCAGATTGGCGGTCTGCTCGGCCATTCGAGCACGGATGTTCATTTGCCGAGCCTCCACTGTTCGACGTACATGTCGTCAATCCACTTGCAGTATTCCCTGAGCGGATGGCGAACCCGCTCGACTGTTTTCGAACTCGCGTCCTTCTTGCTCAGGTCAAACACCGTCGACAGTGCAAGCGCGCCGCTACTCATCGCCGAGCTTGCCGGAATTTCGGTTGTCGACAGCCAATCACCGTATGCCCGTTGAGTCCATGGACGAACCACAGATGCCGACGAAGTCGGGCTGTTATCGACCTTTGAAAGGATGACAGAAATGAAGTCGTAGGCCTTGTTGGCCTCCTTCTCCATGAAGTTACGCGCGATGTCGGAGAACAGCCCCCAGAACGACACCGAACTGATGAAGTCGAGGCTTTCCGGAACCAGCGGCATGACCATCGAATCGGCAGCCATCAGCGCATTGAGCGTCAGGTAGGACAATGAAGGCGCCGTATCGAGGATGATGTAGTCGTATTGGCTGCGAAGCGGCGCGAGACCTTCCCGCAGGATTGCCCAGAATTGAAAGCTGGGCTTGGTCTTGAGCATCGATGGGATGTAGAACTCCGCACTGAACAATGAGGGGTGTGCTGCGATGACATCCAAACCGTCCCAGTAGGTCTGCTTGACGAATGATGACAGTCCGCCTTCGATGGTCTGGTCGTAGATGAACGGTAAAACCGTCGAATCCTCATCAACCTCCTTCTCTGCATACAGTCCGCAAAGTTCGGAAAGTGATGCCTGCGGATCCAGATCAATGGCGAGCACCCTCCGACCGCGGAGCGACAATCCTTGCGCAAGACACATAGACGTCGTTGTTTTGGTCGAACCTCCTTTGAAGTTGGCCACGAGAATGACCTTCCCGTCCGCACCGCGCGACCCGGTGACCAGCGGCGACTGGTATATTTCGGAGAGTTGCTGCACGTAAGTCCGTGCCTCGGCCAGTGTGAAATGGCGGCTACGACCAGTACCCGATGCCTCACCCGCCGGCAACGTGCTCCCTTCCCTTGTGGCCTGGTAATGAATCTTCGTGCGATCCAATCCGCAAAGCTCGGCGACCTCCGCCGTAGTGAACGATGGGGCCGCTTTTCGAGGTTTTGGCGTCAGGATACTGTTGCGCAAGTCCTCCGTGAGCGTGTTAAGCGTCTCCGCGAAACCCGCAAGTTCACCCAAGGTCACTCTTCGCGTTATTGCCGGGAATTCTGCTTTAGACATGGTTTTTAAGGTTTAGTCCGAAATCGAGACAAAGCGTAGAATACTAGAAAAATACAAAACAGTGCCACTAAGTTAACCTCAGTTCTTAGAAAACTGAGCTAAGTGGCTATCTTGAAACCAAAAATGTCTATTTATTTCATAATGTGGGAAGAACTCGTGTCGATATTGGAGGGTTCTATACATGCGTTTTGAAATGTCATGGTGAGGGAAATTGTTGAACCAGTGGCGACCCGGTCCGGAAGGTGGGTGAGAAGTTTTGTTGAAAACGGAACAACAAGAGGCGAGCGAGTCCGAGCCGAAACATAGATAGGGCGCGATTAGTCTTGCGGTGCATCAAAACCAGCCGGAACGACAAGACACCCCACAAGATTTCTCACCATTACTCGCCTCGCTGGCCCACCTCACAATTCAGCTCACCATGGATCAGCGGCGTCGACGATTACACAAAATCCCTCACCACATGGCCTGGAGAGCACAACTTGGCAGCCCCCCACGACTCTCCTGATCACCACGCCGGAAGATCGGAAGCAGCCGGGGCTACTCCCTAACCACCGAGGCACTAATGCTTTTCTCTTGGTCCGACCGTGGGTTGCCCTGCCCAGCACAAATTTACTCACCGTCATCAACAAAGAACCTCACCACCTCCTAAGGATGATCGCTGGAACCCCCCGGCACATAACGCATTGTCGGCTTCGAGGAAGGCTTCAACAATTCATCTCACCATGATGCCGACGGCAACAGGAAATCTCACCCTGCGCGGGTAAACACTTCACTCTCGTAGGGGAATTTCATTCACCTTTGCCCGCAAAAGGGCTCACCTCTGAAACAAAAACACTCACCTTTCTCTGGTTAACTCATTGTTTTTTCAGGAGTTTGATTTTCTCTGTATGTTTGTGGGTTCGTTATTTCTAAGACTTTAAAACACAAAACCAACGGCTCGACGATGGACCGACTAGCATGCTCGCGGCGCCATGGTGAGCATCAATGTCGACTTGACTGATTGCGAAGGTGGGTGAGCCGAATTGTTGAAACAGCGTTTTCATGGTGAGCCTTTTTGTTTTGACATCTCACCTACGCGTGTTAGAGTCTCCCGCGGCTAGCAACCAATAGAAGAGGGCCACGATGTCCACTGACGTATCGGCTCGCGCCACATCGCGCCAGATGTCGCTCGAACTGTTTGAGGAGATGTTGGCGACCGACACGCCGATCCATAAGTCAACCAAGGAAATCGGCTATCAGCGGAACAACGTTTTCGTTGATGTCGCGGACGTCGGAGTCACAGCGCGTCGCTTGCTTGATGCAGCGCATTTCATCGTGGCGCAGGAGTCAACAACACCGAAATACTACGACGTTGAACTAAGCTACTTCAGGTGGCTCATGCGTTACGACAGCTACAACTACAAACATCTGAGAGCAGTCGTATCCGAAGCACAGAAGGCACTCATCCAAGTGTCCGCGGCACCGCAGGGTAGCACCTCGCCAGAACACGAAAAATGGGTTTCCGTGCAGTTGCTCGGCATTGTCGGTATCGACAAAGGACGCATAACATTTGAAGTCCCGCAACCGCTCATCCGCCACATTAAGGACCCGGAAAAGTCTCACTGGTTGAGCCTTCGCATCACGTCGGCCTTCACCCTTACTTACGCACGTGCAATCTACGACCACGTCATTGCGTACGTGACGGACGGCATCACGGATTGGTTTGAAATTGACTTGATCCGAAACTGGCCAGGCAAAGCGGGTTCCAGCGCAACGGTCTTCAAATATTTCAAGCGGGACAGTCTCGAGCCTGCGGTAAAGCAGATCAACGAGGTCTCTGACATCGAGCTGAGCTACGAGACTCGCACCGAAAGCCCCAAGTCCAAGAAGATTGACCGGATACGCTTCAGGCTTTCCAGGAAGGAAGGGGCCGACACCGTCCGCGCGAGCTTAATTGGGTTGAAGGAAACCTACACCACGCTGAAAACCGAATTTGGCTTCACCGAAAAGCAGTTCAATATTATCTCGCAGAACCGCGCCATCTGGTCCGATGAACGCATCCTTGATGCAATCGAATACACCCGCGCGAAGATTGATGACGCGAAGGTGACAAAGAGTCCCTCCGGCTATCTGATGAAGGCCATCACTGAGGGCTACAAGCTTTCAGAGGCTGAGCGCCGGATGAAAACGGTACTGGCCCAGAAAGCCACGGAAGAACAGGCAGAGGTGACTGCCAGAGTCAACACGAGAATCGCCGTTGAAGCGAACAGCGCAGCTCGTGAGGAAGAAGCCAAGCTGCGATTAGCCGACGAGGTCCGCGCTGGTCGCGAAGCGTTCGACCAAGCTGACGCGCGCGCGAGGAAAGATTTCATGCGCGCGTACATTGCATCTCCCTCTGGCAAGCTGGCCATCAAGCGTCTCAAGTTCAACATAGCCACCATTGGCGAAGCAGACGTGCTCACCCACGCGGATCTCTCCTTCGCCTTCTATCATTTTGTGTACCTGCGCAACAAACCCAAGGCGGCTCGAACGCGCGCCTAACCGGTCGAAAATCAACGGGAGCGGGGCAGGTCACCAGCAGGCGTGTTGCGCAGGTGGCCGCGGCGGGCATTGCCGAGGGGGGCAGTGAACGAATCTGAACGGCGTTTCGAATCGAATGAACTACCCTCAGCATCCGACGCAAGCTGTGGGGTGGTTCGCCTTGGTTGCCTTTCTATTTTGTGGGGGGCCGCGACCAGGCGCCCATGGCGGTGATCCGCCAGTACATGGAACAGCTGCGGATGCCACTCGAAGAGCGTCCGCAACGTCCACGCAATTCTTCCTTTCTCCGAAGTGAGAGGGTTGCCGTGCACTTGCTTACCTAATCGAGTCGACCAAACATAACGCCTTAATGCAGTTCTCGGCGACGAGAGTTCATAAATTACCGTTTCATAAAGAGAATTCAAAGAGTGCTACTGCAATCAATATTGGATAGGTCGAGTTAGTGCTAGTAAGAAACGTTGATCGCTATGCTGGCTAGCAGGCTGCAGCCTCACTCTTGCTGTGGCCTGAAACAGAGGATCAACCTTCTCTCGGTGCACTGTAAGCGTCATGGCAGTACCGTCTAGACAGGTACTGCGGGATGGCCAATCTGGTTCCCACCAGAATGTAGTGGGAACCAGATTGATGCGGAGGCTAAGTGCGGTAACAACTAGTGTTCCGTTCCGCTGATTCGCGTACAAAGTCTTTGTAGTTTTGCGAGGATGGAGTCAGCGGAAGCGGTCCATGTAAAAGGTTTGCAATTCTCGTTGTAGTGGGACACGAATTGATCAATACGCTTAATCAGTTGCTTGACGGAACCGAACGAGCCGCGACGTATAGCCTTGCCGGTGATCAGCGCGAAGAAGCGTTTCACCTGGTTAAGCCACGAACTATAAGTGGGGATGAAATGCATGTGCCACCGAGGCCGCGCGGCCAGCCATGCGTTGACCTTGGGATGCTTGTGGGCACTGTAGTTGTCAACGATGCAGTGCACGTCGAGACCTGCCGGGACCGCCTTGTCGATCTCACGCATGAACGACAGAAACTCCTGGTGCCGGTGACGCGGCTTGCAGGTGGCCAGCACCGCTCCGTTGAGCACGTTCAGGGCCGCAAACAGCGTAGTGGTGCCGTGACGGACATAGTCATGCGTGACGCCCTCCACGTAACCGAAGCCCATCGGCAGCATAGGCTGCGTACGCTCAAGCGCCTGGCATTGGCTTTTCTCGTCCACACACAGCACCAGCGCGTTCTCCGGAGGGCTCAGGTACAGGCCGACCACGTCGCGCAGTTTCTCGATGAAGAACGGGTCGGTCGACAGTTTGAAGCTTTCGCTGCGGTGCGGCTGGAGGCCCAGCAGTTTGAAGTATCGATGGACGCTGGTCGCAGAGATTGTCGTCTCCGCAGCAATTGTGCGTACGCTCCAATGCGTGGAGCCGTCGGCAGGCTTGGTATGCACGTCTTGTGGATCAACTCGGCCACCCGCTCGTCATCGATCGTGCGAGGCTTGCCGGGCCGGACTTCGTCGTACAGACCGTTGATGCGCTGTTCAAGGAACCGGGCACGCCATTTACCCACCGTGGCACGTGTGAGTTGCAAGCGCCTGGCAATTTCGCTATTTGGTTCGCCAGCGGCCGCAGCCAGGACAATGCGTGCCCGTGTAACCAGCGCAGCCGGAATCTAGCGCGAACGCGCCATCGAAGCAAGTTGCGATTGTTCGGCATCGCTCAACGTCAACTCCACCTTCGGTCGTCCCATTGGCATGCTGGTATCTCCAGTTCCGTTGATACCAACATCCTACGCAAACATAGTTCAGTTAACAACGGAACAGGACACTAGGATAGCTGAGATACAACGGCCCACGGCAGCAGTTCGTTGACGCGGTTGATCGGATGCTCAGCAATGTGGGTGAGAACGTGACGCAGATACGCTTCGGGATCGATTCCGTTGAGTTTGGCCGTGCCGATCAGGCTGTAAATTGCGGCAGCACGTTCGCCTCCAGAGTCCGCACCGGCGAACAGGTAATTCACTCCTTTATGCCGACATTGGCATAACCGACGAAACTATCTGTTCGCTGGAGCAGACTCCGGCGGTGAGCGAGCGGCCGCAATCTACGGTCTCATCGGTACCGCAAAACTAAACAATCTCGATCCAGAGTTCTACCTTCGGCATGTACTTACCCGGATTGCCGACCATCCTGTCAATCGCGTTGACGAATTACTCCCGTGGAAAATTCCTTCGGTTCCGGCGGTGATCAGCTGATTCGTAAGAGTTTGAAATGCACTTCCGCGTACGCGGAGTTACAACTCCAAACTTGCTTTCCATCGCGGTCAAACATTGCAAGTCCCTTCTCCACGGTGCATTGCGCCTGAGGCCAAACAGCACCATGTCCGTTCATCGCGGCGGACAATGCGTTCCGCTCCTTGCAGGTGGCCAGATATTTACCGTTCCGTAGTGCCATCACCGACATCAGAAATGTTGAGAACAGGGCTATCTTAACCCGTCAAGACGTCAGTCAAGCATCGCTTACAATCGATACCCGGCGCGGCAAAAAAATGCGACCGCACCAGTGGCCGGCGCGTGGTGAACCGCGTTAGACCGCGCTTTCCCGCTCCATGCGTTGGTCATCGGCGCCGCTGTAACGCGTCTGCTGTGCTTTCAGATAGCGCGTGAGCTCGGCGTTGGTCACGAAGCTCGCGGCGGAGGAGGCCGCGAGAATGTCTCTGGCCTCTTGCGGTTTCGCAATCGCGAAACCCTGCACGTAGTCGACGCCTAGTTCATTCAGCGCGCGCAAGGTCTCGAGGTCTTCAACCCATTCGGCAATGCTACGCATGCCGAGATTACGTGCGAGGGTAATGATCGCCTCGACGATCGCGATATCGGCCGGATGGTTACACATCGTGCGTACAAACTCGCCGTCGATTTTTAGCGCGTCGGCCGACAGCGTCTTCAGGTAGCGTAACGATGTCTGACCCGCGCCGAAATCGTCGATCGCGATCTTTGCGCCCATGTTGTGCACGCGCGCGATGAAGCGCTCTGTGTGCTCGAGATCGTGCAGCGCGACGCTTTCGGTGATTTCAATGCACAGGTAATGGACGACGTCCTCGTGGCGCGAGAACAGCGCGAATAGCTCGTCGAGGAAGTGTTCGTCGTTGAGCGAGCCGCCGCTCAGGTTCACGCACACAAAACAGGTGGTGGAGAGCGACGCGCGGTTCTCGCTGAGCCATGCGAGCGTCGTCGAGAGCACCCAGCGGTCGATCGCGACGATGGTGCCGGAGTCCTCGGCCGCGGCGATAAGCTTCGCGGCTGTGGTCACCGAGCCGTCCGACATGCGCAGACGCAGCAGCACCTCGAAATCGAGCGTTTCTGCCGGTGCGCGCATCGACATGATCGGTTGCATCACGAGGAACAACCCTTCGGGCAGCCGGCTCTGTCCCAGCGCCTCGATCAGACTGATCTCGGCGGCGCGCTCCTCGAACGCCGGCGCGCCCTTGCGCAGTGCGACGAGCCGCGCATTGCCGCCGCGTTTGGCGGCGCGACACGCGCGGTCGGCGTAGGCGAGGGCGTCCAGCACGCGTTCACTTTGCGAGCACTCGACTACGCCGATCGACCCCCTGACCTGGAACGCTCGTGTATCGACGTGAAATGGCGCGGAGTTCAACGCCAGGACGAGTTCACGGCAGCACGCGATTGCATCGTCGATCGCCGTGTTCGCGAGCATGAAGACGAATTCGTCGCCGCCGATGCGCCCGATCGGCACGCCGGAACCGAGCCGCTCGACGAGGCGCGTAGCGACATGCCGCAGTATTTCGTCGCCGGTCCCGTGGCCGAACAGGTCGTTTAACAGCTTGAACCGGTCGAGATCGAG
>NZ_JBNPVS010000090.1:0-15610 GCF_050434225.1 Paraburkholderia sp. GAS32 | reverse complement strand
AGCGACAGCTATGAGCACCTGACCCGCGACAATTACCCCCGTCGACCGGACAAGATAGTTGTCGCGCGGCCGGAAAAGATAGTTGACGTTAACCACGGCGGCGCCGGAAGCGAACACGTCCAGACCGCTCGCAGGCTCCAACAGCGGGCGGCGCGCGAGTCTCACGATGAGACGGATTCCATCGGTCCGGCCTTTGATTTGTAAAGAGAAAAGCCGACTGGATTTACGCTAAACAGCCCTTTCGCTGAATAAATCCGTTCGGAAATGGGTGCGACACTCGCCGGTGGATCCGATCGTCCATCGCAGACCGACCGGAGCCGGACTGCCCGCCGCGCGCCGCCAGGATAGGCTTATCGGAAAAGGTCCTCAAAGCCGAACCGGCAGACCATGAGCACATCGACAGGGTCAAGCTTCCGGTCAGTCGGGATGGTCACGGCTTCCCGGATGATATCGTTCACGTCCGAGAACAATTCTTTGACGCTGTCGCGAATGCTTTGCTGCTGTTTTGGGTGCAGCGTGCCTTCGAGTCCTGTCCAGATTGGAGCGAGGTCGCCCTCGATCGACCCGTTGAATTTGTACATGGCGTCGTAGATGTACAGGACGTCCTGGGCGCGTTTTTGAGGCGTCCGTTTTTCACGGATCAGAAGCTTCTGGACCATGAAGCTCACCGGATTTGGCACGCGAAGATCGACCACCGGCTCACCCAGCCCCGATTCTTCCGCCGGGATCGTCACAAGCCACGGTTCATGCAAAAGGACTTCAAGGTGATGCAGCTTCTGCGCGACGACACCGGCGTTCGCCTCGGTAGCGTTCGGTTCGAACTCCCCCGGTTGAGCGATGCGCCCTCCCACAGTTCGTGCAGCAGGCCGACTGCATTGCGCCGTTCGCGATTCGCCTGACGATGGCGCGCCCGGCACGCTCGGCGCGCGCTCGTCAGCCCGCACAGAAAGCGGCACCTCGACCTTGATATCCGTTGAGCCGTCGTCGCGGTCGACGATCGCGACCTTCGCGTAGCTTCCGCGCCCCGAAGAGTCAGGCGAAAGCTTATGGAAGAAGCACGTCTTCTTGTCGTTGCGATGAGCCTCGCCCTCGAGCGGCCAGACGGCCAGATGGAAGAGCCCATCCCGAAGCCGGATCTGGAGTTTCAACCGGCGCCCGGGCATGCACAGGCATTCTGCGTGGCCGGCTTCGGCTCGCGCCCGCTCGAACCAATGGGCAAACTTTGCGGGTTCCGCCTGCAGCTCGTCGAGGAAGAACTCGCGGCCGCTCATTACCACTTTCGTCGTCATCACCACCCCCGTATCGACGATCGTCACACGCAGACACAGACGCAACCGGACGATCGCGTTCTGCGCTGCACATTTGCCCGACGTCGGATAACACGGCGGCGCGGGTAGCTGTCGCCACCCGCCCATCAGGAAGACTGACGCGTCCTACTCTTTCTTTGGCTTGTAGCGCCGAATAAAGTGGACAGCCTTGACCTGGTCCGTTGCAGCCTGCTCACCGATCCTGAGATCCTCCGCGATCTTTTCGGTGGTGGCATTTGGCTCGCGGTCGAGCAATTGCTCCACAGCAATCCGCGTTTGAGGACCCCGGTGTTCCTTGTCGGATGGACCGTGACAGTCGATAGGGAGGTCGCGGAGATGGGGCTCAGTGTCAAACCAGTCAACGAGCGCCGCGGAGTCAACCGTCGCAAGCGATCCAGCGAGTGTTCTCGCCGCGCCGACCGAGATCATTTCCTTTGCGCCCACCGGATACACCTCGTCATCCAGCCCCAACTCGCTGATTTTCCCCAGCAAGCCGTCCTTGCAATCGAAGCCGAGCGGCCGCGCCATGTCGTCGAGAGACAACGATGCATCGGTCTCCCCAGTGACAACATAAATCTCAAACTGGCCGAACTTCAATCGCCGGACGGGCATGGACTATCACTTCCTTTTTCAATGGAAAGCCTCAACTTCAAGGCCGGTGGGTGGATCTTGCCTAGTGTTTTATATTATCGCGACGAAATGCGAGCGTTGGTGTGACGCCAATCACTTAACAACACGGTCATAAGGAGTATTCACTCAGCATTCTCCCAGCATTGAATGGTAAATGAAAGTAAAGAAGGTGGTGCCAGAATCGATGCGTTGTCGGGAATGGACGGTTGGTACTCCCGACCCGCACGCTCATTCCTTCGTGCCAGCCTTCCCCTTGGTCACGCGCGTGATCGTCGGCAGCCAGTCCTTCAGTGGCAGCCGCAACTGGCGCTCGTCGTACGGACGGACCTTCATTGCGCCCTTCCGCCGGCCCTCCGCCACCTTGGGTTTTGCTGTGGCCGAGTTCGCATTCGCGGCCGCCAGCCTCCCGACGCCAGGTACCGGGGGCTTCGACCCATCCGGCCGCTCGCGCCTCTGCGGCATGGAGATGTAGTACGAGCCAACGATCCCGAGATAACCTCTCGGCGGCTCGCCCGCTTCTGCCAGCGCGCGGTCCAGTTGTGAGGCGGTCGCGAGCGTGCCGGCCGGTTGCTGCAACGAAGCGTCAGCCATCAGCGTGTTCGACGCCACTGCGGGATCCACGTTCTCCGGCTGGCCCGACTGCGGTTGCTCCGCAGTAGCATCCTTCGGGTCAATCTTGCCGAACGTCCCGTAGTAGCTTTGCTGGGTCACCCGTTCGCGACTGTGCCCAAGGTTCTCACTGACTTGTCGCTGAAGGATTCTGAGATCGTCTCGCGACATCTGGTTCGCCTTCCCGCCAAGTGATGCCGGCACGAAGCCCCGGAGCAACCCGCAGTTTTCCGCATATTCCGCGCGCAGTCCGTGTCCCGTCACAGACACGTCCGATCGTCCGATACCGAGTTTCTTCATGTAATACTTGTAGCGCTCGATATTCTGCTTCAGGGTCGCATTGTCACCGCGGCGCGTTTTCGGCCACCCGAGATTCGATCGCTTCGAGATTCGAGACTTGGCGTAGTCCAGAACCCATACCTGGAAAGGGAACTCAATCCGGATTAGCCGCTGGCGCCCGCCTTTCGTGCCGTCACGCTCATACATCATGAATGCGTACTGGCCGAGCGGACGAAGGTCATTCAGCCATGGGCGGATGCGGATCGTTTCCTTGCGCCGGTAGCCGAACGCCAGTTGCATCGCGACGATGATGCCGAACCGCTCATCGAGCGCGAACGCTTCCTGAAGCTTCTGCTCGACATCGATGCCGGCTTCGCTCCACGACTTCGACTTGTTGCCAGTGGCGCCCATCCCGCGGACCTTGATGCGTTCTGGCGGCGCGTCTGGCAAATATTCATCGAGCGAACGAACAACGCCCTTCTTCCCCATCCATCCAAAGAACTTCCGGATCACCGAGAGATCGCCACGCATCGTCGACGCTGCCTTGCCCTCTTCGTACCAGTACCGCACCAGAACTTGCACGTGCCTGTCGGTCAGATTCTGCGGGACCTTGATCTTGTGATTGAGCTTGTTGTGCCAGGTATCGAAGGCGTGCTCGATCACGGTCCTGTTGTGCTGCATCGTCCGGTTTGCGGCGACACGGCCGTTCACCCGCCGATGCAGGTTCGCCTTAAGAATCGCGTCGACCCTCGAGAACCAGCCGTCTGCGTCCGCACCCACGGCGCTTAGCTCCGCAGCAGGCTCGCGGTTACTACCCCTAGGCTTATACCTTCCCATTTCCTTCTCCCACGATGTGAAATGTCCGCCCTGTCCGTTGGTCGACGGACGGGAGACGGTTAGCAGCGGGATGCCGCGGACCTATGCGTGCGCTCCTCTAAGCCGATCTCGCATTCGGTCAGAGTTCGGCGCGCCTGCCATGCGCACCAGGGAGGAAGCCACTCCCGCATATCACAATGTGAAAAGGTCGGTAGGTCGTAAAAATGTGCATTCCGGCGGTAGCCTGCCCCCTCAAAACCACCACTCAGCCTCGCCCTTACGGTCACGAGGTTACCTGGCATGTAGCCAGGCGCCGGCCCTTCAAGGGGAGCCACGCCTGTGCGCTTCCATTCCTCGCGATGAGGAACGGTCTATGAGATAGCGCACTTATCTCCGGTATTTGATCTTCCCTGCCATGACTGGCGGGCAAGGCGACCCCACTCACCCCGACGCTTGCGCGACCAGTGAACAGTCCGTCCGCCATCGAACGGTTACGCCTACGGTTGCTGCGAATCTGCCGCGACTTCCCCCGCACGTATGTCGATCCTCAGACGGGGAAAACACCCCGCTCGGTCGCACGCCGTCTAGGGTTTGGCCCTGACTCTGTGTGGATCTGTTGGGGAGTCGCGTGAGTTAAAAACAAAAAAAACGCCGAGAGGCGTTTGGGTGCAGAAAACTTCGTTCGCGCGGATGGCTCCGCGGAATCTTTGAGGGGTGTCCCGTGCGAGTACGAGACTTACAGCTGCCGCATCGGCGGCACGTTTTGCATCTGGTTGCCCAACGGCTTCAAGGAGCGCGAGGAGCAGTGGCTCGAAGTAAAGCATAGTCTCGCACTCTTCGCAAGGGATCTCGCCACTGTGTTGCGGCCCTGTACCGCTGTATGCACCCCGGCCTCCGCGGCCGCTTCGCCCCTGTGGCGAGCGTTCAACCCCAATTGTTGCCACGTGCCTTCAGATCACCCCGATCGCCTCGGTGTCGACAACTAAGCCTTCGTTTGTACCCGCAACGGATTCAATGAGCCTCCGCCGTGTTCCCGATGGGTGGCCGGTTGGTTGTCGATTCGTTGTCGATTGTTGGTCGAAGAATGGTCGCCTGATTGTCTGCAGGTGGTCGTTTGGTTTGTCGATTTGTAGTCGATGAGTAGTCGGTCATGGTCGATCCGCTGTCGATGAGTACTCGATGAGTGGTCGCTTGATTGTCGATGAGTGGTCGATTGGTGGCCATCACCAGAATGTCGCCAGGATTAGGGATTCTTTCGAGACCGGATATGGAGCCTTTGCGGGCAAACTGATTTCGAGATTTCCTGCGTACGCACTCCAATTCGACAGATGGGCCAAAAATGAATGTTGAAGAGTTCCTTGAATCCGGTCTGGTCGGCAGACGCTCCAAAATTAGCGCCTTCGACAACGAGATCCGCCTATTGCGAGCGCGAGGCGTCAGTGGGCAGGGAATCGCCAATTTCCTGAAGCTGAATAACGTTCAGGTGACCAAAAACGCCGTCAATGGCTACTTCAAGCGCTATCCCGACAGGCACCCCGCTGCCAAGCCGGTGTCTTCGGGGCAAGTCCCGCCTGTCGCCGCGGGCGCAAGACCCGCCATCGTCAAAGCGGACCAGTTCGAACACGCAGACGACCAGGCCCAAGGGCAGCCGGCCGAGGTCCCCGAACCGACCGCGACTTCAATTGGTCGTGAAGCATCCCCGTCATCTCAAATACCCGAACTTGCGCTTCATCCCAAGACATCCGGAAGCCTTGAGCATGCGCGTCGCGCAGGAACGGAAAGGGGGGCGCCAACGGCACATCACAACCCAATTGAGGGGGCATTGCACGGCTTAAGCCGATCTGCAGGCCAGCCAGCAGATGCCTTCGGCCCCGACCAAATTAAAAACGATGTGACGGGACCCGCTAACCAACCGGCCGAAACCTCGAATGCGGGCGAGAAATCCTGCGCTTTTAGCCCGCGTGCAGGGGGCAACGATAACTATGATGGCGAGGCAGGTTCCGGTAAGACCTTCGAGGTGACCGCCCATAGTGGTGATCAGCCCCAAAGGAGCCCACTTATCCGCTATGACCCGAGCGACCCCAAGAACGTCGCAGCCAAAGCCTCATATCAGAGGCGGCTGAGAGCAGGGGAAATTCGTACGGGCGAGATAACCAATTCCCAAAGGTACCCAGATGCGCGGCAAGAACCTCCTGATCCTTCATAACTTCGGTGGCGTCGGCAAGAGCACGATCGGAGGGTGTCTGATCCACCCCCGCGTGGGCGGCGAACTCATGTCGATCGAGACGAACAATACCGACGCAGAACGTTATGGGGTGCGCGTTCGTCGCTATGCGGCGGCTCAGTATTCGGACTACTACCGAGACCTGCGTCGCTTCTCGGTGTACGGGAACACCGTCACGGACGTCGGCGCTTCTAACGCCGAAGCTTTCATCGACAAGGTGAATGAATCAGGTGGCCGCGACCAATTCGACTATATCGTCGTTCCCGCCACGCAAAATGATCGCGGTCAGATTGAGACCATCACCACCATCCAGACGCTTCTCGACAATGTTGGCGTCGACCCTGACCGCATTCGTGTCGTCCTGAACATGGTCAGGAAGCCGGTCCGGACTGCCCCGATCGAAGGGGAATTTACTCACCTCTTCGCGTTTGCCGAACAGGACCGTCGCGTAAAGATCAATCCCAAATGCTATATCCCGCAACTGCAGCTGTTTTCGCATCTCGCCGCTGCTAACCGATCCTGGCTAGATGTTGTCAATGATCGCACCGACTACTCGGCGAAAATCATGGAAGCCATTAACGCTGGCGATACCACTGCCGAGGAACTCGCGTGCGACAACGCGCTTTTGCAGGAGATGGCTGGTCAGGCACGCGATATCCTGGACCGCGCGTGGGCCGAGTTGAATATTGACATTCACGAGCCCGCCCGGAAAGTCGCCGCGCCAGCAACGAGCGTCCCGACGGAGCAGCATGAGCAATAGCGCCTGACCGACCTCCATGCTTGACAACCTGCCCACTGCCGAATCCGCTCGCATCAGGCTCACCTTCAGAGAAATGCGAAAGCTCGTCCAGAGCTTTCGCGAAGGCGAAGCTTCGTTTCAGCAGGCTGTCGACAAGCTGGAACGAGTACAGGCCGCGACGTCCCAATCAGCCGCCTCGGTGGGCCAAGCGTCCACCGAAATCGAGCGCGCGGTGGCAAAAGCCATTGCCACCCTAAACCAGGACTCGATCTGGGAAGAGCGCTTCAAGAAACTCGGGGACGAGGTTCATTTCAACGGATACGTGGCCCTCGCGAAGCTCGTCGACGTCCATCAAATGTCGGCGGAGGCGCGCCTCAAAAAAATGCTTCTTGACGCGGTTGCCCAGGTTGACCTCCGGATCAACAATCTCGAGGCCGCAGTCGTTGGCAAACCGCCGCTTCCAGCATTGCCGCTCGACGCAACCATTGGCCAAAGGATCAGGGCATCGGCGACGAAGACATTCGTACGGTTCCGCCGCTGGTGTATTGACGCCATGCCGCCGCTCGTCTTGATCGGTGTCGTTTTGCTGCTTATCGGCGTCCTGCTGCTCGGCACGCAAATCTACTTCGGCCACTTCACGAGCCGATAAAGCCCCGGCGTCACGCGACGACCGGGCGCCATGCCTTCCTTTCTCCTGTCCTGCCTGTTTTAAAGCTCGATATCGTTTCTTGTTCGCGCGACTCATACTCAATCCGCCGCATGCCACCTTGCGATCCGCACGACGTCTAAAACCCTCGCGCATTGCCCGAATCTGAATGCTATACGGCGTTCGTATTCATTCGAGTCCGCTCGCGCGAACAGTTCAGTGAGTGAATATCGCCCCTCACGATGAGCGACGCGGGCAACGCACCGCCGACCGTTCGGCACGAAATCCCTCTGGATCCTATGCGATCCGCCATTATCAACGTCGCCACCTCCTTGCAGGCATCGGCACGTCCAGCAACCCCTTGGCATTCTTGCGTGCTGTCACGCGCGTCACGGCCGGTCAAGGCACGCTCCGCGCCTAGCCTTTTGTCTCAACGTGAGACGGAATCGGACCCCTGTGCCACTGATTTAAAACGAAAAAGTCCGGCTGGAAGTGCGCAACTTGCGGATTTTGTTGCGTAAGTCCGATCGGACACGAGCTTGATGGCGCTCCGAACGGGGGTAATCGTACTTCGCGCGCAAAAGGTGATTTCCGAATCACTGCTCCGAAAATCTCGCCCGCGGATAGCTCTGGTAGAACAGGCGCATCAATTCCAGATTGTGAGCGCCGAAGCCCCGCCCAAACCGCTTCGTCAGGTCCGCCGACAGGCGCTGCAGGAGTGCCTGTCCATACGCCGCGCTCTCCCGTCCTCCCTGCTCCGATTCGACGCCCGACCAGCCAATACGTTGCCGTCATCAGCGCATTGATGCTCCGCGCCACGGCCCGCGGGCCCTAGTACCACTGTGTTACAAAATAAGGCATTATTCGCTTGTCTTCAAGAAAATTATGAGGAGTGCGATTTCACGTAAATGCTGATCCGCTTACCTTTTCCCACAAGCTCCACAGCCTCCTGCCGTGAAGAACAAAATCAAGAATTTCAATATACAAAAGGGGAGACGTCCATCACATCAGAGCCTTCGACCGGTAGTCAGTGCGTGGTCTGGCCGTCGAGCGTTGAAAACACGAGTTCCGCTAATCCGTGCGGGCGAGTCTTGTTTATCGCTACGGCCAACTGGACCATCGGAGGTTCGCCACTCAGTGGAATGCACACGACGGACGGTGGCAACAGCGCTTTGATGTAGGCCGGCTGAAGGGTGACGGCGCGCGCTGAAAGCGTCAGTGAAATGACCATGGACATATTGTCAGCTTCTGGCGCAGGTCCTGGGTGGACGCCGACTCGGTCGAGATAGCCGTCGACCACGCTTCTGACTGCGGGAGCGTGAACCTTCGAGAGTCGAATCAACGGTTGTCCCTCCAAGTCGATTGGGTCAATGAACTGGTGACAGGCCAACTCATGTCCTACTGGCAAGAATGCCATTATTGGCTCCGTCAACACGGTCTTAAAGAATAGTTCGGTAACCTGAGGATCGGGACGCAAAAATGCCAGGTCGAGTTCGCCATTGATGAGTGACTTGATTAGTGAAGGTGTCGATTTGCTACTGACGATGAGATCGGTCTCGTTCAGCTTTCCCCGCAAGATCTTCAGGACCTTGGGGAGCCAATCGATTTCGAATCCGGTCAGAAACCCAACTGCGAGCGAGGCCTGATTTTCTTTGCCTGCTCGCTTTGCGGCCTCGCTTGCCGCGTCGACTTGAGCAAGTATCAGGCGAGCATGGTCGAGAAAGGCTCGCCCGGCGGCCGTTGGCTCGAGCCCCTGGCTGCTCCTCTTCAGTAGCTGCACGCCCAACTCATCTTCCAGATCTCCGATCTGTCGGCTTAGTGACGGCTGCGCAGTATGCAGGCGAAGCGTCGCCGCACGGTTGAAGCTGCCCTCTTCCACGACCGCGACGAAATACCGAAGATGTCTGAGTTCCATTTGGCTATGCCTCAAAAGCACAATCATGAGCTTACAAAGTCTTGGCGGCGAGCGCAAAGGAAAAATACTATTCCATCCAAGCGCTATCGTCAGCTGCGGCGCAGGAACGATGTACGCGTCATGACCGGGCTCTGAGACTGCACTGTGGGGTATACCTGCAAGGTTGGCCTCATGCTCCACGGGCGCTGATAAAGGAACGAACCGGAGACAAACGTAATGAACATGAGAACAACAGTGGAACACCCCGATCTCGAGGGACGCGTGAAGGCCGCGCTGGCCAATCCTATGACCGATGGGCAATCCATCGACCTGAGGCGGGAGTTGGCCGAGGTATTGAGCGTCGTTGGACTCGATCCAAGTTCGGCGGGCGGGTCAATAACCTTCATCGGTAGTGATCCGGTCATCTCGAGCCCACTCGCACTCGCGACCATGGCAGGTGTCACCTTGATGGCCAAAGCGGTGGCAGTCGGCGACCTGTGGCGTTTCAGAGGTGGCGAGTCGCAGGACCTGAGCGTGAACCTGGGTCAGGTCCTACATCGCCTTTGTCCCTTCTATGACAAAAAATGGGAGTTGCTAAATGGCTATGCGCCGCGCAATCCCGCCGACGCCGACAGCCCTTTCTGGCCGACGACTATGTACCGGACAGCGGACGATCGCTGGGTACAGCTTATCAACGTCTACCCGCGCACAGCAAAGACAGCCTTGGCCTTCCTCGGCTGTCACGACGACAGGCGGGCAGTGGCTGAAGCCGCACGCAAGTGGAACGCTGTCGACCTTGAAGATGCGGCAGCCCGTGCCGGCGTCCAGGCAACGATGGTCCGCACATTTGACGAGTTCGCAAGGGAGCCCCAGTTCCAGTACATCAAGGACATGCCACTGATCGAGATCGAAAAAATTGGCGAGAGTGACCCCGAGCCGTTCACCTCGAATCCAGAGGATCCTTTGAGCGGCGTTCGGGCCCTCGGACTCGGGCATGTGATTGCCGGTGCGGGACTGGGGAGAGCGCTGGCTTACCACGGGGCCGACGTCCTGAATATCTGGGAACCGAACGACTACGAGATAGACGCCCTCTACGCTACGGCGAACGTCGGCTTGCGTTCCGCGATGATGGACCTCGGCCGCGCCGACGAACTGCAGCGATTCAAGGACCTGGCCAAAGATGCAGATGTCTTCTTTGCGAATCGCCGACCGGGGTATCTTGACAGGCGTGGGCTGTCTGCACAGAACCTGGCCGAGATCCGACCCGGGATGATCCACGTCGACATCTCTATCTATGGCCCGCGTGGGCCCTGGGCAAACCGGGTCGGTTTCGACCAGACGGCTGGTGGCGTCACTGGCTCGTTGACGCTGGAGGGGTCACCGGACAACCCTCGGCTACCCGAGATTTTTGTCGTCAATGACTACCTCACATCCTGGATGGCGAGCATCGGCGTCATCGCTGCACTGAAGAGACGGGCCGTGGAAGGCGGCAGCTATCGCATTCGCCTGTCGATGGCCCGACTCGCCATCTGGTTGCTGCAGCTCGGCGTTTTCGACAAACAGTACGCCGCGAGGATCGCTGGTACGGCAGGCGGTCACGAATATTTATCTCCTGAGCTGTTCGAGGCTGATACGCCCATGGGCCACTATCAAGGAGTGACTGACCAGGTGCAGATGTCAAAGACGCCAGGGCGCTTCAGGTTCCCTCTTGTACCAAGGGCGTCGGGGAAGGCGGTCTGGCTGCCGCGTTGAGAAAGAAGGGGCGTCGTCTTTCGCATGAACGCTGACGTACTCGAAGCTGAATCGCTCTGGCCAGCTTAGATGCGTCAGATCAACAGCAGTGACTTGAGGATCCGGTCCTTGGGAAGAAGGCGCTGAGGTGTTTGCGGATCGCCGTGAGCTGGCGATCACACAGGAAGCCAACGTGATCGGTGAGGCCGGCCATGCGGGCATGCTCATCGCGAACCCCGACAGGTTCGTGCCAGTTGTGGAATGCGACGGCGCCGAAATGCAACGGGTGTTCGGGCGAAACTGCTATTCGCTACACCGGCTCTGTCGCGCCGCGTTATCGCAGATGCTCGAGCGAAAGCACGGAAAAATCGTCGCCGTCAGCGGGGCGGCAGGCTTGAAACGTGGTGAGGGCAGACTTGCCCTATATGGCGCTGCACGCTGAGTACAACAAGCGTACATCCGCAACGCGGCGCTCGTTGAAAACTTGCAGAGGAAACCTACATGATCGTTACAGTCAACCGCCAAGTGCTCTTGACGTCACGCCCGACGGGCATCCCCGAGAGCCGGCATTTCCAGATCGTCGAGAGCGCCCCGCCTACGCCTGCCATGAACCAGGTGCTTGTGCGTAACCTTTATCTGTCGGTCGAACCGGCCATGCGCGCCTGGGTCAGCGCCGTGAAGAATTATTCTGAGCCGGTCCCTATCGGCGGTGTCATGCGCTCGTTCGCCGTCGGGCGTGTCGAGGCCTCACGTCATCCGGACTACCGGGAGGGCGATCTCGTTACCGGCCTCTTCGGCTGGCAGGACTATGCGGCAGTGGAAGCGCAGGCAATCCAACGCAAGGTCACCGACACAGACCTTCCGCCTTCGACGGCACTGGGCGTTCTCGGCCTCAACGGAGTGACCGCGCACTATGGCCTGCTTGAAGTAGGCCGGCCCCAGCCCGGCGAGACGGTCGTGGTCTCCACGGCCGCGGGCGCCGTAGGCTCCTGTGTTGGGCAGATTGCGAAACTCAAGGGTTGCCGCACGGTGGGCATCGCAGGTGGCCCACAAAAGACAGAGCTGTGTACCAAATCATTCGGCTTTGACGCAGCCGTCGACTACAAGGCTCCAGATTTCGCGCAGCAGCTCGCCGTCGCCTGCGAGGGCGGTGTGGACATCTACTTCGACAACACCGCCGGCCCTATCAGCGATGCTGTCCACGGCCATCTGAACACTGGGGCCCGCATTGTCGTCTGCGGAACGGCCTCAGTCGCGAGTTGGGATCCTCCGCCGCAAGGCCCGCGCGTCGAGAGGCACCTGCTCGTGAAGGGTGCCCGCATGGAGGGCTTCGTTATGTTCGACCATCCCGAACACGAGGACATCGCGCGCCATGACCTGGCGGGCTGGCTGCGCTCGGGCCAGTTGCGCTACCTTGAAGAGGTGCTCGACGGTATCGATAACGCACCGGGGGCGATCGCCGGTCTCTACCGCGGCGACAACCTCGGCAAGCGCCTGATCCGGCTCACCCGTGAATGAGACGGCCGATCGCACACGTGCGTACTGTGTCTCTGTAACAAAGTAACGACCGCTCGACCCGGAAAGCAGATGAACGACGACATATAAGGATTGTCGCCTTCTGCGACAGGAAGTGCAGTGATCGTTCCGTTTGCCTTGGCTGCCGGGGCATTGTCACGTTGTTGGGGCAGTCGCGTGCGATGGTGTGATGGGCAAAACGAGATCGCTCTATCGCAGCCATCGCTATCCGGCGGCCGTCGTTAGTTGCGCCGGGCGCTGATGTGTCCGGTTTCAGTTGAGCCTGCGCGACATTGGATAGTTGCTGTTCGAGCGCGGCGTCGTTTGCCAGCTATGAGCTGATCCGGCGTTGGTCGTTGCAGAACTTCTTGCCAAGGCCGGGCAGTAGTCCTGTTCGCTGAAGCCGTATCTCCAGTTAACACGATCTCAGATAGATATCCAATGACAGCCTCAAATGAAGTTTTTGTTGTCAGCGCAGTGCGCACAGCCGTCGGCACCTACGGCGGTAGTCTGAAAGATACGCCGCTGGGCGAGCTGGCAACGCTCGTGGTGAAGGAAGCCTTGATACGTAGCGCCGCACCTGTCGACAGGATCGGCCATGTTGTGATGGGCAACGTGATTCCCACCGAGCCCAGCGATGCGTATCTGAGCCGCGTATCCGCACTGGGCGCGGGTCTGCCCGTCACCACTCCCGCCTTCAACGTCAACCGCCTGTGCGGCTCCGGTGTCCAGGCGATCATTTCTGCGGCACAGGCGATAGCCTTGGGCACCTGCGAACTGGCTATCGCAGGTGGCGCAGAGTCGATGTCACGTGGCCCGTACGTCATGCAGTCGGCCCGCTGGGGAACCCGAATGGGGGACGCGGAGTTGCTGGACTATATGGTCGGCGTGCTGCACGACCCGCTGTACGACATACATATGGGAACGACAGCCGAAAATGTCGCGGAGCAATTCGACGTGTCACGTAGCGATATGGACGCACTGTCCGCGGAAAGCCACCAGCGGGCGAGCGCCGCGATCGCGGCTGGACATTTCCGCAGCCAGATCGTCCCGGTGCCTGTCACAAAAAAACGGGAATCCGCCCCGTTCGACACGGATGAGCATGTGAAGGGTGACACGACGGTCGAAACACTCGCGAAAATGAAGCCGGCCTTCAAAAAGGACGGCGTTGTAACGGCAGGAAATTCATCAGGCATCAACGACGGTGCATCGGCCCTGGTCCTCGCATCGGGCGAGGCAGTGAAAATCTACGGCCTAGCGCCGCTCGCCCGCCTGGTCAGCTATGGTCATGCTGGGGTTGATCCCAGAATCATGGGAATTGGCTCCGTGCCCGCCGCCAGGCAGGCGCTGCGGCGGGCGGGAATTTCCACCGCGAGTATCGACGTCATCGAGGCGAACGAAGCCTTCGCCGCCCAGGCGTGTGCAGTAACGCGTGAGCTCGAACTCGATCCTGCAAAGGTGAACCCGAATGGTTCGGGTATTTCGATTGGACACCCGATCGGCGCAACGGGGGCCATCATCTCGACCAAGGCGATCCACGAACTGCACCGCATCAATGGGAAATACGCACTGGTGGCAATGTGCATCGGTGGCGGCCAAGGCATCTCCGCCGTATTCGAGCGTGTCTGAGGTTCATCTGACCGTGACGGGCCGGTAACCGGCCCGCTTGCCGGATCGCAGAACTAAAAACGTAGGATGCTCCCACTACACCTTGGCCACTTTCCTAGAACCATTGTGTTAACAAACTACTCGATTTTCCGGCCGCAGCATGGGCTCCGTTCGAGACGGGCAAGCAGGGCGGCAGCAAGCTCCAGCCGCAGCGTTGTAATGGAGTCCGGCACATGGCGCTGCTTACGCAGGGGCGCCCCGGGGCCGGAAGTCCTCGGGTAAGGAAGGCACTTCGCCGGGTAGCCGATGGGCTGGAGTTTTTTTTGCGCCACCAGGCGTTCGGTGACGAGAAAGCCATAAGCGGCTATGCACAGCGTCGCGTGGTGATGAAAGCCGCGCCAGCTGCGTCCCTCGAAGTGCCCCAGGCCGAGTTCCTGCTTGAGCTCCTGATAATCGCGCTCAATGCGCCAGCGCAGTTTTGCAAGTCGCACGAGTTCCTTGATCGGCGTGTCAGCCGGCAACGTGCTGAGGAAGTATTTGGTCGGCTCGAGCTCTTCGCTGGGCCACTCGACGAGCAGCCACTGTTCCTCGGCGGTCTCAGATAGCTGGGCTGCGCGGGAGGCGCAGTGCACCCGTATCGCCGCAAAGCGCGACGACAAGGCAGCGTGGGTGCCTTCTCGCCATGTGACGGTGCGAAAGCGCCGCGACGGCAACTGCATGGCCAGCTCTTTTGCTCGCAGCAGCGCCTGAGCTTGCGTCCGCAGGCTGACCGCGCCTGTCACCCCGACCACATACGTGAAGCCCATCTCCGTGAGCTGCTGGCGGAACTCGGTGCTCGCCCCGTAACCGGCATCGGCCAGAACCAGTCGCGGTAGGGATTCTACCTCTGCGAGATTTTCAAGCAGTTGCAGCGCCAGCATCGGCTTGGTGACGAACTCAAGCGCTTCAGGCACTTTGGCAGCCTTCCGCCGGTCCGCGTCATTGGCCCAGCTTTGCGGCAGGTACAGCTGATAGCGGACCGGCAGACTGAAGCGTTCATTTGCGAGCGAGACGCTGACGGCCACCTGGCAGTTGTCCTGCTTGCCCAACTGGCCGCAGTACTGCCGGGCGACCCGACCGAGTGCTTGCCCTTCTTTGGAAAGCCGGTATCGTCAATGATCAGCGCCTCAGGTGGTCCCGCACGACGGCCGATCCGCTCAAGCGCATAACTGCGCACTGTATCAAGCACCGCCTGATCCGACCACGGTGCATCGGCTACAAAGTGATGCAGACGCTGGTGTTCCGAGCGCACCCGGTCCCGTGACAGATGCGCCGCCATGGGCTCAACGCTCTTGCGCCTGACCGGCAACATCAACCCCGTGCAGTAACCACGAAATGGCTCGACACGATCAGCGTGCCCCAGCGACTGAGCCATCATGGACACGTACTCGTCGAACCGCCCCGAAGGACGTTCCATCGCATTCCTCATCATTTACTTGAAGATAAGTGAATAATCCCTTATTTTTTAACACAGTGGTACTAGTCTTACTGTGTCAATAAAAAGCGATACCTGGTAGTATGAAGTAATAGAGACTGCGGGCGATCGCAATGACAGAAGAGATCGATGAATTTG